>NZ_JBITEN010000015.1:0-149137 GCF_044455165.1 Streptomyces sp. NPDC051315
CCGCCCTTGCGTGGCCCCCCCCCCCCCCCCCCCGTCCCCGCCCCGCCCCCCGCCGCCCCCCCCGCGGGGGGGGGGCGGGGGGGCGGCGCGGGGGGGCCCCCCCCCCCCCCCCCCCCCCCCCCCCCCCCCCCCCCGCCGCCGGGAGGCTCCGCGCAGGTTTCCCTAGGCCACGGCCGGGATGGCGTCCGCCGGCGTCCTCGGCCTGCGCCGGATCACCAGGGCCATCAGGGCCGCCGCCGCGCACAGCGCGCCCGAGGCGTACCAGACCACGTCGTAGGAGCCGGAGAGGTCCCGGGCGACGCCGCCCAGGAACGCCACCAGAGCCGCGCCGACCTGGTGGGAGGCGAGGACCCAGCCGAAGACGATGGCGCTGTCGTCGCCGTACTGCTCGCGGCACAGGGCCAGGGTGGGCGGGACGGTGGCGACCCAGTCGAGGCCGTAGAAGACGATGAAGAAGATCATCGGGGGGTGGACCGTGGGGGCCAGCAGCATCGGCAGGAAGAGCAGCGAGACGCCGCGCAGCGCGTAGTACACCGCCAGCAGCCTGCGCGGTTCGAAGCGGTCGGTGAACCAGCCGGAGGCGATCGTGCCGACCACGTCGAACACGCCGATGACGGCGAGGAGGGAGGCCGCCGCCGTGACGGGCATGCCGTGGTCGTGGGCGGCGGGCACGAAGTGGGTCTGGACCAGGCCGTTCGTGGAGGCGCCGCAGATCGCGAAGGTGCCGGCGAGCAGCCAGAACGGGCCCGTGCGCACGGCCGAGAGGAGGACGGTGACCGCGCGGCGCGCGGCGCCGGTCACCGGAGGCGGCTTGGGGACGAACTCCCGCGCGCCGTACGGCTTCAGGCCCACGTCGGCCGGGTGGTCGCGCAGCAGCAGCCAGACGAAGGGCACGACGGCCAGGGCGGCGAGGGCGACGGTGACGGCCGCCGGGCGCCAGTCGTGGCGCGTGACCATCCAGGACAGCAGCGGCAGGAAGATGAGCTGGCCGGAGGCGGAGGCCGCGGTGAGGATCCCGCTGACCAGGCCCCGGCGCTCGGTGAACCAGCGGTTGGTGACCGTCGCCGCGAACGCCAGCGCCATGGAGCCCGATCCCAGGCCGACCAGCAGGCCCCAGCACAGCAACAGCTGCCAGACCGCCGTCATCCACACCGTCAGGCCCGAGCCGATGGCGATCACGGTCAGCGCCACCGCCACGACCCGGCGGATGCCGAAACGGTCCATCAGCGCGGCCGCGAACGGCGCGGTGAGCCCGTACAGCGCGAGGTTGATCGAGACGGCCGCGCCGATCGTGCCGCGCGACCAGCCGTACTCCTGGTGCAGCGGGTCGATGAGCAGGCCCGGCAGTGAGCGGAAGGCCGCAGCGCCGATGATCGTGACGAAGGTGACGGCGGCCACGAACCAGGCGCGGTGGATGCGCCTCCGCCGCCGCTCGGGGACGACTGTGGGGGCTTCGGTTGTCTGGGTCACGCCCTACAGCTTCGGTGCGGCGATCTCCTCCATCGAGTGGCCCGGAGGACACTGTTCGCTAGGATCGGGCCATGGCCCGTGAGCAGGAGTCCCCCGCGTTCCGCCCGCACCGTGTCGTCGTGCTCGCCCTCGACGGTCTGCTCCCCTTCGAACTGGGCATCCCGCACCGCATCTTCGGCCGCCCCAAGGACCACCGCCGACGGCACCTGTACGAGGTCGTGACCTGCTCGGTCCGGCCGCCCGGGCCCGTCGAGACCGACGCCGACTTCGCCATCATGGTCGACCACGGCCCGGAGGCCCTCGCCACCGCCGACACCGTGATCGTCCCGGCCTCCTACGAACTCGGTCCGGTCTTCGAGGAGGGCGTCCTCACCGAGGACCTGGCCGCCGCCCTCGCGCACATCCGCCCCGGCACCCGCCTCGCCTCCATCTGCACCGGCGTCTACGTCCTCGCCGCCGCCGGCTTCCTCGACGGCCGCCCCGCCACCACGCACTGGGCCGACGCCGAGCGCCTCCAGCGGCTCTTCCCGCGGATCGAGGTCGATCCGGACGTGCTGTTCATCGACGACGGCGACGTGCTGACCTCGGCGGGCGTCGCCGCCGGAATCGACCTGTGCCTGCACATGGTGCGCCGCGACCACGGCACCGCCGTCGCCAACGAGGTCGCCCGCCGCACGGTCGTACCGCCGCACCGCGACGGCGGGCAGGCCCAGTACATCGAGCGCCCGATCCCGCATCCGCAGCAGGCCACCACGACCACCGCGCGCGCGTGGGCGCTCGGCCGCCTCCACGAGCCGATCCGGCTGCGGGACATGGCCGAGCGGGAGTCCATGTCCGTACGGACCTTCACCCGCCGCTTCCGCGAGGAGACCGGCGTCAGTCCGGGCCAGTGGCTCACCCAGCAGCGCGTCGAACGGGCCCGGCACCTGCTGGAGTCCACCGGCCTGTCCGTCGACCAGGTCGCCCGGGACGCCGGCTTCGGCACCGCCCAGTCCATGCGGCAGCACCTCCAGGCGGCGCTGGGCGTGACGCCGACGGCGTACCGGCGCACCTTCCGGACCGCCGTCAGAACGTGAGCACGGCCCGCGCGACCCGGCCCGCCTCCGCCTCGGCCCGGGCCTTCCCGAAGTCCTCCACCGGGTAGGTGGCGGTCACCAGCTCGTCCAGCAGCAGCCGTCCGGCCCGGTACAGGCCGGCGTACAGGGCGATGTCGCGCTGGGGGCGGGAGGAGCCGTAGCGGCAGCCCAGGATCGACTTGTCCAGGTACAGGGACGAGACGAGGAAGGACGCCTCCGCGGTCGCGGGCGGCACGCCCAGCAGGACCGCCTGGCCGCGCCGGTCGAGCAGGTCGATCGCCTGCCGGACCAGTTCCACCCGGCCGACGCACTCGAAGACGTGGTCCGCGCCCGTCGGCAGCACCTCCCGCACGCCTTCGGCGGACGTCAGGAAGTGGGTCGCGCCGAACCGCCGCGCCACCGCCTCCTTCGCCGGATCGGCGTCGACGGCCACGATCCGCCGCGCGCCCGCGATCCGCGCGCCCTGCAGCACGTTGAGGCCGATCCCGCCGGTGCCGATGACGACCACGCTCTCCCCGTGGTCCACGCGCGCGCGGTTGAGCACGGCCCCGACGCCGGTCAGCACCGCGCAGCCGATCAGCGCCGCGGACGGCAGCGGGATGTCCTCGGGGATCCGGACCGCCTGCACGGCCCTGACGACCGTCCGTTCGGCGAAGGCCGAGTTGGACGCGAACTGGTACACCGGCCGCCCCGCGCGGGTGAACGGCTTCCCCGGCCGTCCGATGGCCTGCCGGCACATCGTCGGCCGCCCCCGGTCGCACTCCGCGCAGGTGCCGCAGTTGGCGAGCGTGGACAGCGCGACATGGTCCCCGGGCACCACATGCGTGACCCCGGCACCGACCGCCTCCACCACGCCCGCGCCCTCGTGCCCGAGCACCACCGGCACCGGGAACGGGATCGTCCCGTCCACCACCGACAGGTCGCTGTGGCACAGCCCGGCCGCCGACACCGCCACGAGCACCTCCCCCGGCCCCGGCCCCCGTACCGCCAGATCGTCCACGACCTCGGCCCGCTCGCCGTCGAACACCACGCCCCGCATCGCGTCCCCTATCCCTTGGGCTGTCCGGGCAGGCCGAGCACGCGCCCGGCGATGATGGTGCGCTGGATCTGGTCCGAGCCGCCGTAGATCGTGTCGGCCCGGGAGAACAGGAACAGGTGCTGCGCCTCGTCGAGCACGTACGGCGCCGAGGGCGACCAGTCCGCCGGCCCGACGCCCGCCGCCGCCCCCCGCACCTCCACCGCCAGTTCCCCGAGCCGCTGGTGCCACCCCGCCCACAGCAGCTTGGCCACGCTGGGCGCGCCCGGCCCGCCCGAACCGCCCAGCGTCCGCAGCGCGTTCCACCGCATGGTGCGCAGCTCGGCCCACAGCCGCACCAGCCGTTCCCGTATGACGGGGTCGTCGGCGGCGCCCGTCTCGACGGCCGTGCGGAGCACGCGCCCCAACTCCTCGGCGAACCCGGTCTGCTGGGCCAGCGTGGACACCCCGCGCTCGAAGCCGAGCAGGCTCATCGCGACCCGCCAGCCGCCGCCCTCCGCGCCGACGACGTGCTCCACGCGCGCGCGGGCGCCGTCGAAGAAGACCTCGTTGAAGTCGCTCGTGCCGGTCATCTGCCGGATCGGCCGCACCTCGATCCGGCCCGGCTGGTCCATCGGCACGAGCAGGAAGGTCAGCCCGTGGTGGCGCCTCGACTCCGGGTCGCTGCGGGCCAGCACGAAGCACCAGTCGGCCTCGTGGGCGAGGGACGTCCAGAGCTTCTGCCCGGTGACCCGGTACTCCGTCCCGTCCGGGGTCCGTTCGGCCCGCGTCCGCACCCCCGCGAGGTCCGATCCGGCGCCGGGTTCGCTGTACCCCTGGCACCAGAACTCGGCGCCGGCGGCGATCGGGGGCAGGAAACGCGCCTTCTGCTCCGCGGTGCCGTGCGCGAGGAGGGTCGGGGCGAGCAGCTTCTCCCCGATGTGCCCCGCACGGGCCGGAGCGCCCGACCGGGCGTACTCCTCGGCCCAGACGACCTGTTGGGTGAGGGTGGCGGTGCGGTTGCCGTACCCGTCCTCCGGCCAGCCGATCCCTATCCACCCGGCGGCGCCGAGGGTGCGTTCCCAGGTGCGGCGGTCCCCGGCACAGGAACGGTGCGCGGCCAGCCAGTCCCGGGCCTCGGCACGGAACTCCTCGTCCGCGGCGGTGAATCCGAACTCCATGTCCGCCTCCTCGGGAAGGGGCAAGGACGACCCCGTCAGGGGCGCGGGGCCGTACCGGTGTACGGCTCCGCCGCGCGGGCGCCACCGGCCGCGCACGGGGCCGCATCCGGTGACCGCCCACCGGCTCACGCGTTCGGCCGCGCCCCGTCGTTCGCGGCCCGCCGCATCTCCTCCAGCCGTTCCAGCATCGGCATCGGGTCCACCCCGACCGACCCCGGCAGGAACTCCGCGATCCGCTCCGGCGTCCAGGAACCGCCCTCCGCGTAAGCCGACCGCAGTTCGCGTGGCTGCGCCCACACCGCGATCCGCGGCCCGGCGACCGTGTACACCTGCCCGGTGACCCCGTGCTCGCGCGCGCGGTCGGACAGCAGGTACACCACCAGTGGAGCGACATCCTCCGGTTCCCCGATCCCGGTCAGCTCCATGGGCACGTTCGCCGACATCCGCGTACGCGCCACGGGCGCCACCGCGTTGGCGGTCACCCCGTACCGGTGCAGGCCGAGCGCGGCGCTGCGCACGAGGGAGATGATCCCGCCCTTGGCGGCGCTGTAGTTGGCCTGGGAGACCGAGCCCTGGTGGTTGCCGCTGGTGAACCCGATCAGAGTGCCCGAGCGCTGGGCGCGCATGACCGCGGACGCGGCCCGGAAGACAGTGAAGGTGCCTTTCAGGTGGGTGGCGACGACCGGGTCCCACTCCTCCTCGGTCATGTTGAACAGCATCCGTTCGCGCAGGATGCCGGCCACGCACACGACCCCGTCGAGCCGCCCGTACGCCGCCATGGCGGTGTCGACGACCCGCCGGCCGCCGTCCATCGTGGAGATGTCGTCGGCGACCGCGACGGCCTCGCCGCCGGCCGCCTCGATCTCCTTGGCGACGGCCTCGGCGACCTCGCTGGTGGGTGCGGCGCCGTCCACGGAGACGCCGAGGTCGTTGACGACGACCCGTGCCCCCTCCGCCGCCGCGGCGAGCGCCACCGCCCGCCCGATGCCTCGTCCGGCGCCCGTGACGGCGACGGCTTTGCCGGTCAAGAAGTTCCCCACGCCCGGCCCCTTCCCGCAGTTTCTGACGGACCGTTAGATTCTAGGGCCCGGCAGACCGTCGGGGACAAGCCCCGGGGAGGCACCGAATGGCTCTGCCCGTCGAGTTCCACGACATCGCCCGGCGCGTCAACAACTGGGGACGCTGGGGCACCGACGACGAGATCGGCACCCTCAATCTGATCACCGACGAGGTCGTCCGGCGGGCGGCGGCGGAGGTCCGCACGGGCCGCCGCGTCCCGCTCGCACTCCCCCTGCGTGAGGACGGCGTGCAGACCGGGATGATCCCGGGCCGGGTCAACCCGCTGCACACGATGGTGCAGATCAACCAGGAGGTCTTCGGTCCGGGCACGGTGGCGTGCAGCGACGACGCCGTGACGATGGGACTTCAGGCGGCCACCCACTGGGACGCGCTGACCCACGTCTCGCATTCGGGCAGGCTCTACAACGGCCGCCCGGCCGCCACCGTCACCGCACACGGCGGCGCCGAGTTCAGCGGCATCGACAAGGCACGGCACGTCGTCTCGCGCGGGGTGCTCCTGGACGTGGCACGCGCGCGGGGCGTCGACCGGCTGGACGGCGGGCACGCGGTGACCCCGGAGGACCTGGCGGCGGCGGAGGAGCTGGCGGGGACACGGGTGCGGGCCGGCGACGTCGTGCTCGTACGGACCGGGCAGATACGGCTGTATCTCTCGGGTGACAAGCACGGGTACGCGCATCCGTCGCCGGGGTTGTCGGTGCGGACGCCGGAGTGGTTCCACGCGCGCGATGTGGCGGCGGTCGCCAACGACACCCTCACCTTCGAGGTGTTTCCTCCCGAGATAGACGACCTGTGGCTGCCCGTGCACGCGCTCGACCTGGTGGAGATGGGGATGCTCCAGGGCCAGAACTGGAATCTCGAAGAGTTGTCCACAGCCTGTGGAGAAACGCGCCGTTACGCGTTCCTGCTGTCGGCGATGCCCGAGCCGTTCGTCGGCGGGACCGGAACCCCGGTGGCGCCGGTGGCCGTTCTGTAGCCACCGGCGGCCGGCCACCCCTGGTGAAGACGCCGGATGGCGGCGCGCCGCGGTCCGCCCCGAGCACGGCACCGCGCGCCGCCATCCGACTCGGCGTACCCGCCCCGGTTCCCCTCGGCCCTGTGGGACCCGACGCCGAATCAACGATCCGCACTCGACGAGGGCCTCCGTCACCGAAGCCCTCGCCGTCCCCTCGCGGCGAATCGCTGACCACAAGCGTGATCAAACGGACACGCGACGTCAACACCCGATCGGGGATTTATTACTTACGCCCCCCTTTGTCATGGGCGCGCACGGAAGCACACCCGGGCGCACCGCCGCCCGGCGGGAAGGGAACGACAGCGCTTTCCGCACCCGTGCACCGAAGCCGTCACGCGCTTCGGCACCCGTACACCAGTGCGCCGTCACACGGCCTCGTACGCGAACCCCTCGTACGTCGGCCCCTGGGGGTACGCCACCGCCGGCTCCGCGCGGGCCGCGCTCCCGCGGTCCGTCCCGCCTTCGCGGGGCCGCGCGCAGCGGTCGAGTTCGCACCAGATGCGCTTGCCGGGGCCCTCGACGATCCAGCCCCAGCGGTCCGCGAGGCCGTCGACGAGGGCCAGGCCGCGACCGCCGGTGGCGTCGTCGTCCAGACACCGGGGGACGGGCGCCCGGCTGCTGCTGTCGGCCACCTCCAGACGGACGGTGGACTCCCCCGGCCCGTCGTCGTCGCCACCCGTCAGGGAGAGGCGCAGCACGGCGGGGCAACCGGTGTGCACCACGGCGTTGGTGACGAGTTCGGAGACGAGCAGGACCAGCGTCTCGGCGAGCGCCTCGTCGGCCCCTATACCGGACCCGGCGAGGCGCGAACGGGCCCACCTCCGGGCTCGACCCACCTCAGCGGGGTCGGGCCGGATCTCCAGCTGCACTTGAAGCACCTGCACCGCTCACACCATCCGAACCGGCGGACACATGGCCGCGCGCCACGTGAGCCACGCAAGCCACGCGAGCACCATGACGACGAGGGCCACGATCGTAGCCATTTTCTGCATGACCAGAACAACAGTCAGAGGCAGGGTGACGGAACGTGAATCCCTTACGAGACAGCTTGGTTGACGTACAGTCACCTCAACAAGCGCTTCGGGCATATTCCAGCGCGAAGGAGTACTCGTGCGGCATACTGTGCGACGCTCACTCCGAGGAGTCGAACAGACGGGGTTCCGGCGCGCATCCGCCCTGCGAGCAGGGGTACGCACCGCCGTATCCGGCACCACCCCGGGGGCACCACCGGCCCGACTCGCGCTCGGAACCACTCGCATCTCACAGACGGTACCCGAGCGACTCCCCGACTCCGGGCCGTGACGGGTCACGGCCCGGACACAACCACAATTCACGCTCCGTGATTCCCGTATGCCACGATCCGCGACACCCTGACGGCACGTGACCCCGGCATCTCTCCATCACCGCAGGCCGGCGCCCTGCCACCCGCCCTCCGCCAGCAACTCCTCCGCAAGCCGTTGCTCACTCTCCGTGCCGCCCCCCGCACGTCTCGTGCGCACCCAGGCCCGCTTCAGCACCAGGTGCACCTCCGCCTCCCAGGTGAACCCCAGACCGCCGTGCACCTGGAGGCAGTCGCGGGCGCCGCGTACGGCGGCCTCGTCGGCGAGGAGCCGGGCGGCCGCGATGTCGGCCGGGTCGGCGGTCACGGCCGCCGCGTAGACGGCCGCACGGGCCACCTCCACCCGCACCAGCAGCTCCGCGCAGAGATGCTTGACGGCCTGGAAGGCGCCGATCGGCTGCCCGAACTGCTCCCGAGTCCGGGCGTGTTGCACGGCCAGTTCGCACGCGCGTGTGGCCGTGCCGAGCTGCTCGGCGGCCGTGAGCAGGACGGCGACGGGATCCGGGGCACCCCGGACGGGCACCCGGTGCAGGGGTGTCAGGGGATCCACCGACCGCAGCGCCACGGCCCCCGCGGCATCCCCCCGCACGACGTCCGCCGCGGCCAGCCACTCCACCAGCCCGCCGTCGACGGCCGCCACGACGGTCTCGCCGGTGGCCGCGCCCGGCACCTGGCCCGCCGCGAGATGGGTGGCGACGAGCGGTCCCGGCAGCAGCGCCCGGCCCGCCTCCTCGAAGACGAGCACCGTCTCGGGCAGACCGAGTCCCACCCCTCCGTCCGCCTCCGGCAGCCGCAGCGCGAAGAACCCGGCCTCGCCGAGCTCCCGCCACAGCGCCCGGTCGAGCACGGGGCTGTCGACGGCCGCGCGCAGCTCCCCGGGGCCGAAGCGCCGCGCCAGCACGGCCCGCACCCCGTCCCGCAGCGCCCGCTGGTCCCGCGTCAGTCGAAACCTCATGGTGAAGAGTCCCTTCCGGGCTCACCGCCCCTTCGGCAGCCCCAGGATCCGCTCACCGACGATGTTCCGCTGGATCTGCGAGGTACCGGCCGCGATGGTGTACGACAGCGACGACAGCCGGTCCAGCACCCAGGGCCGGTCCAGGTCGAGGGCGCCGTCGCCGAGGACCTCGGCGGCGGCGTCGTACAGCTCCTGGCGCGCGTGCGAGTACCTCAGTTTGAAGACCGAACCCCCGACTCCCGGAACGCCGCCGGTCGCCTCCGCCTCGCTGACGTTCCACTGCGTGAGCCGCCACAGCGCCCGGAACTCGGCGTTGAGCCGGCCGAGCCGCCCGCGCAGCGCCGGGTCGTCCCAGCGGCCGTCGCGCCGTGCCCGGACGGCGAGTTCGGCGAGCACGCGCCGGCAGGCGACCACCTCGCCCACGAAGGCCGTGCCGCGTTCGAAGGACAGCGTCACCATCGTCACCCGCCAGCCGTCGTTCTCCTCGCCGACCCGGTTGGCGACCGGCACCCGCACCTCGTCGAGGAACACCTCGGCGAACTCGGCGGACCCGGCGAGGGTGCGCAGCGGCCGTACGGTGATGCCGGGCGCGTCCATCGGCATCGCGAGCCAGGTGATGCCGCGGTGCCGGGGTGCCCCCGCGTCCGTGCGGACCAACAGTTCGCACCAGTCGGCGACTTCGGCGTGCGAGGTCCAGATCTTGGCGCCGCTCACCACGTAGGTGTCGCCGTCGCGCCACGCGCGCGTGCGCAGGGCCGCGAGGTCGGAGCCGGCGCCGGGCTCGCTGAAGCCCTGGCACCAGACCTCCTCACCGCGCAGGATCGGCGGCAGCCAGCGGGCGCGCTGGACGGCCGTCCCCTCGGCGGCGACGGTCGGGCCGGCGTGCAGCAGCCCGACGAAGTTCGCGCCCACGTAGGGGGCGCCCGCCCGCTCCGTCTCCTCCAGGAAGATCAGCCGGATGCCCGGAGGGGCGTCCCAGTGCACGTGCCCGTACCCGGCGTCGTACAGCGTCCGCTGCCAGCCGAGGTCGTGGGCCCTGCGGGCCGGCCAGTCCCCGGGGGACGGCTTCGGCGGCAGCGCGGGGAGCGCCGTGGCCAGCCACTCGCGCAGGCGGGCCCGGAACTCGGCCTCCTCGGGGGTGTCCGCGAGGTCCATCAGCGGTCACGGTCGAGGTCGAGGCCGAGCATGCGGATCGCGTTGCCCCGCATCAGCTTGTAGACGGTCTCGTCGTCGAGGCCCTTCACATGGTCCAGGGCCACCTTCTTGGTGTGCGGGAAGGTGGAGTCGACGTGCGGGTAGTCAGTCTCGAAGGTGGCGTTGTCCCGGCCGACGACGTCGATCGAGGCCACCCCGTGCCGGTCGCGGAAGAAGCAGCAGAAGACCTGCCGGTAGTAGTACGTCGACGGCGGCTCCGGGACCAGGTCGCGGACCCCGCCCCAGGCGCGGTGCTCCTCCCACACGTCGTCGGCGCGTTCGAGGGCGTAGGGGACCCAGCCCATCTGGCCCTCGCTGTAGGCGAGGGTGAGGGTCGGGAACCTCACCAGGACCCCGCTGAACAGGAAGTCCATCATCGAGGCCATGGCGTTGTTGAAGGACAGCGACGCCTGGACGGCGGGCGGGGCGTCCGGGGAGGCGGCCGGCATCTGGGAGCTGCTCCCGATGTGCATGTTGATCACCGTTCCGGTCTCCTGGCAGACGGCGAAGAACGGATCCCAGTAGCCGGAGTGGATGGACGGCAGCCCGAGGTGGGTGGGGATCTCGGAGAAGGTCACCGCTCGCACCCCGCGAGCGGCGTTGCGCCGGATCTCCGCGACCGCCAGGTCGATGTCCCACAGCGGGATCAGGCAGAGCGGGACGAGCCGCCCGCCGCTGTCCCCGCACCACTCCTCCACCATCCAGTCGTTGTAGGCCCGCACACAGGCCAGCGCGACCTCCTTGTCGTGCGCCTCGGCGAAGGTCTGCCCGCAGAAGCGGGGGAAGGTCGGGAAGCAGAGTGAGGCCTCGACGTGGTTGAGGTCCATGTCCGCGAGCCGCGCCGCGGGGTCCCAGCAGCCCCGCCGCATCTCCGCGCGCGTGACGCCCTCCAGCGTCATCTCGTCGCGGTCGAAGCCGACGGCGGCGATGTTGCGCTTGTACGGGAACTTCAGGTCCTCGTAGATCCACCAGTCGGTGGGCTGGCCCTGCGGGTCCATGGTGATGCGGTACTTCCCGCCGACGTAGGCCAGCTCGCCGATGCCGGCGGTGAGGGCCTTGGGGCCGCGGTCGCGGTACTTCCGCGGCAGCCAGGTCTCGAAGAGGTGCGCGGGCTCGATGACGTGGTCGTCGACGCTGATGATGCGGGGCAGTTCGGTCATGGGTCCCCTCCGCCTGGCGGACGCGTTGTCCGACGGACCGCTACCCCACGGGTAATCTGATGGACCGTCAGATATCCTCTGCCCAGCAGGCTAGTCCGCGACCCCTGGACCGACAAGGCGACGACCCTTACGCTCTGCCCTGATCTGACGGATCGTCAGTCCGACCGCGCGCCGGTTCGGCTGCTCGTCAGTCCCGCCACTTCTCCGCGCTGCTCTTCTCCGCCGCTTCTCTCCGCCGGCTCTCGTCCGCCGGCTTTCAAGGGGGCCGCCGTGACCGACGAGACCGACACCGCCCACGCCCTGAGCGCGTCCCGCACCCTCTGGGAGCTCCTCGCCCGCCGCGCCGCCCTCACCCCCGACCGCCCGGTCCTCCTCCAGGGCGACCGGACCCTGACCTTCGGCGCGCTGCGCGACCGCGCCGAACGCACCGCGGCCGGCCTGTACGACAGGGGCGTACGCCCCGGCACGGTCGTCGCCTGGCAACTGCCCACCCGCCTGGAGACGGCCGTCCTGACCTTCGCGCTGGCCCGCCTCGGTGCCGTCCAGAGCCCGGTCATCCCCTTCTACCGCGACCGCGAGGTCGGCTTCGCGCTGCGCGAGTCCAAGGCCGAGTTCCTCGCGGTGCCGGGGGTGTGGCGGGGCTTCGACCACGGCGAGATGGCCCGGCGGCTCGGCGCGAAGGGCGTCTTCGAGGCGTACGACGACCTCCCGGACGGCGACCCGGCCGTCCTGCCCGCCCCGCCCGCCGACGGCACGGCGGTCCGCTGGATCTACTGGACGTCGGGGACGACCTCCGACCCCAAGGGCGTCCTGCACACGGACCGCTCCCTCATCGCGGGCGGCTCGTGCCTCGCCCACGCCCTGCGCCTCACGGCCGCCGACGTCGGCTCGATGGCCTTCCCGTACGCCCACATCGCGGGCCCCGACTACACGGTGATGCTCCTGCTGTACGGCTTTCCCGCCGTGATGTTCGAGCAGTTCGCGCTGCCGGACGCGCTGCCGGAGTACCGGCGGCACGGGGTGACGGTGGCGGGCGGGTCGACCGCCTTCTACTCGATGTTCCTGGCCGAGCAGCGCAAGCGGCCGGACACGAAGGTGATCCCCACCCTGCGGCTGCTGGCCGGGGGCGGGGCCCCCAAGCCGCCGGAGCTGTACCACGCCGTCGTCCGCGAGATGGGGGTGCAGCTCACCCACGGGTACGGCATGACCGAGGTGCCGATGATCACCATGGGGTCCCCCGACGACACCCCGGACAACCTCGCGACGACGGAGGGACGGCCGCCGCGGGGGATGGATATACGGATCGTGGACGGCGAGGTACGGCTGCGCGGGGAGGCGGTCTGCCGGGGGTACCTGAACCCGTCCCAGACGGCGGAGGCCTTCGACGAGGAGGGTTTCCTGCGCACCGGCGACCTCGGCCGCCTCACCGGCGACGGCCACCTGGTCCTCACCGGCCGCCTCAAGGACGTGATCATCCGCAAGGGCGAGAACATCTCGGCCAAGGAGATCGAGGACCTCCTCCACGCCCACCCGTCCGTGAACGACGTGGCGGTCGTCGGCCTCCCCGACCCCGACCGCGGGGAGCGCGTCTGCGCGGTGATCGAACAACCGCCGGACGCCGACGCGTTGACCCTGCCGGCGGTGACCTCGTACCTGCGCGCCCAGGGCCTGTCCCCGCACAAGCTCCCGGAGCAACTGGAACGGGTGGCCGCGCTGCCCCGCAACGAGACCCTGCGGAAGGTGCTCAAGTACAAGCTGCGGGAGCGGTTTTCGCAGGCGGGGGACAAGGAGCGGCGGAACGGGGGCGGGTGACTCCTCGTGCGGCCGAGCCGGGCGGGGCGGGACCCCTACCCGGGAACCGTGAAGTAGCGGGCGAAGGCCGGGACGACCTCCGCCTCGCCGACCTTGCCGTCCGCGTCGGAGTCCAGCGCCGCGGCGGCCGTACGGGCGGCCTCCCCGGTCGCGCCGAGGGCCGTGAGGACGCGGGCGGTGTCCGCGACGGTGGCGCGGCCGTCGCCGTCGGAGTCGGCGACGGCCAGAGCGGCGTGCAGGAAGGGACGGGCGATCTCGGCGAAGCGGTCCGGGTTGTCGCGCAGGCGCTTGACCGCGCCGTTCACGAACTCCTCGCGGGTGATGCGCTGGTCGCCGTCCCGGTCCGCGATCCCGGCCATGCCCTGCCAGAACGCCTCGGCGCCGGCGTACAGCGCCTGCCCCTTGTCCGACCGGGCCGGCACACCGAACTCGGCGAGCACCGCCTTGGCGGCGGCGCAGAAGTCCGCGCGGTCGATGTAACCGTTGCCGTCCTGGTCGAAGGTGGCGAACCGGCCGGCGATCCTGCCCTCGTACTCGCTGCTGACCATGTCTCCTCGGGCCGCCTTACGTCATCGCGTGGGGGTTGCTTCCGGCAGGGAGCGTACGACGTCGGCGACGCTCCGGCAGCGGGAAGGTGGCGCTTGTGCCAAGACCGGGGGAATTTCGGGACAGCGGTGTGGCCGACCTGTGATGTGGTGCGCCGACGGGCGGGACCAACCGGCCGCCGGTGAGGACTTCGTGCCCGCCGCCCGCAGCACGCCGGGCGGACCGGCCCGGGCGCCGTTCCGGTCACGGGCGTTCGCCCGCCCGGCTACGCCGACAGGGGCTCCGTACCCTCGTCGACGGCCTCCGCGACGTCGCCGTACACGTCGAAGAGCCGGCGCACGCCCAACGCGCCCAGGACCCGGTTGACGTGGGAATCCTCCACGGCGCCGCGCGCCGGCAGGATCAGGCGCAGACGGCCCCGGCAGGAACGGATGAGGCGGCGGGCGGCGATGAGGACGCCGACGCCGCTGGAGTCGCAGAAATGCACCTCGGAGAGGTCGAGGACGAGACTGTGGCGGCCCTCGGCCACCGCGTCGTGCACCCGTTGACGCAACACGGGCGACGTCACCAGGTCCAACTCGCCCGACACGTGGAGCACGGCCCATCCGCCCCGCTCGCCGCCGGTCACTTTGAAGGCCACCACCACGCCCTTCGCTCGCCGTAAACGGAAGCTGTCCCTTCGCTTCCTTGCAGCGCGGCTGCCCAGCGGCCGTGCCCCGAAACGCCGGACGTAAAACGGGAACTTCAGCAAAGAGGCTTGTTCCAGTCGCATTACGACCCGTTCGATCTTTATAGATCGTGATTGATCACGGATGATCGGGTCTGACCGCAAGGAGGTCGGGTAGGCAAGGCCCCATACCACCCTCCGGCGGACAGGGGGCGCACATTGAATCAAAGGGGCGTGCGACGCCGGACGTGCCGACTACATTCGAGGTGACGGTGGACGCACGCTGGACGCAGGCACGAGCACGGTGAGGGGGCCGTATGGCGACGCAGGACGCACCGCCCCGCTGGGACCGCAGGATGCAGCAGCGGCTCGCGCGCGGAGAGGCCGCCGCCCTCGGCGAGCTCTATGACCGGTTCGCATCGCTCGTGCACGGCCTTGCCCACCGCGTACTCGGAGATGACCGGGCCGCCGACGGCATCACCCGCGAGGTCTTCGCCCATGTCTGGGAACACCCCGACGCCTACGACCCCCAGCAGGGTCCCCTGCGCACCTGGGTCGCCACGCTCACCCACCGCCTCGCCGTACAGCGGCTGCGCGCCACCGAGACCGCGGCCCTGGCCCGCGGCGGCCCCGGCACCACCGAGGAACTGGAGGACAAGGTGCGCCACGCCTCCGTGGCCGCCCGCGCCGACTACATCGTCCAGTCCATGCCGACCCCGCTGCGCGCCGCCCTCGAACTGGCCTACTTCCAGCGCCGCGACTACCGCCAGACCGCCGTCGACCTCGGCGTCACCGAGGACGAGGCCCGCCGCCGGCTCCGCCTCGGCCTGCAACTGCTCTCCACGGCCCACGACGCAGCCGCGCCCGGCGCCCCGCCCGGTTACGGGGGTGCCGCATGAGCGGCGCGGGAGACTTCGAGGCCCAGGAGGACGGGCCCGGCGGGCCGTACGGCGGATCCCGCGGGCCGCGGGACGGCGACGCCGGCCCGCGTGACGGCGACGGTACGTACGACGGCGGTGGCGGCAGCAGCCCGCGCGACGGCGGCGGTGGCGCGCGCCCCGGCCCCGACCCGGTCCCGGGCCCCCACCGGCCGCTCCGCATACCGCCGCCCCGCGCCGCCGTCGAGGACGGTGCGCCGTCGCTGCCGGACGCCGCCGCCCTGTCGCCCCTGCGGCTCGAGCACCCGGTGCTCAAGTCGCTGCTGGGCGCCTGGGCGCTGGCCGCCTGCTCGGCCGAGGAGACCGCCGCCGTCGAGGAGCACCTCGGCACCTGCGGCGCCTGCGCCGTCGAGGCACGGCGGCTGCGCGAGGCGGTCGGCCTGCTCCAGCGGCCCGAGAGCCTCGACCTCGACCCCGGCCTGCGCACCCGCGTCCTGGAGGGCTGCCTGGACCGGCGCCCGCCCCGCATCCCGGTGCCCGGGTGGGCGAGGTCGTACGACGCCGAGACCGCCCGCCTGGACGCCCTGCTCCAGGACTTCGGGGACGCCGAGTGGCACGCTCCCGTGCGGCTGCGCTGGTTCCGCGGCCAGGGCGAGGCGAACCGCCGTACGACCGTCGCCGGGGTGATCGCGCATCTGCTCGCCGTGGACGGGCTGATCGCCGTCGCGCTGGGCCTCGACGACCCGCTGTCCGGGGACAAGCCGGTGGTGGCGCCCGCCGAGCGGACGGAGGCGTTCTGGGAGGCCTCGCGCTTCCCGCCGACGCGTTCCGTGCGCGGGCCGTGGCGGGAGCAGGCCCACGCCGTCGTGCGCACGGTCTCCTTCACCGGCGGCGGCACCGGCACCCTGCCGGTGTCCTACGGCGACTTCGAGCTGCCGCTGCGGGACGCGCTGATCGACCGGGCCTTCGAGTGCTGGGTGCACGCCGAGGACATCGCGGAGGCCGTCGACTACCCCTACGCGCCGCCCGCGCCCGGCCACCTCCACGGCATGATCGACCTGGCCGCCCGCATGCTGCCGGGCGTCCTCGCCGAGCGCCGGCGCGTGGGGCTCGCCGGACCGGGCCGCAGCCGGCACCTGGTGACGGCCGGGCAGCCCGGCCGCAGCCTGCGCCTGGAGATCGAGGGCTCGGGCGGCGGCGAGTGGTTCATCCCGCTGGACTCCCCCGGCGCGGTGGGCTCCGCCGACCACGAAGTGGCCCACGTGGCCCTGGACGACGTCGAGTTCTGCAAGCTGGCCGCGGGCCACGTCTCACCCGAGGAGGCGGCCGCGGGCCAGCTCGGCGACCGGGAGGCCATCCGGGACGTCCTCTTCGCGGCGGCGTCCCTGAGCCGTATGTAGGGCGCCGGGCGCGCGTGCGGCAGGCCGGTCGCGTGCGCCCGCGTTCCGGAGGCTGCCCGGACGAAGACGGCCGCCGCGGACCGCCAAGGCGAAGAACGACGTCGGAGACCGCCCGGGTCAGACGGCCGCCGCGGACCGCCTAGGCGAAGACGACCGTCCGGCGTCCGTTCAGCAGGATCCGCCGTTCCGCGTGCCACTTCACGGCCCGCGCCAGCGCCTGGCACTCCACGTCCCGCCCGACGGCGACCAGCTGGTCCGGGGTGACGTCGTGCCCCACCCGCTCGACCTCCTGCTCGATGATCGGGCCCTCGTCGAGGTCCGCGGTCACGTAGTGCGCCGTCGCGCCGATCAGCTTCACGCCCCGCGCATGCGCCTGGTGGTACGGCTTCGCGCCCTTGAAGCTCGGCAGGAAGGAGTGGTGGATGTTGATGATCCGGCCGCTGAGCTGCTTGCACAGGTCGTCCGAGAGCACCTGCATGTAGCGGGCCAGGACGACCAGCTCGACGTTCTCCTCGCGGACGATCTCGAGGAGCTTGGCCTCGGCCTCGGGCTTCGTGTCCTTCGTCACCGGGATGTGGTGGAAGGGAATGCCGTACGAGCCCACCAGCTCGGCGAAGTCGGTGTGGTTGGACACCACCGCCGCGATCTCCACCGGCAGCGCGCCGATCCGGGCGCGGAACAGCAGGTCGTTCAGGCAGTGGCCGAACTTGCTGACCATCAGGACGATGCGCATCTTCTCGTCGACCCGGTTGATCTGCCAGTCCATGTGGAAGGAGTCACCGATCGCCGCGAAGCTGGCCCGCAGCTTGTCCACGGTCACCGGCGCCTCCGCCGAGAAGTGGACGCGCATGAAGAACAGACCCGTGTCGTGGTCGCCGAACTGCTGGCTGTCCTCGATGTTGCAGCCCGTCATGAAGAGGTAGCTCGACACGGCGTGCACGATGCCCTGCTTGTCGGGGCAGGACAGGGTGAGGACGTACTGGTCGGCGGGGTCGGCCGCGGCTCGGGTGGACTGCTCACTCATGCAGGACAGGGTCTCATGCCCGCCCGGGCCCGGCGGAACTCCGTCCGCAGGGCGGACCCAGGGCCTGTCGTCCGGATCAGGTCGCAGGGAACCGGCGGTGCTTCCCGACGCCGGTGAGCGGGGCCCGGTGCGTGTCGCTGCAAGGCGGAGGAGGGAGTGGACGCGGAGCGTCGGCGACCGACGGCGACGCCGCAGATGCGCGTGCCAGGTTCCGCGTCTGCGACCTGATCCGAACGACAGGCCCTATGCGGACCTGGTCAGGATGCGCAGCACCTCGAGCGTGCGCGGTGGCGCGTCCGGGTCCTCCCCGTCGGCCACCGCCATGCGCACGTGCGCGTCGCGGGCCGCCCGCACCGCCTCCGGCCACGCCTGGTGGTCGAGGTAGGCGGAGACCGGCGCGTCCGGGCCGACCTGGTGCATGATCCGCAGCACCCGCAGCACGGCCGTGTCGACCAGCGCCGCCTCCTGCGAGTCGCGGAAGATCGTGCCGACGTACTTCTCGGCGGACCAGTTGTCCAGCCAGGTGTCCTCGACCAGGCGGTACACGGCGTCGGTGACGTCCCCGTACCCGTCCACGCCGGCCAGCCAGACGTCCCGCTGGAACACCGGATCGGAGAGCATGTGCAGCGCGGAGCGCACATTGCTGCGCCAGCGCCACCACGGCATGTCGTTGAGTGGCATGCCGCCCATGGTGGAGGAGCGACGGCTGCGACGGGAAGAGTTCTCCGAACCTTGTTGCACGGTCATCGATCGTACGTTCCGTGTCCGGAGCGCCGCACCGGCCCCCGCAATTCACCTGTGGGTCACCAGCCGTTGACCGAAGGTCACTCCCAGGTTAGCGATGTGGCGGAATCGTGCGTTTCCATGACCGGCAGGCGACGCACGCGAAGCACCTTCCTCCCCAGGTTCCTCCGCTTCACCAGGCCACTCAGGGCTTCCGCCCTGTCGGCGGGGGCCTTCGTGGCCTGTGCGTCGCTGGCCGCCGGATGCGGGATCGTCCCCGGTACCACGGGGGGCTCCGGGGACGATCCGATCGTCGTGATGACCTGGGCCCCCGAGGGCACGGGCGCTACCAACAAACCCGGAATGCCCGCCTTCGCCCGCGCCTACGCCCGTTGGGTCAACGCGCACGGCGGGCTGAGCGGCCGCAAGCTGACCGTCCTGACCTGCAACGACCACAACGACGGCGTGGACGCCGCGCAGTGCGCCCGGCGCGCGGTCAAGGAGAAGGCGGTCGCCGTCATCGGCTCCTACAGCCAGCACTCCGAGTCCTTCCTCCCGCCGCTGGAGGGCGCCGGCATCCCCTACATCGGCGGCTACGGCGTCACCAACGACGAGTTCACCAGCCCGCTGTCCTATCCCGTCAACGGCGGCCAGCCCGCGCTGCTGGCCGGCCTCGGCAAGGAGCTCGCCCCGACCTGCGGTCCCGTCACGCTCGTACGCCCCGACACCATCGCGGGCGACGCCCTGCCCGCCATGCTCGACGCCGGGCTGAAGGCGGGCGGTCACGAGGGGTCCGACGACCAGCGGGCGGCGGAGGACGCCACCGAGTACTCGGCGCAGGCCGAGACGGCCCTGAAGCGGACGGCCGGCGACACCTCCGAGCCGGGGTGCGTGGTGCCCGCGCTCGGTGACCGCACCAGCACCTTCATGGACTCCTTCCGCCGCAGCCGCGAGGACCACCCCTCGGTGCGCACCGCCACCGTGCTCGGCAGCGTCGACCAGACGGTCATCAACTCCACCGGCGGCGCGGCGAGCCCCTTCGAGGGGGCGTACGTCACCGGCTGGTACCCGGTGGCGAGCGACTCCCGCTGGGACGCGATGAAGAAGGTCATCAGCGAACAGGCCTTCTCCGACACCCGGATCGACGCGGCCGACACCGGAGTGCAGACCACCTGGATCGCCTACACCGTGTTCCGGCAGGTCGTGGAGTCGCTGGGGGGCGGCGAGGTGACCGCCGACAGCGTGCGGGGCGCGCTGGACGACGGGCTGAAGGTCACCACGGGCGGACTCACGCCGACCCTGCGCTGGGAGTTCTCCGACAAGCTCGCCTCCATCGGCTTCCCGCGCCTGGTCAACGCCGACGTGACCCTGCAGACCGTGCAGCAGGGCCGGCTGGTGGCCGCCAAGAACGGCTTCGTCGACATGACGACGACGCTGGAGAACGCGGACGTGGACTGATCAGGGCCGTCACCCCCGGCCTCGCGCGCCTGGCGCGCGGGGAGGCGGGCCGGCCGTCGTTCCAGGACCGCCGCCACGGCGCCGGGCGCCCGGAGGGCGCCCGGGCTCAGAGCTGGGTCGCCTGGCGCTTCGTCAGGCCGTAGGTCCCGGCGATCGCGTTCCACAGCTGGGCGGCCTGTTTCTTGTGCGTGTTGGCCGTGCCGCTGTCCCGGTTGCCCGCCTGCGTCTCGCTCGTGGTGCGGGCCTGCCCCTTCTTGCAGCTCTTCTTGTCCGCGGCGACCTGGTCGGCCCAGGCCGCGTAGTGGTCGTCGGCGGACGCGGACGCCTGCCACGCCTTGGTGAGGGCGGTGGTCAGCGCGGCGTGGTCCGGGAGCTTGTCGACGCTCATCCCGGACAGCTTGGTCACCAGCTCGGTGCGCTGCTTCGCCGCGGCCCGCAGGTCGGAGGCGGCCTGCGCGAGGTTGCGGCACGCCTTCACGTCGGCCACCGCGCTGATCACGCTGGCCCGGCTGCTGCCGCTGTCCGCGAGCAGCCCGTCCAGCGCCACCGCCTGCTGCTCGGCCGGGTCGGCGGACGGCGAGGCGGAACCGGAGGTGGCGGGAGCGGACGCGGCGACGGTCTTGTTGTCGTCGCCCTGGTCGCTGCCGCCGCCACCGGCGAGCAGCGCACCCGCGCCGACCCCGACGACGGCGATGGCCACGCCGATCGCCGCGAACATCGGCACCCGGGATCCGGTACGGCCACCCCGGCCGCCGCGTCTGTGTTCGTCGTCCTCGTCCCGCACCGCGCGCGGGGACCGGGCCGGGGCGTAGCCGGGCCCGGGACCGTGGCCGCCGTGCCCGCGCCCGCGCCCGTGTCCGGCGGTCTCCGGCTCCGAGAACCGCGGCAGCTGCTGCGTGGACGCGGCCCTGTCGTCGCCCGCAGGGCCGCTGCGGAAGAGGTTCTCGAACTCCGCGGGCGGCTGCCGGTCCCCACCGCCCGCGCCGTAGGGCGCCTGCCCGGTCACCGGAGGGATGTACCGCGTCGCCTCGGCGTCGGGATGGGCGGCGCCCGGCTGGGGGCCCGGCCCCGAGGGAGCGCCCGGGTACGAGGAGGCGCCGGGCAGCGGGCCCGCGCCCGCGTGCGCGCCGGCACCCGGCATCGACCCCGCGCCCGGCGCGGAACCGGGGCCCGGCTGCCCGCCGGCGCCCGGAAGGGGACCTGCGCCGGGCAGCGGGCCCGCACCGGAATGCGCCCCCGCGCCCGGGTAGCCGGCGCCCGGCATCGGGCCGGGGCCGTTCCGCGGGGTGCGGCCGAGGAAGCGGGTCGACTCCGACGGAGTCTCCGGGGGCAGCGCGCCCGGCCCGACCGGCGGCAGGTACTGCGTCGCGCCCTCGTCCACGGGGGCGGCGGGGACGGGCGGCAGGTACTGCGTCGCGCCGTCGTCCGCCGGGGCGGCGGTGACCGGCGGTATGTACTGGGTGGCGCCCTCGTCGGCCGGCGGCGGCAGGGGCGCGGACGGCACGCCGTGGCCGTACGACGGGGCCGCGGCGCCCTCGGGCGGCAGCGGGGCCGCGGCCGGGCGGGGCGTGTCCCACGCGCCGTCGGCCACCGGCTGCGGGGTGTCCCACGGCTGGTCCGCCGGGAGCGGCCAGCCCTGGCCGCCCTGCTGCTGGTCGGGGCCCCACGGCTGGCCCCAGGTCTGCCCGCCGGGCGGCGCGGCCGGCGGCGGCGTCTGCTGCCCGTACTGCGGGGAGCCGTCGTAGGGGCTGTTCGTCATGCCCGGCAGCAGGGGTTCCCCGCCGTCGGAGGGCAGCACGATGCCTTCGCGCGCGGGCCGCGCCGAGGGCTCCTCGCCCTGTCCACTCTGCGTCACCGGGACTCCTACGAATGGGGGACTTGCGGAATCGTCGGCTCACGCTACCGGGTCCCCGGAACCCCGTGCCACGCAGCTCAGGACGTGACCTTCCCCCCAGTGAGCCGGTGACGGAAGCGGAGCGCCGTGCGACGGCGGGCGGTTTCCCCGCCGTTCACGCCTCGGCGCCCCGCCCGTTCACGCGGCGGCCTGGAGATCCAGGCGTGCCCCGAACTCCCTGACCACCGGTTCCTCCCGGAACGGTTCCAGCCGCTGCTGGAGGTCCTCCAGGTACTCCGCGCCCCGGTTGGAGCGGAGCGTCTCCAGCAACGCCACCGCCTTCAGGCCGGTGTTGCAGGCCTCCTCCACCTCGCGCCGCTGCACCTGCGCGGTGGCCAACAGCACATAGCCGATGGCCCGCCGCCGTGCCCGGCTCTCCGGATGCCCGTCCAGGGACTGCTGCGCGCAGCGCGCCGCCGCGTCGGCCTGCCCGAGGTCGCGGTGACAGTGCGCCAACTCGTCCGCCAGGTAGGCCTCGTCGAAGTGCGCGATCCACGCCGGGTCGTCCCCGGAGGCCTCATCGGCCGCCTCCAGCGCCGCCACCGCCCGCCCGGACGCCACCTGGGTCGCCCGTACGTCGCCCAGGAGCGCGTGCCCGCGTGCCTCGGCCGCGTGGAACATCGCCTCCGCGCGCGGTGTCACGCGCCCCCGCGCCCCCTCCTGCGCCGCGCGTGCCAACTGGGCGATCTCGCGGGGGTTTCCGAGCTGCGCGGCGAGGTGGCTCATGGAGGCGGCGAGGACGTAGCCGCCGTAGCCGCGGTCGCCCGCCGCCTGGGCGAGGCGCAGCGCCTGGATGTAGTAGCGCTGGGCGAGACCGGGCTGTCCGGTGTCGACGGCCATGTAGCCGGCCAGCTCCGTCAGACGGGCCACGGCGGCGAAGAGTTCACGTCCCACCGCCTCCCGGTAGGAGCCGGCGAGCAGGCCCGAGACGACGCTGTTGAGGTAGTGCACGACGACCGGGCGCACATGCCCGCTGCCGTACTGGTGGTCGAGGTCGACCAGCGCCCGGGTCATCGCCTGCACGGCCGCCACGTCGGACTGGCCCACCCGCGGGCCGGCCGACCGCGCCACCTGCGCGTCGGGCGAGGAGATCAGCCAGTCGCGGCTCGGCTCGACCAGCGCCGAGGCGGCCACGGAGGACCCCGAGAGGAAGTCCCGGCGGCCCACGTCACTGCGCCACAGCTCGCAGACCTGCTCGATGGCCCCCAGTACCGTCGGCGAGAACTGGAGACCGACACCCGACGCGAGGTTCTTGCCGTTGGCCATGCCGATCTCGTCGATCGTGACCGTACGGCCGAGCTTGCGGCCCAGGGCCTCGGCGATGATCGCCGGGGCGCGTCCCCGCGGCTGCTGGCCGCGCAGCCAACGGGCCACGGACGTCTTGTCGTAGCGCAGGTCGAGGCCGTGTTCGGCGCCGCACATGTTGACGCGGCGGGCGAGCCCGGCGTTCGAGCACCCCGCTTCCTGGATGAGCGCCTGCAGCCGTTCGTTCGGCTGCCGCGCGACGAGAGGCCTTGCGGCCATGGGCACTACCCCCTGTGTCTTGGCGGCTCGCCTTCGGCTCGCTCGCCGTGTGGCTGCGGTGCCGTCCCGCGCACCGAGTTGACGTGTCTTCCACCGAGAAGTTCCGGCCGGGAAGATCGATGCCCCATGGGCAGGGCGAAAATGCGAGGCATGCGAGGATTGCCGGGGTAAAGGTGGAAGCCGACCCCCAAGCGTGACTACCCGCTCCCGCGCTCATTCCTCCTGCGCGCCCCCAGCCATGCACCCATGCGCCCCGGACGGGGAATCGATGCTCCTCCCCCGCGCACACGGGCGGGCGTAACCCCTGGTGACGCCCAGAGTTGTGTTCATCGTGGAAGAGACCATCGCGGGCACCGAAGCCACCCAAATCCCGAAGCAGCGCGGGGAATCGCTGCTGGACACCGCTGTTCGCTACGCCGAGGACCGTCACTGGGACGTCTTCCCCGGCACCTGGCTGGAAGCCGTCGACGGGGTGCAGCGGTGCTCCTGCGGTGACGCGGCGTGTCCGGCGCCCGGGGCGCATCCCTCGCGGCCGGACTGGGCGACGCAGGCGACGGGCAGTGCGACCGTCGCGCGCCGGATGTGGCAGAAGCAGCCGACCGCCTCGATCCTGCTGCCGACCGGGCGCACCTTCGACGCGATCTCCGTGCCGGAGACGGCGGGGTTCCTGGCGCTGGCGCGGATGGAGCGGATGGAGTTGACGCTGGGACCGGTGACGTTGGCGCCGGACCGCCGGATGCACTTCTTCGTCCTGCCGGGCGCGCCGGTGAAGCTGCCGGAGCTGATCCGCAAGCTCGGCTGGTCCCTGGGGTCGCTGGACCTCGTCGCGCTGGGCGAGGGCGCGTACGTGGCCGCGCCGCCCACGCGGTTCGGGTCGCGGGGGGCCGTGCAGTGGGCCTGCCGGCCGACACCGGCGAACCGGTGGCTGCCGGACGCGGAGGAGTTGATCTCGCCGCTCGCCTACGCGTGCGGCAGGGATCGCTAGGGGCGCCTTCCGATCGGCCAGGTTCCGGTACGGCGGCGAGTGCGGGTCGTTCGTGGTTGCTCGCGCCCATGCGGCGGGGCCGCATGCCGGACAACGCCGCGCGCCCTTCCGGGGCGCCTGATCCGCCGGAGGGTTCGGCCATGACCTCCGAAGCAGTCGTGGGCACAGCCGCCGTACGTGTGCGTGGACTCCGGAAGCGGTTCGGGCAGCAGGTCGCCGTCGCCGGCATCGTTCTGGACCTGCCCGCGGGGAAGTTCATCGGACTCGTCGGGCCCAACGGGGCTGCCCGAGGGGCCGCGGCTGTTCGAGCGTCTGTCGGGGCGTGAACTGCTCCATTGCAGCGGGCGGTTGCGGGGGCTCGCCGGGGACGAGGTCGACAAGCGGGCCACGCAGCTGCTGGACGTCCTCGATCCGGCCGGCGCCCGGCACAAGCTCGTCGCCGACTGCTCGACCGGCGTACGCAAGAAGACCGGGCTCACGGTGGCGCCGCTGCACCATCCCGAAGTCCTCTTCCCCGACGAGCCGTTCGAAGGCGTCGATCCCGTCTCCACGCAGACCATCCGGGGGGTACTGGAGCGGTACACGGCGTCCGGCGCGACGGTCGTCTTCCCCCCGCACGTCCACCGAGCCGGCCGCCGACAGGTGCGGCTCCGCCGCGAGGGCGCCGCCCCGCGTCGCCGTCCCACCAGGGACGCCCACGGTCGCCCCGGGCCGTCGACTCACCCCGTGAGGGCGGGCGACACCGGCCCTCAGGGGGTGAGGACCCCGTCGAGGAACGGCTCGATCGCCGCCCGCCAGGCCTCCGGCTGGTCGTAGTGGACGAGGTGCCCCGCGTCGGCGACCTCCGCGTACTCCCCGCGGGGCAGCACACGGACCATCTCCTGCGCCTCCGCGCGGCCCAGCTCGCCGTCGAGGCCGCGGACGACCAGGGTGGGGCACCGGACCTGGGCGAGCTCCTCCCAGTGGGCGTCGTAGACCCAGGTCTCGCGGGACTTCAGCATCTGCTCGGGGTCGAAGACGGGACGCCAGCCGTCGGCGGACTCGTGCATCACCTCGGCGTAGAACTCGCCGCGAGCCGGGTTCGGCCGCTCCACCCAGGGGTCGTCCTCGCCGAACCACTTGCGGACGTCGGCGAGTGTGGCGAAGGGGACGGGCCAGGACGCGAACCAGTCGGCCCACTCGCGCTGCGAGGCCACGCCGAGCGCGGAGGCCCGCATGTCGCAGATGATCACGCCGGAGACCAGGTCGGGGCGCTTGGCGGCGAGCTGCCAGGCGGTCAGGGCGCCCATGGCGTGGCCGATGAGGACGGCGGGGGCGAGGCCGAGCTGCTCGAGGGCGGCCTCGGCGTCCTCGACGTACGCCTCGCGGGTGAAGGAGGCCTGGGAGGGCTTCTCACTCTGGCCGTGGCCGCGCTGGTCGAGGGCGACCGCGCGGTGCCGTTCGGAGAGCCAGCGGGCGGTGGACGCCCAGTGCGAGGCCCGGCCCATCAGGCCGTGCAGTAACAGGACGCCGGTGGTCGGGGCGGGGGCGGCGGGCCCGGCCGGTGTCGCCCCGTCCGAGGCCGACTGGGCCGGAATCGTGGCTTCCGACCCGTAGTCCGACGGGTCGCCCTTGGGCGGGTCGCCGAACTCCCAGGCCGCCAGGCGCACCCCGGCCGCCCCCCTCACGTCGATGCGTCGCGCCATAGGTCCTGGCACCCCCCTACCTCCGCTCGGACCCGTCGCTCCCGCTCGAGCCGGCCGGTCCGGTCACGCGTCGTGTCTGCCGTCGTACCGCTGTGCTGCCCACTGCCTTCGTTCATCGCACGCCCCGCGCCGTCCGTCACACGCACGGTCCGTCACTCGCGAGGGTCCGTCACCCGCAGGCTATCGAATGCACATTCGAGAATGCCTGCGTCTGCGGCCAACACCCCTCGTACGAGTGACCACCCGCAAGGAATGATCGCCACCACCGAGGGGAGATCTTCAACGGGAGGCGGACCGCTCGGGGAAAACGGTCCGAGGGAACTGACCCTGAGAGCTCGGGGCTCCGGGTCGGTACAGGGGAGGACAGGCCCCGGTGCCCCACGGCACCGGGGCCCTCCCTTTGTCCGCGGCAGACCATCCCGCCCCCTCAGGTCATATGCCTCACGCGACAGACTGGCACGCGCGGCGCCGGAGCGCTGCGATTCGGCGCAGGGAATCCCCGATCCGACGACATCGACGGTCGCCCCAACCACCCCTGGCGCCCCAGGAATTGAACAATGCTCAGCACTCGGTCCGGCGTTCGACCGGTGTTCGACCCACCGTTCAGCCCGGCCCTCGGCTCAGCGCCGAGGCTCGGCCCGGCCCTCAGCGCTTGGCGACGAACACGTGGGAGGCGACGTCCGACGCCAGCTCGGCCGCCTCACCGCCGCTGCCCACCAGCACCCCGCCGGCCGACTCCGTCACGCTCACCACCGAACCGGGCTGCACACCCGCCCGACGCAGCGTGTACATCAGCTGCGCGTCCGTCTGGATCGGCTCGCCGATCCGGCGGACGACGACCGTCTTGCCCTCAAGGCCCGGGTCGAGGTCGGCGAGCGAGACCATGCCCTCGTCCAGGAACGGGTCGGCCCCGTCCTTCTCGCCCAGCTCCTCCAGGCCCGGGATCGGGTTGCCGTACGGCGACTCGGTGGGGTGGCGCAGCAGCTCGAGGACGCGTCGCTCGACGGCCTCGCTCATCACGTGCTCCCAGCGACACGCCTCCGCGTGCACCTGCTCCCACTCCAGGCCGATCACGTCGACCAGGAGACACTCGGCGAGGCGGTGCTTGCGCATCACGCGCGTGGCCAGCCGACGGCCCTCGTCCGTGAGCTCCAGGTGGCGGTCGCTGGCCACGGAGACCAGGCCGTCACGCTCCATGCGCGCCACCGTCTGGCTGACCGTCGGCCCGCTCTGGTCGAGCCGCTCGGCGATCCGGGCGCGCATGGGGACCACACCTTCCTCCTCCAGCTCGAGGATGGTGCGGAGATACATCTCCGTGGTGTCGATCAGTCCGGACATACGTGCCCCTTGATGAGATGTGCCGAAGGCTCGACGGCTCTCCGGCGCGTGCGCTGGCCCTGGCTTCAATTCTGCCGGATACCACTGACAACCGTGCCGCGCCGTGGGAAGGAGGCGGTCACGTCAGGGGCGGCACCGGCGTCGGCGGCCCTTCGGGGGCGCCGCCGACCGACCGTACCGCGCCGTATTGACAGGGCGCTGGTCCAGACCGCACCGTGATCCGCGACACGGACACCGGACACGGCAAAGGGGCCTTTCGGATGAGTGACCGCACGCCCGCCGCCCAGTTCTTCGACGCCGCGATCGGCCTGCTGCACCGGGTCCGCGACGAGGAGGCCGGGGCCATCGAGGCCGCGGGCACCCTGCTCGCCGACACCGTGGCCTCCGGCGGCCGCCTCTTCGCCTTCGGCGCCGGCCACTCCTCACTGGCCGCGCAGGACGTCGTCTACCGGGCCGGCGGCCTGGCCCTGATGAACCTGCTCCCCGTCCCCGGCGTCGTCGGCGTCGACGTCGTACCCGCCACCCTCGGCTCCGCGCTGGAGCGCGTCGACGGCCTGGCGGGCGCCGTCCTGGCCACCTCCCCGGTCCGCGCGGGCGACGCCCTCGTGATCATCTCCCTGTCGGGCCGCAACGCCCTGCCCGTGGAGATGGCCCTGAACGCCCGGGCCCTGGGCGTGAAGGTCATCGGCGTGACATCGGTGGCCTACGCCACGCAGACGACGTCCCGGCACTCCTCGGGGACCTTCCTGAAGGACCACTGCGACCTCGTCCTGGACTCCAAGATCGCCGTCGGGGACGCCGAGCTGACCCTCGACACCGTCCCGGTGCCCTTCGCGCCCGCCTCCACGGTCGTCACCACGGCCCTGCTCCAGGCCGTCATGGCCACCGCCGCCGCCTCCCTCGCCGACCGCGGCATCGAGCCCCCGCTGCTGCGCTCCGGCAACGTGGACGGCGGGTCCGAGTGGAACGGCCGGATCATGGAGGAGTACGGGGACCGGATCTTCTACCGGCGCTGAAGCACTCCTCCTCGTCCCGCCGCCCGTCTCAGACGCCCTGGCCGCCTCCGGGCGGCCCCGCCAGGTCCAGGGCCGCCGCTATGCGTACCGCGACGTCCTCGGCGTACGTCGCGTCGGACCGTTCGAACGCGGTGCGGGCCGCGCCGCGCAGGAACGTCACGACGCCGAGGGTGCGGCCCCGGCTCCGCAGGACGGCGCACAGGGCGTGCACGGTGTCCTCGGGCCACTGACGCGCGCGGGCCCACTCACGCGCCTGGTCCGGCGCCGCGGTGCCCGTCGAGGCGCGCACGGAACCGGCGCGGGCCACGCACTGCAGCGCCGGATGCCCCTCGGCGTACCACACGGGCAGCCCCGCGTGGCCGGTCAGCGCGCTGGGGCCGGGACCGCCCGAGGGCGTGGCCGCGACCCGTACCAGCCGCGGCGGCGCGTCGGACTCGCCGTCGGCCGCCGGGGCGCCCGCCACACGGTCGATCACGGCGTGGTCGGCGAAGCCGGCGAGCGCGAAGTCGAGATACACGGTGGCCGCCTCGGCCGGGTCCTCGCACTCGGCGGCCGCGCGGGAGGCACGGTGCAGCTGGTTGGCGCGGAAGCGCAGCAGCGCGGCCTCCTGCTCGCCCTGCTTGGCCTCGGTGACGTCCTGGAAGAGCCACCCGACCCCGAGCGGCACCGGCTCCTCGGCCAGCGGCGAGGCCAGCCGCAGGAACCCGCTGCGCCAGCAGCGCCGCTTCTCGCCCTCCGCAGTGCGCACCCCCACCCACATCTCGGCGGGCGCGGGCGGAGCGCCCTCGGCGAGGACGTGCGTCAGGGCGTTCTCCAGGTCCTCGACGCCCCGGGTGAGCAGCTCGCCCAGCGGGCGGCCCAGCACGGCCGTACGGCCGGTGCCCAGCGCGCGGGCGGCGTGCGCGTTGACCACGGCGGGGCGCAGGTCGGCGTCGACGAGGACGACACCCCAGGAGGCGTCCTCGAAGAGGGCCTCGCTGAGCGCGATGGAACGCTCCAGGTCGATCTGCGCGTGCACCTCGCTGAAGGCGCAGTACAGGCCGGCGGGCTTGCCGTCCGGGCCGCGCACGGCGGCGGACTGGGTGCGCACCAGCACGCGGCCGCCGTCCTTGGTCACCAGGGCGAACTCGTGCACCTGCCGGCCGGGCGCGTGCATGGCGGCCATCAGGCGGCCCTCGACCTCCTCGGCGTCCGCCTCGCGCACCGCCCACCCGGCGAAGCCGCGCCGTCCCACGGCGTCCTCGGCGGTCCAGCCGAGGATGCGCTCGGCCTCCCGGTTCCAGTGGGTGACGACGCCGTCGCCGTCGAAGGCGCACAGGGCCGCGTCCATGCCGTCGAGCAGCGCGGCGAGCAGGTCCGAGCCGTCCGGGCCCACCGGACCGGCCCGCTCGGGCTCGTCCGGACCCAGTTCGTCGGTGGTCCCACTACGCCGGGAAGCACTCACCTGGACCCCCTGCAGGTTCGCTCACGTGCCCTCATTCAACTGGAACGTGACGCAGCCCACATATGGTTCCCGCAAGATTGCAGAGGAATCGTTGTACCGCGGACCGGGCGCGTTACGGGGCTCGCTGCGCTCGGCCGGCCGCGGGGGGCGTGGCGGCCGGCCGCAGGTCGACCCAGACATCGCCCCCGCCGTCCAGCACGTACCGCTCGGTCCCCACGAAACCACGCGCGGCCGCGAACCGCAGGCCGTCCTCGTTGACGGCCGGCACGCACGTGTCGATCCCCCGGGCGCCCGGCACGCGCGCGTGCGCGAGCCCCCGGTCGTACAGGGCGGTGCCGTAGCCGCGGCGCCGGTGGGCCGGCAGCACGCGCGCGACGACCGTCGCCACCGCCTCCTCGCCCGCCGGCGGCCGCACCGTGGAGCAGCCGACGTGGACATCACCGGCGCAGGCGTTCTCCAGGCGGTAGCGCGCCGCACGCGCGCGTACCTCGTCGAGGGACATCGCGGCCGGCGGCACGATCGCGTGGTGGACGTACCGCCACTGCTCGAGCATGGCCTCACCGGCCACGGGATCCATCCGAAGATCCGTCACGGCGCCAGGGAAGCGTGCCCCCCACGCGCGCGCGTCAACGGGACCGCGTGCCTCGCGCGGGTCGCCGCGCGTACACCTCGATCTCGATCCTCATGCGGGGATCGGCGAGCCCGCACACCATCATCGTCGCGGCCGGCCGCACCTCCCCGAAACAGCGGCGCAGCACCGGCCAGCAGGGCTCGAAGTCGGCCCGTTCGGGCAGCAGGTACCGCACCCGTACGACGTCGGCGAAGCCGCAGCCCGCCTCGGCCAGCGCGGCGCCGACGTTGCGCAGACACTGCTCGGCCTGTTCGGCCACGTCGTCCGAGATCGTCATCGTCGCGTAGTCGTAGCCGGTCGTCCCCGACACGTGCACCCAGTCACCGTCGACGACGGCCCGGGCGTATCCGATCTGCTCCTCGAAGGGGGAGCCACTGAGAATGGCGCGTCGCTCGGTCATGGCCGGGACGCTAGGTGAGCAGGGGCGATACGTCCAATACGCGATCGCGACAGCTCTGATATCTCTGCGGATATGGAACGCCCGGAACTTCCGCTCCCCCAACTGCACGCGTTCGTCGTCCTCGCCGAGGAACTCCACTTCGGCCGGGCCGCCGGCCGGCTCGGCATCGCCCAGCCGCCGCTGAGCCAGCAGATCCGGCGCCTGGAGGAGAAGGTCGGCCACCCCCTGTTCACCCGGGCCCCGGGCGCCGTCGCCCTCACCCCCGCCGGCCACGCGCTCCTGCCCGCCGCCCGCCGCGCCCTCACCGGCCTCGCCAACGGCCTGGCCGCGGCCCGCGCCGCCGGGGACGGCCGCACCGGCCGACTGCGCGTCGCCTTCGCCGCGTCCCTCGCCCCCACCGTCCTGCCCGGCCTCCTGCGCGCCCACCGCGCCCGCTTCCCCGGCGTCCACCTGGACCTCCGCGAGATGACGACCGCCCCCCAACTCACCGCGCTGCGCGAGGGGACCGTCGACGTCGGGCTCCTGCGCGAGCCCCCGCCCCAGGACCCCGACCTCTCCTTCACGACGCTCCTGACCGAGCCCTTCGTCGCGGTCCTCCCGACCACCCACCCGCTGGCCGCGAAGCCCACGGTCCCCCTCTCCGCCCTCGCGCACGCCCCCTTCGTCCTCCTCCCGCGCGAGGCCGGCCCCGGCCTCCACGACCGCATCACCACCCTGTGCGCCTCGGCCGGCTTCACTCCGCACGTCGCCCAGGAAGCCGTCGAGTGGGTGACGGTCTGCGCCCTGGTCGAGGCGGGCCTCGGCGTCTCCCTCGCACCCGCGGGCATCCGCCGCGTCCGGCTGGAGGGCGTCGTCTTCCGTCCCGTGGACCCGTCCACAGCCCGCACGACCGTGGCGGTGGCCCGGCGGACGGGGGAGGAAAGCCCGCTGGTGGACGCCCTGCTGGCCACGATCACGGGGCTCACGGTCAGCCCGGCGTGACAGAGTCCCCACCCTGGGCACGGACGAGTTCCGCCAGGTCGTCGAGGGTGCCGGGTACGGCCAGGGCATCCGGGCGGAGTCGCCGACGTCGGCGTCTCGAAAAAAATGGTTGAGCGAGGATGGCCCGGTTCTTAGGGTGGAGGTACCGAAGAGAGGAGGTGGTTCGGAGCATGTATGCACACCGGACGTCGGAGGTGGCTGCGGGCTAGCACCCGCCACCACACGCAGTGCGGTGCCGGACCAGCGTGCGCGAGACGCACGCAGCCGGCCAATCCAACGCAGTCACCCGACCCGCGAGTCGCCGGTACGTCCGGCCGGCCCCTCCTCACGGAGGACCAGACTCGCGGGTCGTCTGCGTCTTCGGTGCTTCCGCGCATTCGGAGATTCCGCGCGCTCCGAGATTCCGCCCGTTCGGAGATTCTCCGGTGGGTGATCCGCGCCACGTACGGATCTTTCGGCAAGCAGTACGCTGTCCGCATGCTTTCGCTCGTTCGACGCCGCCACGTGGACTACGTCCGCGTCACGAGCATGGGCTGTCGACGCTTCGTCTGAGCTGTCCGGCCTTCCTGTCGCGGCCCTTCGGGTCGCCTCGCTTCTCCTCCTCCCGCCCATCCGGCACCCGTGCGCCGCCCCACCCACGGCGTTCGCGCGGGACCCGTACACCCTGCGGATGCACCCATGACGAACGTGACCCAGACGTCTGCGAAGCCGTCGTACCAGCAGTTGCCGATCATCGACCTCTCCGCCGCCGACCGCGGGCCCCGGGCGCGGGCGCTGTTGCACGCGCAGTTGCACAGTGCCGCGCACGACGTGGGGTTCTTCCAGCTCGTGGGGCACGGCGTGAGCGACGAGGAGACCCACGCGCTGCTCACCGCCATGCGCCGCTTCTTCGCCCTTCCGGAGGCCGAGCGGCTCGCGATCGACAACGTGAACTCGCCGCACTTCAGGGGGTACACCCGCACCGGCGACGAGCGGACCGGGGGGCGGCGGGACTGGCGGGACCAGCTCGACATCGGGGCGGAACGGCCGGCGCGGATCCCGGGGCCCGGGGAGCCCGCGTACTGGTGGCTGGAGGGGCCCAACCAGTGGCCCGGCGGTCTGCCCGAGCTGCGGGTGGCCGCCCTGCGGTGGATCGAACGGCTCAGCGGTGTCGCCGAGAAGCTGCTGCACGAGCTGCTCGCCTCGATCGGCGCGCCGGCCGACTTCTACGACCCGGTCTTCGGCGAGCGGGCGCATCCGCATCTGAAGCTGGTGCGGTATCCGGGCAGCGCCGGGGACGGCGCCGGCCAGGGGGTGGGGGCCCACAAGGACTACGGGTTCCTGACCCTGCTGCTGCAGGACGCGGTGGGCGGGCTGCAGGTGCAGCGGGAGGACGGGCTGTTCCACGACGTGCCGCCCGTCCCCGGCGCCTTCGTCGTCAATCTCGGGGAACTGCTGGAGGTGGCGACCGACGGGTATCTCGTCGCCACCAACCACCGCGTCGTGTCGCCGCCCAGCGCCGTCGAGCGGTTCTCCGTGCCGTTCTTCTACAACCCGCGGCTGGACGCGCGGATCGAGCCGCTGCCCTTCCCGCACGCCTCCACAGCGCCCGGTGTGACCGACGATCCGGCGAACCCGCTCTTCGCCGAGTACGGGTTCAACGAGCTGAAGGGCAAGCTGCGGGCGCACCCGCTGGTGGCGGAGCGGCATCACGCGGAGCTGCTCAGCCCCGCGTGACGCCCCGCGGCTCGCGTCAGTGCGCGATGTCCCCGTAACCCTCGATCTCCCGGGGGTCGCGGGGGCCGGGGCCGATGTAGCGGGCGGAGGGGCGGACCAGGCGGCCGGTGCGCTTCTGTTCCAGGATGTGCGCCGACCAGCCGGCCGTGCGGGCGCAGGTGAACATCGAGGTGAACATGTGCGCCGGGACCTCGGCGAAGTCCAGGACGATGGCCGCCCAGAACTCGACGTTCGTCGCCAGGACGCGGTCGGGGCGGCGGGCGTGGAGCTCGGCGAGGGCCGCCTTCTCCAGGGCCTCCGCGATCTCGAAGCGGGGGGCGCCCAGCTCGCGGGCGGTGCGGCGCAGCACGCGCGCGCGGGGGTCCTCGGCGCGGTAGACGCGGTGGCCGAAGCCCATCAGGCGTTCGCCCCGGTCGAGGGCCTGCCTGACGTACGCCTCGGCGTCCCCGGTCCGCTCGATCTCCTCGATCATGCCGAGGACGCGGGACGGGGCGCCGCCGTGCAGGGGGCCGGACATGGCTCCCACGGCGCCGGAGAGGGCCGCGGCGACGTCCGCGCCGGTGGAGGCGATGACACGGGCGGTGAAGGTGGACGCGTTCATGCCGTGTTCGGCGGCGGAGGTCCAGTAGGCGTCGACGGCGGCGACGTGCTTGGGGTCGGGCTCGCCACGCCAGCGGATCATGAAGCGCTCGACGACGGACTGGGCCTTGTCGATCTCGCGCTGCGGGACCATGGGGCGGCCCTGGCCGCGGGCGGACTGGGCGACGTAGGACAGGGCCATGACGGCGGCGCGCGCGAGGTCCTCACGGGCCTGCTCGGCGTCGATGTCGAGGAGGGGTTTCAGGCCCCAGACGGGGGCGAGCATGGCGAGGGCGGACTGGACGTCGACGCGGATGTCGCCGGAGTGGACGGGGATGGGGAACGGCTCGGCGGGCGGCAGGCCGGGGTTGAAGGCGCCGTCGACGAGCAGGCCCCACACGTTGCCGAAGGAGACGTGGCCGACGAGGTCCTCGATGTCGACGCCCCGGTACCGGAGTGCGCCGCCCTCCTTGTCGGGTTCGGCGATCTCCGTCTCGAACGCGACGACTCCTTCGAGCCCGGGTACGAAGTCGGACATCAGGCGGCTCCTCGAGATGTGTGCGACAGATGGTGCGTCCGATGGCGCCGGTGGATCCACGGTCCCTGCGGGGACTCGCGGTCCTGGGCGGTCACCCCGTTGATGCCCCGCGCGGCCGGCGGTCACCCAACCGGGATGGCATCAGCACCATATCCCCGAGTGCCACCTTTGGGGAGCCCTCGCGGCACTCAGTGCCACCTTTGGTGGGGTGGTCTTCCGGTGGGCGGCCTTCCATACGGCAAGATGACCGCGTGAACGCCGCAGACGCCGTCTCCCCCGATCCCGCCTCGATGCGCAAGCAGTACCGGGCCGAGGGCCTCGCCGAGTCCGACCTGGCCGCGACGCCCGTGGAGCAGTTCGCGCGCTGGTTCAAGCAGGCCGCGGCGGAGGCCCACCTGTTCGAGCCGAACGCCATGGTGGTCGCCACGGCGGACGCCGAGGGGCGGCCCAGCTCCCGCACGGTGCTGCTGAAGCACTTCGACGAGCAGGGCTTCGTCTTCTACACCAACTACGACTCCCGCAAGGCCCGCGACCTGGCGGAGAACCCGTACGTCTCGCTGCTCTTCCCGTGGCATCCGATGGCCCGGCAGGTCATCGTGCAGGGGGTGGCCCGGCGTACGGGCCGGGACGAGACGGCCGCGTACTTCCGTACCCGGCCGCACGGCTCGCAGCTCGGCGCGTGGGCCAGCGCCCAGTCGTCGGTCATCACCACCCGCGCCGACCTCGACGCCTCCTACGCCGAGCTCGCGGCCCGCTACCCGGAGGGCGAGCAGGTGCCGGTGCCGCCGCACTGGGGCGGTTTCCGGGTGGCGCCGCAGTCGGTGGAGTTCTGGCAGGGGCGGGAGAACCGGTTGCACGACCGGCTGCGGTACGTGGCGCGGGCGGACGGCAGCTGGCGGGTGGAGCGGCTCAGTCCGTGAGCCGGCCCGCGGGCCGTCTCCTCACACCTTGCCGGGGAGGAACGCCGTGCGGTGCCCGCCCAGGAGCTCGGTGACGCGGGCGCGGAACGCCTCGCTGAGCGACGGCCAGTTCCAGAACTGGAAGCCGAGGTGGACGAAGGCCAGGTGGTCGTCGGTCCAGTCCCAGTCGGGCAGCGGGACCGACACGCCGCAGGAGGCGCATTCCGCGTCGGCCGTGCCCGTCGCGTACCAGGCGTCGACCACGGTGGACAGGTACGACGACCAGACCCGGTCGTCGGGATCGCCGGCCGTCCCGCAGCGTGGGCAGATCGCGGTGGAGCCCTTCGTGGCGTGGTAGTTGCTGTAGAAGACGTGGCGCTCGGTGTGGACGGCGACGCCCTCCGGCGCGCCCCAGCGGGCGTCGGTGACCGCCTTGTGCCAGTGCGGCCCCGGCGGGTGGGCGGGATGGTCCCCGAGGGCCCAGCCGGGCTCGGCGTCGGCGAGGACGATGCCCTCGGCCACGAGCCACTCCACCACGGGCCGCGCGAGGACCGCTGCGTCCCGCGGTCCCGCGTCGCGGTCGACGATCGTCTGGAAGGTGCTCCCCATGCCCGCACGGTAGGCCCCGCCACTGACAGCGGGTCCGGCTCAGCCGGTGGCGGGCCGGCCCAGCGTCTCCTCCAGCAGCGCCGCCCACTGGGTCACGACCCGCTCACGGCGCGGGCGGTCGTCGGTGAGGAGGTTGGCGAGACCCAGACCGCGGGCCATGTCGAGCAGGCCCTGGACGGTCTCGCGGACGCCGGGGCGGGACTCGTCGGCGCCGAGCAGCTCCACGGCGATGCGGTGGGTCTCGCGGCCGACGCGGGCCTCGAGTTCGGTGACGCGCGGGCGCAGTTGCTCCTCGTTCGACGCGGCCACCCACAGGTGCAGGGCCGCGCGGAAGAGTGGGCCGGTGTAGAGGTCGACGAGGGCGGAGACGACCGCCTGCCGGTCGCCCGCGGCGCCCTGGGGGAAGAGGGCGCGCAGCGCGAGGGAGCGTTCCTCGGCGACGTACTCGACGGCGGCGGTGAACAGGTCCTCGCGGGTGGGGAAGTGGTGCTGGGCGGCGCCGCGGGAGACGCCCGCGCGTTCGGCGACCACCGAGACCGTGGAGCCCGCCCAGCCGTGCTCGGCGAGGCAGGCCACGGCGGCTTCCAGGAGCCGCTGCCGGGTGGCCCGGCTGCGGTCCTGCTTGGGGGCGCGGTCGCCCGGGCCACGGTCGACCGTGGTCACAGCACCCATGAGGGTTCCCGTCGTTCGAGGAAGGCCGTCATCCCTTCGCGGGCGTCGGGCTGGGCGAACAACGCGGCGGAGAGCCTGTTCATCTCGCCCGCGTCCTCGGCGAAGGCCTCCAGCACTGTAGCCGTGAGCAGTTCCTTGGTCCGGGCCAGGGCCCCGGGTGCGGCCCTGCGCAGGCCGTCGAGGACGGGGGCGAGGGCCTCGTCCGGGTCGTGGCCGCCGGCGGCCACGGTGACCAGGCCGATGCGGGCGGCCTCGGTCGCGCCGAAGGTCTCGCCGGTGAGGCAGTAGCGGGCGAGGGCACGCGGGTCGACGCGGGGCAGCAGCGGCAGGGAGATGACGGCGGGCGCGACGCCGATGCGGACCTCGGTGAACGCGAAGGTCGCCGCGTCGGAGGCGACCGCGATGTCGCAGGCCCCGAGCAGGCCCAGGCCGCCCGCCCGGACGTGCCCGGCGACCCGGGCCACGACCGGCTTGCGCAGCCGGACGATGTCCTCCAGGAGGGCGGTGAGCGCCTCGGCGGGCGGGGGGTCGCGCAGGTCGGCGCCCGCGCAGAAGGTGGTGCCGGTGTGGGTGAGGACGACGGCGCGTACGGCGGGGTCCCGGCCGCACCGGCCGAGCGCGTCGGTCAGCTCGGCGACGAGCGGGCGCGACAGGGCGTTGCGGGTGTCCGGTGAGTCGAGGCTGAGGGTCTCGACCCCCCGCGCGCGCGTGCGGCCGATCAGTGACGTCATGGGCGGGCCTCCCTGAGCTGTCGGCGGAGGATCTTCCCGGAGGCGGCGCGGGGGACGGCGTCGATGAAGGTGACGTGACGGACGCGCTTGTAGGGGGCGACCCGTTCGGCGACGTAGATGGCTATCTCTCCTTCGGAGAGGCCGGGGGCGGTGGGCTGGCGGACCACGTACGCGTGGGGCACCTCGTTGCCGTCGGCGTTGTACTCGCCGATGACGGCGGCGTCGGCGATGCCGGGGTGGGTGAGCAGCAGTGCCTCCAGTTCGGCGGGGGCCACCTGGAAGCCCTTGTACTTGATGAGTTCCTTCACGCGGTCGACGACGAAGAGCCAGCCGGCCTCGTCGACGCGGCCGACGTCGCCGGTGTGCAGCCAGCCGTCGCCGTCGATCAGGGCGGTGGTGGCGTCGGGGCGGCCCAGGTAGCCCTTCATGATCTGCGGGCCCCGGATGAGGATCTCGCCGGTCTCGCCGACGCCTAGGTCCTCGGTGGGGTCGTCGAGGGAGACGATGCGCATCTCGGTGCCGGCGATGAGCTTGCCGACGGTGCCGGCGGGGGCGTCGGCCATGGCGTCGAGGGGGACGACGTGGGTGCCGGGGGACAGTTCCGTCATGCCGTAGGCCTGGCCCACGGGCGGCAGGTTCAGGCGCCGGGAGCAGGCGGCGGCGAGGTCGGCGTCGAGGGGCGCGGCCGCGCTGATGACGTACTTCAGGGAGGACAGGTCGTACTGGGCGACCGCCGGGTGTTTGGCGAGGGCCAGCACGATCGGCGGGGCCACGTACAGGGCGGTGATGCGGTGGTTCTGGAGGGCGGCGAGGAACGTCTCCAGGTCGAAGCGGGGCAGGACGACGACGGTGGCGCCCATGCGCAGCGGCGCGTTCATCAGGGCGGTGAGGCCGTAGATGTGGAAGAAGGGAAGGACGGCGAGGACGCGGTCGCCGGGGCCGGCCGGGATCGCCGGTTCGAGCTGGGCGAGGTTGGTGGCGATCTGCCGGTGCGTGAGCATCACGCCCTTGGGGACGCCGGTGGTGCCGGAGGAGTACGGCAGGGCCGCCACGTCCTCGACGGGGTCGAGGACGATCCGCGGCTCGGGGGCGGCCGAGGCGAGCATGTCGATCAGGGAGCGGTGGCCGGGGGCGCTGTCGCAGACGAAGATCTCCCGGACGCCACCCGCGATGCCGGCGGCCCGGCGGGCCGTCTCCAGCAGCGGCGAGACGGTGACGATCCAGCGGGCGGCCGAGTCGCCGAGCTGGTTGGCGAACTCCTCGGCCGTGGCGAGCGGGTGCACGGTGGTGACGGTGGCTCCCGCGCGGGTGGCCGCGTAGAACGCGGTCGGGAAGGCGATGGTGTTGGGGCTGTGCAGGGCGAGGACATCGCCCTTGCGGACTCCGGCGTCGGCGAGGCCCGCGGCGATCCGCCGGTGGAAGCGGTCGACCTGTTCGTAGGTGAGGGTGGTGCCGTCGGTGCCGTCGACGAGGGCCGGCAGGTCGCCGAACTCGGCGGCGCGGCCCAGCACGGCGTCGTGGATGGGGAGGTCTACGGGCGGGACGTCTGCGTACTCGCTGCGGAACATGGTCCTCCTCGCGCGACTGGCACAACTCGGCGCGGTTCAGTACGACTTGGGCAGGCCCAGGGTCCGGTGGGAGACGTAGTTGAGAATCATCTCCCGGCTCACCGGGGCGATACGAGCCACGCGCGCCGCCGTGATCAGCCTGGCGAGGCCGAACTCGCGGGTGAGGCCGTTGCCGCCGAGGGTGTGCACGGCCTGGTCGACCGCCCTCGCACAGGCCTCCCCGGCCGCGTACTTCGCCATGTTGGCGGCCTCGCCCGCCCCGACGTCGTCCCCCGCGTCGTACAGGTGGGCCGCCTTCTGCATCATCAGGCGGGCCAGTTCGAGGTCGATGTGCGCCTGTGCCAGGGGGTGGGCGATGGCCTGGTGGGCGCCGATGGGAGTCTTCCAGACGGTGCGCTCGCGCGCGTAGGAGACGGCTTTGGCGAGGGCGTGGCGGCCCATGCCGATCGCGAAGGCGGCCGTCATGATCCGCTCCGGGTTCAGGCCGGCGAAGAGCTGCAGGAGCCCGGCGTCCTCGTCGCCGACGAGCGCGTCGGCGGGCAGCCGTACGTCGTCCAGGACCAGCTCGAACTGCTTCTCATCGCTGTGCAGTTCCATGTCGATCCTGCGACGCGAGAAGCCGGGCGCGTCACGCGGGACGATGAACAGGCAGGGCTTGAGCCGGCCGGTGCGGGCGTCTTCGGTGCGGCCGACGATCAGGGTGGCGTCGGCGATGTCGACGCCCGAGACGAAGACCTTGCGGCCGGTCAGCAGCCAGTCGGCGCCGTCGCGGCGGGCGGTGGTGGTGATGCGGTGGCTGTTGGAGCCGGCGTCGGGCTCGGTGATGCCGAAGGCCATCAGCCGGGTGCCGTCGGCCAGCGCGGGGAGCCACTCCTGTTTCTGGGCTTCCGTGCCGAAGCGGGCGATCACCGTGCCGCAGATCGCCGGGGAGACGATCATCATGAGGAGGGGGTTGCCGGCGGCGCCCAGCTCTTCGAGGACGAGGGAGAGTTCGGTGATGCCGCCGCCGCCACCGCCGTACGCCTCCGGGAGGTTGACGCCGATGTAGCCGAGCTCGGCGGCTTCTCGCCAGAGGCTCTTGGAGTCGTGCGCGTGGGTCGCGGCGAAGGACGACACGGCCGCGCGCAGTGCCTTGTGCTCGTCGGGTTCGATGAGGGCGGTCATGGTGCTCCTTCGGCTGCGGGTTCGTGGTGGCTGGTCGCGCTCACGCGGCGGAGCCGCAGGTCAATGGCGGTCCCGCGCTCCTCAGAGGTCGGACTCCCGCACCACCGCCAGGAGCGTCCCCATCTCCACTTGCTGTCCTTCCGTCACCGGCAACTCCGTCACCGTCCCCGTCACCGGGGCCGCGATGACGTGTTGCATCTTCATCGCTTCGAGCCAGACCAGCGGTTCGCCCGCTCGGACACTCGATCCGGTGATGAGACCGTCCGCCAGCTTGACGACGGTGCCCGGCATCGGGGCCGGCAGGGAGCCGGGGGCGTGCTGGGCCTCCGGAGCGGGGAAGCGGGGCAGGGCCGTGAGCGCGGTGGTGTTGACGTGCACCTGATCGCCGTAGCGGGCGACCTCGAAGCGGCGCCGTACGCCGTCGACCTCCAGGACGACCAGGGCCGGGTCCGCGTGCACGACCAGGACGCCCTCGGCCGTCGGGCCGGTGCGCCCGTACGCGTAGCCGACCTCGATCTCCTCGCCGTCCACCGCGTACCGCTTCACCTGCGGCTGCGAGGGCAGGTTGCGCCAGCCGCCGAAGCGGGAGCGGCCGTGCGCGTCGGCGAGGGCCGCCGCCAGCGGGGCGTACGGGTCGGGGGCCGGCTCGGTGAGCGCGGCGAGGTGGCGTTCGTAGAAACCGGTGTTCATGCGGGCCGAGGCGAACTCCTCGTGGCGCAGGGAGCGGATCAGCAGGTCGCGGTTGGTCACCGGACCGTGGATCGTGGCGCGCTCCAGGGCGCCCGCCAGTTTGCGGACGGCCTCCGCGCGGGTGGGGGCGTGGGCGACGACCTTGGCGAGCATGGGGTCGTAGTGGACGCCGATCGCGTCGCCGTCGGTGTAGCCGGTGTCCAGGCGGACGCCCTCGGGGACGGCGAGGCGGTGCAGGGTGCCGGTCTGGGGGGTCCAGTCGTGGGCCGGGTCCTCGGCGTAGAGGCGGGCCTCGACGGCGTGGCCCCGCGCGCGGGGCGGCTGCGGGGCGAGGGCGTGGCCCTCGGCGACGCGGAGCTGTTCGGCCACCAGGTCGAGGCCGAAGACGGCCTCCGTCACCGGGTGTTCGACCTGGAGGCGGGTGTTCATCTCCAGGAAGTGCGCCCGGCCGTCGGCGACGAGGAACTCGACGGTGCCGGCGCCGACGTAGTCGACGGCGCGGGCGGCGCGCACGGCCAGCGCGCACACCTCCTGCGTGAGCTCCTCGGACAGGGCGGGCGCCGGCGCCTCCTCGATCACCTTCTGGTGGCGGCGCTGGAGGGAGCAGTCGCGGGTGCCCAGTGCCCACACCGTGCCGTGCGCGTCGGCGAGCACCTGCACTTCCACGTGGCGCCCGTCCTCGACGTACGGCTCGACGAAGACCTCGCCGTCGCCGAAGGCGCTCGCGGCCTCGGCGCGCGCGCTGTCCAGCGCGGCGCCCAGCTCATCCAGGCGGCGTACGACGCGCATCCCGCACCCCCCGCCGCCCGCGGCCGCCTTCACCAGCACCGGCAGGTCGGCCTCGGTGAGCGCGTCCGCGCGCAGGGGCGTGAGTCCCATGAGCGCCTTCGCGCGGGTCTTGGACGCCATCGCCTCGATCGCCTCCGGCGGCGGCCCGATCCAGACCAGGCCGGCGTCGAGGACGGCGCGCGCGAAGTCGGCGTTCTCGGAGAGGAAGCCGTACCCCGGGTGCACGGCGTCCGCGCCCGCCGTCACGGCCGCCTTCACGATCAGGTCGGCCCGCAGGTACGTGTCGGCGGGCGCCGAGCCCGGCAGGCGTACGGCCGTGTCGGCCACGCGCGCGTGGAGGGCGTTCTCGTCGGCGTCCGAGTGCACGGCGACCGTCCGGATGCCCAGCTCACCGCAGGTGCGGAAGACGCGGCAGGCGATCTCGCCGCGGTTGGCGGCGAGCACTGAAGTGATCACGTGGGTTCCTCACATCCGGAAGACGCCGAAGCCGCCCCGCGCTCCCTCGTAGGGCGCGGTGTGGACGGCCGACAGGCACAGGCCGAGGACGGTACGGGTGTCGCGCGGGTCGATGACGCCGTCGTCGTAGAGCCGCCCCGACAGGAACATCGGCAGGGACTCCGACTCGATCTGCTGCTCGACCATCGCGCGCAGGGCGGCGTCGGCGTCCTCGTCGTACGGCTGCCCCTTCGCGGTGGCCGACTGGCGGGCGACGATCGACAGGACGCCCGCGAGCTGCTGCGGGCCCATGACGGCCGACTTGGCGCTGGGCCAGGCGAAGAGGAAGCGGGGGTCGTAGGCGCGCCCGCACATGCCGTAGTGGCCGGCGCCGTACGACGCGCCCATGAGCACGGACAGGTGCGGGACCCTCGAGTTGGCGACCGCGTTGATCATCATGGCGCCGTGCTTGATGATGCCGCCCTGCTCGTACTCCCTGCCGACCATGTAGCCGGTGGTGTTGTGCAGGAAGAGCAGCGGGATGTCGCGCTGGTTGGCGAGCTGGATGAACTGGGCGGCCTTCTGCGACTCCTCGCTGAACAACACGCCCCGGGCGTTGGCCAGGATGCCGACCGGGTAGCCGTGCAGGGTCGCCCAGCCGGTGGCCAGGCTCGTCCCGTACAGCGGCTTGAACTCGTCGAAGTCGGATGCGTCGACGATGCGGGCGATCACCTCACGCGGATCGAAGGGCGTGCGCAGGTCGCCGGGGACGATGCCGAGCAGCTCCTCCTCGTCGTACTTGGGAGGTGCGGCCGGACCGGGATCCTCGTACGCCTTGCGGTGGTTGAGGCGGGCCACCACCCGCCGGGCCTGCCGCAGCGCGTCCCGCTCGTCGACGGCGAAGTGGTCGGCGAGGCCCGACACGCGCGCGTGCATCTCCGCGCCGCCCAGGGACTCGTCGTCGCTCACCTCGCCGGTGGCCATCCTGACCAGCGGCGGCCCGCCGAGGAACACCTTCGCCCGCTCCTTGACCATGATCGCGTGGTCGGACATGCCGGGGATGTACGCGCCCCCGGCGGTGGAGTTGCCGAAGACGACCGCGACGGTCGGGATCCCGGCGGCGGACAGGCGGGTCAGGTCCCGGAAGACGGCGCCGCCGGGGATGAAGATCTCCTTCTGCGACGGCAGGTCGGCGCCGCCCGACTCGACCAGGCTGATGCAGGGCAGCCGGTTGGCGAGGGCGATGTCGTTCGCGCGCAGTGCCTTCTTCAGGCTCCAGGGGTTGCTGGCGCCCCCGCGCACGGTCGGGTCGTTGGCGGTGATCAGGCACTCGACGCCCTCGACGACCCCGATGCCGGTGACGAGCGAGGCGCCGACGGTGTACTCGCTGCCCCAGGCGGCCAGCGGCGACAGTTCCAGGAAGGGGGTGTCGGGGTCGAGGAGCAGCTCGATGCGCTCCCGGGCGAGGAGCTTGCCGCGCGCGCGATGCCTGGCCACGTACTTCTCCCCGCCTCCCGCCAGCGCCTTGGCGTGCTCGGTGGCCAGCTCGTCGAGCTTGGCGAGCATGGCCTCGCGGTGGGCGCGGTGGTCGGGGCCGCGCGGGTCCAGGGCGGACGTGATGACCGTCAAAGGAGGGCCTCCGGGATGTCCAGGTGGCGGGAGCGCAGCCATTCGCCGAGCGCCTTGGCCTGCGGGTCGAAACGGTGCTGCGCGGCGACGCCGTCGCCGAGGATGCCCTCGACGACGAAGTTCAGGGCGCGCAGGTGGGGCAGGACGTGCCGGGTGACCGTCAGGTCGCGGCTCTCCGGGATCAGCTCCCGGAAGCGGTCGGCGGTCAGCGCGTGCGCCAGCCACCGCCAGGCCTCGTCCGACCGCGCCCACACGCCCACGTTGGCGTCGCCGCCCTTGTCTCCGCTGCGGGCGCCGGCGACGAGTCCGAGCGGGGCGCGCCGCACGGGCCCCGGTGGCAGCGGTTCGGGGAGGGGCGGGTCCGGCACGTCCTCGAGCACGCGGGTGTCGGCGGCCGGGGGGACGGGGATCCGGCGCCCGTCGTCGAGGACCGCGAGGTGCGTGACGGCGTCCTGGGGGACGTGGGCGGCCTCGAAGACGCCGTAGGGGGACCCCTTGCCGGGCGGCGCGAGCACATGGAACCCGGGGTAGCCGGCCAGCGCCAGCTCCACGGCCGCGCCGCTCGCCGCCCGCCCCACGACCTCCTGGCGGTGATCCCGTACGACGAGCCGCAGCAGGGCGCTCGCGGTCTCCTCGGTGGCGGCGTCGCGGCGGTCGGTGCGGACCAGCTCCCACCGCACCTCGGCCGGGCGGGACGGGGCGAGGGCCTCCGTCATCTGTTCCCGCACCAGCGCGGCCTTGGCCTCGATGTCGAGGCCGGTGAGGACGAAGACGACCTCGTTGCGGAAGCCGCCGAGACGGGTGCGGCCGACCTTGAGGGTCGGGGGCGGCGCCTCGCCGCGCGCGCCTTCTATCCGCACCCGGTCGGGGGCGTCCTGGGTGAGCCGTACGGTGTCCAGCCGGGCGGTGACGTCGGGTCCCGCGTACCGGGCGCCGCCGGTCTCGTACAGCAGCTGGGCGGTCACCGTGCCGACGTCGACGAAGCCGCCCGTCCCCGGGTGCTTGGTGATGACGCAACCGCCGTCCTCGTGCAGCTCGGCGAGGGGGAAGCCGGGCCGGCGGACGTCACCGGCCCGTTCCCGGAAGAAGGCGTAGTTGCCGCCGGTGGCCTGTGTCCCGCACTCCAGGACGTGCCCGGCGACGACGGCGCCCGCGAGCCGGTCGTACTCCGTGGGCCCCCAGCCGAAGTGGGCGGCGGCGGGCCCCGTGACGAGGGCCGCGTCCGTCACCCGTCCGGTGACCACGACGTCGGCGCCCTCCTTGAGACAGGCGGCGATGCCGAAACCGCCGAGGTAGGCGTGGGCGGTGAGGCTGTCGGGGTACCGGGCGCCGAGGTCGTCGCCCTCGACGTGCGCGACCCGTACGGGGATGCCGAGCCGTCGGGCCGCCTTCCGTACGGCGTCGGCGAGTCCGGCCGGGTTGAGGCCGCCGGCGTTGGTGACGATCCGCACGCCTCGGTCGTGGGCGAGGCCGAGGCACTCCTCGAGCTGGCGCAGGAAGGTGCGCGCGTACCCGGCGGACGGGTCCTTCAGCCGGTCGCGTCCGAGGATCAGCATGGTGAGCTCGGCGAGGTAGTCGCCGGTGAGGACGTCGAGTTCGCCGCCGGTGAGCATCTCGCGCATCGCGTCGAAGCGGTCCCCGTAGAAACCGGAGGCGTTGGCGACGCGCAGGGCCCTCATCGCCCGGTTCCCTTCGGCGGGCGGCCGGAGCCGGGCGGTCCCGCGAAGGCCTGGGCGATGTCCAGCCAGCGGTCGGCGTCGGGACCGTGCGCCCGGAGGGCGAGGTCGGCGCGGTGGGCGCGGTGGGTGACCAGGAGGCAGAAGTCGAGGGCGGGGCCGGTGACCCGCTGGGGGGCGTCCTCGGGGCCGTACGCCCACGACTCACCCGACGGGGCGGTGAGTTCGACGCGGACGGCATCGGTGGGGACGGGGAGGCCGTGGACACCGAAGGCGAAGTCACGGGTGCGGACCCCGAGCCACGCGATGTGGCGGATGCGGTCGGTGGGAACGCGGGTGACACCCAGGGCGTCGGCGACGTCCTGGCCGTGCGCCCAGGTCTCCATGAGGCGGGCGGTGGCCATGGAGGCGGCGGACATGGGCGGGCCGTACCAGGGGAACCGCGTCCCGGCGGGCGCCGCGCGCAGGGCGTCCGCCAGGGCCTGTCGTCCGGTCCGCCAGTCGGCGAGGATCCGGCCGGGCGGCCGGGCGGCCCCCTCCTCCGCCCCCTCGTCGACGAACCGGTCGGGCGCGGCCAGCGCCTTCTCGACCTCACGGGCGAAGGCCTCCTGGTCCGTCACGGCGAGGAACGCGGCCCGGTCGGTCCAGGCGAGGTGCGCGATCTGATGGGCGACGGTCCAGCCGGCGGCGGGCGTGGCGAGCGCCCACTCCTCTTCCGCCAGCTCCCCGACGAGCGCGTCGAGTTCCTCGCTCTCCCGCTGCAGATCGCCGAACACGTCCACGGTGACGCTCCCTCGGGGCACGACGGTGTGTGCTCGGGAGCATGCCAGTCACCCCAGAAACAAGCAAGCATGCTTGCATTTTTTGGCGGAGTGGGTGCCATGACTGCCGGTGGGTGTGAAAGAAGGGAGGGAGCCGACGGACCGGAGCCGTCAGGCGGCCGGCTTGGCCGCCGCCCTCCGTCCCACCTGCGTCCGTACCGCCCCCATGCTCGCCGCGATGACGAGGGCGACCGCGGCGGCCTCCGTGACGGACAGGGCCTGACCGAGGACGAGGAAGCCGGCCGTGGCCGCGAGGGCGGGCTCCAGGCTCATGAGGACGGCGAAGGTGGAGGCGGGCAGGCGGCGCAGGGCGAGGAGTTCGAGGGTGTACGGCAGGACGGAGGACAGCAGGGCCACCGCCGCGCCGAGGCCCAGCGTCACCGGGTCGGCCAACTTGGCGCCCGACTCGGCGATGCCCAGAGGCAGGAAGAGCAGCGCGCCCACCGCCATTGCCAGGGCGAGGCCGTCGGCCTGCGGGAAGCGCCGGCCCGTACGGGCGCTGAAGACGATGTACGCCGCCCACATCGCGCCCGCGCCCAGCGCGAAGGCGACGCCCGCCGGGTCGAGGCCGCCGAACCCCCCTCCACCGAGCAGGAAGACGCCGGCGAGGGCCAGCCCGGCCCAGACGAGGTTGACCGCCCGACGCGAGGCCAGGACGGAGAGGGCCAGGGGGCCGAGGACCTCCAGGGTGACCGCCGGGCCGAGCGGGATGCGGGCGACGGCCTGGTAGAAGAGGCCGTTCATCGCGGCCATCGTGACGCCGAAGACGACGACCGTGCCCCAGTCGGCCCGCGAGTGCCCCCGCAGGCGGGGCCGGCAGACCAGGAGGAGCACGACGGCCGCGACGAGCAGACGGAGGGCCACCACGCCCAGCGCGCCCGCCCTCGGCATCAGCGTCACCGCGAGCGCCCCGCCGAACTGCACGGAGACGCCACCGGCGAGCACCAGGCCGACGGGCCCGAGGGAGCCGAGGCGGCCCGGGCCGCGCACCGCCCCGGCTGCCGCGTCGGACCGGGTGGGTGTGACGGTGTCGGAGGTACTCACGGGCGGTCCTGGGGCTCGTCTCGGAAGGGGCGTACAGCGTGCGGACAGAGGGGAGTGTTCATCCCGATGTACTGCTGAGTGCAGGGTAATGGACTTCAGTCAGGTGTGTGAAGTAATTACGCGCCTGACCCGACGGCGTCTCGGATACCGGACGGCACCTTGGCGTCATGGGGTCGTCCTCTCCGGCATCTCGACCCGGGCCGCCCGGCGGCCCGACCAACCCGCCCGGACGCCCAGCCCGCCCCTCTTCGGTCCGCCCCGCCCTCCCCGGCGGCCCGCCCCACTCCACGCGGCCGGCCGTCCCCTCCCAACAGCCCCCGCTCCCACCACACGGCCCGGCCGACCCCTCCCGGCCCCCGGTCGCGCCGCCGGCGAGCGAGCCGGTGCCCGCGGCCGTACGGCAGATCAGGCGCGCGCCCCCTCACACCCGCCCGCGCCCCACGCCCGACCCACACCCGGCCACGCCGCACGTCCGCCCCACGCCCGACCCACACCCGGCCACGCCGCACGTCCGCCCCGCATCCGGCGCCCCACAGTCGGCCACGCCCCGCCCCCGCCGCCTCAGCCCTCCGGTCCGTCCGCCGGCCCCTCGGCCAGTCCTTCCGCCAGTACCTCCGCCAGGTGCCGCCCCCGCACTCCCGCCAGTTGTTCCAGCTGGGTCCGGCAGGAGAAGCCGTCCGCCAGGACCACCGCCTCGGCCGGTGCCGCGCGCACTGCCGGCAGGAGCTGTTCCTCCGCGCACGCCCTGGACACCTCGAAGTGCCCTGCCTCGAACCCGAAGTTGCCGGCGAGGCCGCAGCAACCGCCGCTCAGGTCGCCGGTGAGGCCGGCGGCCTCGCGCAGCCGGCGGTCGGCCGTGTCGCCCAGGACCGCGTGCTGGTGGCAGTGGGTCTGACCGACCGCCGGGCGGTCCAGCCGGGGCGGTCTCCAGTCGGGGGCGTGCCGCTCCAGGGCCTCCGCCAGGGTCAGGACGCGGGCGGCGAGGCGGGCGGCGCGCGGGTCGTCGTGCAGCAGCTCGGGGAGGTCGCCGCGCAGGGCGGCCGCGCAGCTCGGTTCCAGCACGACCACCGGGGCGTCCGTCTCCAGCACCGGCTCCAGCAGCTCCAGGGTGCGGCGCAGCACCCCGCGCGCCTGGTCCAGCTGGCCCGTGGAGATGTACGTCAGGCCGCAGCAGACGCGGCTGTGACGGGCCGTGAGGAGGGCGGCCGCGGACCTCGACCGGGCGTCCCCGACCGGCCGGCCGCGCATCCGCAGCGTCGGCGGCAGCGCCACCCGCAACCCGGCCGCCTCCAGAACGCGTACGGCCGCCCGTCCCACGGAGGGCGAGAGGTACTCGGTGAAGGTGTCCGGCCACAGCACGACCAGCGCGCCCCCGTCCGCGGCGGAGCCGGCCGTCCTCGCCCGCCCCCGCCTGCGCCACCACCGGCTGAACGGCTCCGTCGCGAGGCGCGGGATGTCCCGTTCCGGCGCGATCCCGCCGAGCCGCTTGGCCAGCCACGCCAGGGGTACCACGGCCGCCAGGGAGTTGAGCAGCGGTGCCGCGCGCGTACGGCCGGCCCAGGGCAGCCACTGCGGCAGGCGGCCCATGGAGTAGTGGGCGGCCGGGCGGCGGCGGCCCGCGTAGTGGTGGTGGAGGAACTCGGCCTTGTAGGTGGCCATGTCGACCTCGACCGGGCAGTCGGAGCGGCAGCCCTTGCAGGACAGGCACAGGTCGAGGGCGTCACGGACCTCCGGGGAGCGCCAGCCGTCGGTGACCAGCTCGCCCGCCAGCATCTCGTGCAGCAGGCGGGCCCGCCCGCGCGTGGAGTGCTCCTCGCGGCCCGTCGCGCGGTACGACGGGCACATCACGGCCGGCCCGGCCGCCGTCGTCGTACGGCACTTGGCGACGCCGACGCAGCGGCGGACCGCGGCGGAGAAGTCGCCGTGGTCACCGGGGTAGCCGAAGACCACGTCGACGGGCTCGCGCGGGAGGACGGAGAAGCGCAGGCCCGAGTCGAGGGGCGCGGGGCGGACCAGCATGCCCGGGTTGAGCAGGTCGTCGGGGTCCCAGACCGCCTTGGCCCGGGCGAAGAGGTCCACCATCTCCTCCCCGTACATGCGCGGCAGCAGCTCGGCGCGGGCCTGCCCGTCGCCGTGTTCCCCGGACAGCGAGCCGCCGTGCGCGACCACGAGGTCGGCCAGTTCCTCCGAGAAGCGGCGGAAGCGGGCGATGCCGCTCTCCGTGAGCAGGTCGAAGTCGATGCGGACGTGGATGCACCCGTCCCCGAAGTGCCCGTACGGCGTGCCGCGCAGGCCGTGGGCGGACAGCAGGGCGCGGAAGTCCCGCAGGTAGGCGCCGAGCCGGGCGGGCGGGACCGCGCAGTCCTCCCAGCCGGGCCAGGCCTCGGAGCCGTCCGGCATCCGGGTCGCCGTACCGCTGGCGTCCTCCCGGACCCGCCACAGGGCGCGCTGCCCGGCCGGGTCGGTCACCACGGCCGCGTCGACGACGTCCGCCGCGCGCACGATCGCCTCCGCACGCGCGCGTGCCTGCGCCGCCGACTCCCCGCCGGTCTCCACGAACAGCCAGGCCGCGCCGCGCGGCAACCCCGCCGCGGACGGCACCAGGTCGGCCGCCATCCCCTCCACCGTCAGCGGCCCGTACGGCAGCAGCCCGGCGGCGGCCTCGGCGGCGGCACCCTCGTCGGGGTAACCGAGCACCGCGAGCGCACGCGCGCGGGGGTCCTCGACGAGGCCGACCACCGCCTCCGTCAGCACGGCCAGGGTGCCCTCGGAGCCGCAGAGGGAGCGGGCGACGTCGGCGCCCTTCTCCGGCAGCAGCGCGTCCAGCGCGTACCCGGAGATACGGCGGGGCAGGTCCGGGAAGCCGGTGCGCAGCCGCGCCAGCTCGCCCTCGACGAGGGACCGCAGTCCGTCCGGAGCCCCGGCCCACCCCGGTCCGAGCCGCAGGCGCTCACCGCGCGCGGTGATGACGGACAGCTCGCGCACACTGTCCGCGGTCGTCCCCCACGCCACCGAGTGCGCGCCGCAGGAGTTGTTGCCGATCATGCCGCCGAGCGTGCAGCGGCTGTGGGTGGAGGGGTCGGCTCCGAACCGCAGCCCGTGCGGGGCGGCGGCCTCCTGGAGCCGGTCGAGGACCAGTCCGGGCTGCACGACGGCCGTCCGCGCGACCGGGTCCAGGGCGACCAGCCGGTTCAGGTACCGCGTGAAGTCCAGGACCACGCCCGTGCCCGTCGCCTGGCCCGCGATCGACGTGCCCCCGCCCCGGGGGACGACCGGCACGCCGTGGGCCCGGCACACCTCCAGGACGGCCGCCACGTCGTCGGCGTCGCGCGGGGCGACGACGCCCAGGGGGACCCGCCGGTAGTTGGACGCGTCCATGGTGACCAGCGCCCGGGAGGTGGTGTCGAAGCCCACGTCACCCCGGACGGCCCTGCGCAGCTCGGCCTCGAGATCCGTCATGCGTCCAGGATGCACCTCGTCACTGACAGTGACGGAGGAGCCGGTCGCCTCGTAGGTACGCACAGGTCCGAACGCCGGATGTCTCGTCTCATCGAACGGACACGTTTCCGGACCGTTTCCGCTACGGGATACCCTCCGGATCGTGGCTGAGATCCGGATTCCTGCTGACATCAAGCCCGCCGACGGTCGATTCGGCGCGGGCCCCTCCAAGGTGCGGGTGGAGGCGCTGGACGCCCTGGCCGCCACCGGTACGTCCCTCCTCGGCACCTCCCACCGCCAGGCCCCGGTGAAGAACCTGGTCGGCCAGGTCCGCGAGGGCATCGGCGAGCTGTTCCAGCTCCCCGACGGCTACGAGGTGATCCTCGGCAACGGCGGCTCCACCGCCTTCTGGGACATCGCGACGCACGGCCTGATCGAGAACAAGTCGCAGCACCTCAGCTTCGGCGAGTTCAGCTCCAAGTTCGCCAAGGCCGCCAAGCTGGCCCCCTGGCTCGCCGAGCCCACCGTGATCTCCTCCGACCCGGGCACCCACCCCGCGCCGGAGGCCGAGGCGGGCGTCGACGTCTACGCCTTCACGCACAACGAGACGTCCACCGGTGTCGCCGCCCCCGTCCAGCGGGTCGAGGGCGCCGACGAGGGCGCGCTCGTCCTCGTGGACGCCACCTCCGGCGCCGGCGGCCTCCCGGTCGATATCGCCGAGACCGACGTCTACTACTTCGCCCCGCAGAAGTCCTTCGCCTCCGACGGCGGTCTGTGGATCGGTGTCTTCTCCCCGGCGGCGATCGAGCGCGCCGAGCGCGTCCACGCGTCCGGCCGCCACATCCCGGAGTTCTTCAGCCTGCCCACGGCGATCGACAACTCCCGCAAGAACCAGACGTACAACACCCCGGCGCTGGCCACCCTCTTCCTGCTGAACCAGCAGCTGGAGTGGATCAACGGCCAGGGCGGCCTCGACTGGTCGGTCCGCCGCACCGCGACCTCCGCCCGCACGCTGTACGGCTGGGCCGAGGACGTCAAGTACGCCAACCCCTTCGTCGCCGACCCGGCCAAGCGCTCCCAGGTCATCGGCACGATCGACTTCACCGACGAGGTCGACGCCGCGGCCGTCGCCAAGGTCCTGCGCGCCAACGGCATCGTCGACACCGAGCCCTACCGCAAGCTCGGCCGCAACCAGCTGCGCGTCGCCATGTTCCCGGCGATCGACCCGGCGGACGTCGAGGCCCTGACGAAGTGCGTCGACTACGTGATCGAGAAGCTGTAGTCGTCACCTCCACGGCGGTGAAGGGCGCCCGGCGAACACCGGGCGCCCTTCTCCGTGTCACGGCACGGCGGGCCGGGGCCCGGACGGCTTCCTAGGTCGCCGTGCAGCTCACGCTCGGCGCACCGCCGCCGCCGGGCGCGCCGCCGAACCCGAAGCTCGCCGAACCGCCCGCCGGGACGGCCCCGTTGTGGGCGGCGTTCACGGCCGTCACCGTCGGTCCGCTCTGGGTGTACGACGCGTTCCACATGCTGGTGACCCGCTGGGCACCGCTCCAGGTCCAGGTCACCTTCCAGGAGGAGAGCGCGGTGGTCCCGGTGTTGGTCACCTTCACCTCGGCGTTGAAGCCGCCGCCCCAGTCGCTGCTGACGGTGTACGCGGCGGCGCAGGCGGCCGTGCCGCCGCCCGGGTCGCCGCTCCCCGTCCCCGGCGGGAAGCCCGGAGCCTTGATGCTCGCGAGGTAGCCGTCCTTCACCGTGTCCACGGTCGTCCAGTCGTCCTTGAGGATCCCTCCGGTGTCACCGGAGTTGGGGTTCCAGGACCAGAACGTCCAGTGGAAGGAGTCGGCGCCGTGCGCCGAGGTGGAGCGCAGGTAGTTCACCAGGGCGGACAGCCACCGCTGGTCGACCGCCGGCTGGAGGGTCGTACCGAACTCGCCGAGCCAGACGGGGGCGATGTCCTGCTGGAAGATGTAGCCCCAGTACTTGTCCCAGATGCCGGGCATGTTCGCCGGGAACGACGGGTCGCTGAACCAGCTCTGCTGGGCGACGCTGGTGGCGTAGTCGTGGGCCGAGTAGACGAGCCGGTTCGCCACGTCGAGGCGGACGGGGTACCGGGCGACGCCCATCAGGTTGCCGCCCCACCAGCCGGAGACGCCGTCGAAGGTCTGCACGCCCTCCACGAAGACCAGGAGGTCGGGGTTGACGGAGAGGACCGCGTTGCCGGCCCGTTCGGCGGCCAGGCGCCAGTCCCTGGTGGTGTCGCCGCAGCCCCAGCAGGCCGGGTCGTGGGGCTCGTTGTGGAGGTCGATGCCGACGACGGTGGGGTCGCCCCGGTATCGGGCCGCCAGGGACTTGAGGTTGGTGATCCACGTGGACTCGGGGACCGCCGGGGTGTACCAGAGCGCCGACTGGCCGGCCGCGTCCGGGCGGTGGCGGTCGAGCACGACCTTCAGGCCGCTCTGACCGGCGTACGCCACGATTCTGTCCAGGACCTGCAACGACGTCAGCCCTCGCAGGTCCGCGTTCTTGCCGTCGAAGGTGATGCTGTCCGGCATGGTGCCGGGCTTGAGGATGTCGTCGCTGAACGGGATGCGCAGGGTGTTGTAGCCCAGCGACTTCATCTGGTCGATCATGCTCTTGTAGTCGCGGGCCCACAGGCCGTGGACGACGTGGTTGCCGGTCTCGAAGCCGAACCAGTTGATGCCGGCGATCCGGACCGGCTGCCCGGCCGCGTCGAGGATCTGGCGGCCACTGGTGTGCCAGTATCCGGCGCCCGCGTCGGCCGCGCCGGCCCGCGCCGCCGGGGTGCCGGCCGCGTGGGCGGACTGCGCGCCCGCCGCCAGCGGTAACAGCAGGGCCGCGACGACGGCGCACAGCGCTCTGCGCAAGTTGCGGAACATGTCGCTGCTTCCTCTCGGGGGAGGCGCGGGTCCGGAACATATGGGAGCGCTCCCACAACACCGCGCACCCCCCAGGAAACTGACACAACATGACCTCGTCAAGAAGCTGGACCACACTCCGGGTGAGGCCGCCCGGCAGGTCGGCGCTCCGGCGCCGAGAGCGACGGCACCCGGGGAGGGTGCCGCCCGCACGGCGCCGAAGGCGGCGGCACCCGGGAAAAGGTGCCGCCGCCGCTCCTTCCGCCGCCCCTCACCGGCTCAGCTTCTGGAACCTCCGTACCGCCAGCGGCAGGAAGATCACCGTCAGCACCACCGGCCAGACGCCCGCCATCAGCAGCGCGTGCTGCTCGACCCAGGAGTCGCCGCCGTCACCCGGCGCGCCGAACAGGTCGCGCGCTGCGGCGGCGGTGGAGGAGACGGGGTTCCAGGCGGCCACGAAGCCCAGCCAGTCCGGCATGAGCTGGGGCGCGACGAAGATGCTGGAGATCATCGTCAGCGGGAAGGCCACCGCGAACAGTCCGCCCGCCGCCTCCGGGTTGGGAACCAGCAGTCCCAGCCACACCCCGATCCAGATCAGCGAGAAGCGCAGCCACAGCAGCAGTCCGAAGGCGGCCAGGAAGCCCCAGCCCCCGTCCGGCCGCCAGCCCATGGCGAGCGCGGTCAGCATCATGATCGCCAACTCGGCGCAGGCGATGACCAGATCGGTCACCCCGCGTCCGGCGACCACGGCCGAGGAGGCCATCGGCATGGAGCGGAACCGGTCGATGACGCCCTTGGTGGAGTCGTGGACCACGAGGGTCGCCGTGTTGATGAAGCCGAACGCCATCGTCATCACGAACATGCCCGGCATCAGGAAGTCCTTGTAGTCCCCGCCGCCGGGCACCTGCATCGCGCTGCCGAAGACGTAGCCGTAGAGCAGGACGGAGAGGATCGGGAAGCCCAGTTGCCAGGCGATGTTGATCGGCTGGCGCTGGTAGTGGGTCAGGCCGCGGCGGACGATGTTCCAGCAGTCGGCCAGCAGCCAGTACACGCGGCCGCGGCCGCTCTTCGGGGCGAGGTCGAGGGTGCTCACGCGGCGGCCTCCTTCTCCCGCTCTTCCCGCGAGACGTCCGTACGGTGCCCGGTCAGGCGCAGGAACACGTCGTCGAGGCTGGGCCGGCGCAGTCCGATGTCCTCGACGGGCACGCCCTCGTCCTGGAGGGTGCGCGCCACCTCGGTGAGGGCGGCGACCCGGTCGGTCACCGGCGCGTGCACCCGCGACTCGGCCTCGTCCGCCTCGGGTTCGCCGTCCGAGACGCGCGCGACGACCTTCACCACGCGCGGGATGTCGGACCGCTCGGCGACCACGACCTCGACGCGGTCCCCGCCGACACGGTTCTTCAGTCCGTCCGGGGTGTCGTCGGCGATGGCCCGCCCCTGGTCGATGACGGTGATCCGGGAGGCGAGCCGGTCGGCCTCCTCCAGGTACTGCGTGGTCAGCAGCACGGTCGTGCCGCCCGCCACCAGCGCCCGTACGGACTCCCAGACCTCGCCGCGGCTGCGGGGGTCGAGGCCCGTGGTCGGCTCGTCGAGGAACAGGACGGCGGGGGCGAGGATCATCGACGCGGCGAGGTCGAGGCGGCGCCGCATGCCGCCGCTGTACTTGCCGACGCCCCGGTCGGCCGCGTCGGTCAGGTCGAACTGCTCCAGCAGCTCGGCCGCCCGCGCCCGCGCCCGCTTCCCGCCCAGGTGGAACAGCCGCCCGAACATCTCCAGGTTCTGCCGTCCGGTGAGCACCTCGTCCACGGCCGCGTACTGCCCGGTGAGTCCGATCCGGGCGCGGACCTCGCGCGGCTGGCGGGCGAGGTCCAGGCCGGCCACGCTCGCCCGGCCGCCGTCCAGCCGGATCAGCGTGGACAGGATGCGCACGGCGGTGGTCTTGCCGGCTCCGTTCGGCCCGAGCAGGCCGTGCACGGTGCCCTCTCGGACGGCCAGGTCGAAGCCGTCGAGGGCGCGTTTCTCGCCGTACCGCTTCTGAAGTCCCTCGGCGTGCACGGCGTATCCGTCGCTCATGGGTCCCCCTTCCACTCAACTGAGTACACCGTACCCGATTGCGCGTACGACGTACTCAGTTTTTTGCCGCGGGGATCTAAGCTGGTCCGCATGACGAGCGGTACGGGCAGTGCGGGCGGTACAAGCGGTACGGGCGGTACGGGCGGTACGGAGACCAGCGGCAGCGGGGACATCGTGCGCACCCTCGAACTGCTGTGGGACACCGGCCGGCGCCCCAGCCGCGGCCCCAAGCCCGGCCTGACGCTGGACCGGATCGTGGAAGCTGCCGTCCACGTGGCGGACACCGAGGGGCTGGAGGCGCTGTCCATGCGCCGGGTCGCCACCGAACTCGGCACCGGCGCCATGTCGCTGTACCGCTACGTCCCCGGCAAGGCCGAGCTGCTCGACCTCATGCTCGACCGCGTCCAGCGCCCCGGCGACCCGGCCCAACTCGGCGACGGCGGCTGGCGGTCCGCCCTGGAGGCCATGGCGCGCGCCACCCTCGCCCTCTACCGCCGCCACCCGTGGCTGCTCCGGATCAACCAGAGCCGCCCGCTCCTCGGCCCGAGCGCCCTGGACGGCTTGGAGGCGGTGCTCTCCCGCATCCGTCCCATGGGCCTGACCGACTCCGAGCTGGTCTCGGCGGTCGTCATGGTCGACGGGTACGTCGTCGGCGCCGCGCGCACGCAGGTGTACCAGGAGGAGGCGGAGCGCAAGTCGGGCCAGACCACCGCCGAGTTCTACGCCGCCCAGGCCCCCTTCCTGGAGAAGATCATGGCCACCGGCCGCTATCCCGTCCTCGCCTCCCTCGCCGAGGACACCTGGAGCCCCGACTTCGACCACTTCGAGTTCGGGCTCCAGCGGATCCTGGACGGACTGGAGGTACTGGTGGAGCGGCGGCGGGGCGAGGCCACCGCCCGCCCCGCGCGCTGATCCCGGGGCGCTCGCCTCAGCGGCGCCGGAAGACCCGCCGGAAGCCGAGGAGCGCGACGCACACGACGGCCACGGCCAGGGCGCCCATCGTCACGTTCCCGCTCGTCCCCTCACCGTCGTCGCCGTCACCGGAGGCCGCCGGACTGCCGTTCCCCGCAGGCGAATCGGCGGAGTCCGAGGCCCCGGGCGCGTCCTCCGCCCGCACCCCGCTGCCGGTGCCCTCGGTGCCGTACATCAGCTTCGTGCCGTCGGCCGAGTACGTCACGGACTCGCCCTGCTGCTGCAGCGGCACGTCGAGCCGCTCCAGCCGCTCGGGCCTGCCGTCGTTCCAGTCGTAGAGGATGCCGCCGAAGTAACCCCGGACGGCGAGCCGCCGGCCGTCGGGGGAGAACGCGGCGTCGGTGGCCCACAGGTCGATGGGGGCGACGGGCCGGAAGACGTTCGTGCCGGAGGAGGAGAGTGTGGCCGGGCCCTCGTACAGGTGGCCGCCGTCCTCCTGCTTGTCGATGAGGTAGACGCGCCCGGTCGTGGGGTGCACGACGAGCGACTCGGCGTCGCGGGAACCGTCCGAGTACGTCACCACGTACTGGGTGGCCCGGACCGCCTGGTCCTTGAGCGTCTTGGGCTCGGGCAGCCGGTAGACCCACACGTGGGGCCACTGGACGCCGTCGTTGTCGCCGATGTCGCCGACGTAGAGCTGGTTGTCCGGGCCGATGGCGATCGCCTCGACGTCGCGCGGGGTGCCCACGCCGGTCAGGGTGATCGTGGCGACCGTCCTGCCGGTGGCGCTGTCGACGGCGTAGAGGTAGGCGCCGGTGTCCTGGTCGTTGTGGGTCCAGTAGACGCCGGGGTGCTGGCGGGAGGCGGCCAGGCCGCTGGACTCGGTGATGCGGGAGTCCTCGATCGTGAAGCTCTTGTCCCCGTCGGCGGCGGAGGCGGGCGCCGCGAGGGCGGCCACGAGCAGGGCCCCGGCAAGGAGGGCGAACGGTCGGCGCATGCCCCAAGCCTGCCACCCCGGCCGCGTTTTCCGGCGTGGTGGCAGGCCTCACACCCCACGCGTCACCGTGATCCCTCATGATGAGCGGATGCTCAGGTTCATGCCCGTCGGTGACTCCATGACGATCGGCAGTGCCGGTGAACACACCTGGCGTTACCGGATGTGGCAGCACCTGTGCGCGACGTACGCGGGCCCGTTCACGCTGGTCGGCCCCCGCGAGACGCTGTACGACAAGGCGACGGACGCCCCCACGTCGTACGCGTACGCCGAGCCCCGTTTCCCCCGTCACCACCTGGCCGGCTGGGGCGAGGGCTGGCAGCACATGGCCCCGCTGATCGGCGAGGCGGTGCGCGGGTGCCGGGCGGACGTCCTGCTGGTCTCCCTCGGCCTGATCGACCTGGGCTTCTACACGAACGCCGAGCAGACGGCGGAGAACGTCCGCGCCTTCATCGCCGAAGCCCGGGCGGCCAACCCGCGGCTGGGCATCGTCCTCCTCCCCGTCATCCCCAACATCCGCGCCACCGCCGACGCGCCCTTCGCCGCCCAGGTCGCCCGCTTCAACGAGCTCCTGGCGAAGACGGCCGCCGACCTCGACGAACCGGCCTCCCCGCTCCTGACGGCCTCGGTCCCGGAGTCGTACGACATCCACACCGACACCTACGACGGCACCCACCCGAACGCGAGCGGCGAGCACAAGCTGGCGGCCGCCTTCGCGGAGGCGATGCACCAGGCGTGGGGAGTGGGCGGGCCGTACGGGCCGGCCTGAGCGGCCCTGGGCGCACAACGGGGGCGCGCGCGGGAGTGCGCCGTGTGACCTCGTCACCGTGCGTATCGTTGCACCGCGCGGCTGCGCTCGTCCGTGAGGCAGCCGAGGAGGAGCGCCACGATGACCGTCCTTGAAGACAGGATCGCGATGGCCGAGAGCGCCAGCACGAGCACGCTCGACGAGATGTTCGAGCGGCTCGAGAAGATGCCCGTCCCCGAGGGGTACAAGGTCGAGATCGTCGAGGGGACCGTCTACATGGCGCCGCAGCTGGACACCCACTGGGAGATCATCCTGGACTTCGTCGAGCAGCTGCGGACCAAGTACCCGCGCACGCGCGTGAGGTCCGACGTGCGCGTCGACTACCCGGGGCACCTCAACGGGTTCGCGACCGATGTGACCGTGATGACCGAGGGCGCCGCCAAGACGGAGGACGGACGCTGGCGCCACCAGGACGTCGAGTGCGTCGCCGAGGTGATCTCCAAGGGGGCCGCCGCCAACGACTACGGGCCGAAGAAGACCGCGTACGCCACCGCCGAGGTCCCCGTGTACGTCATCGCCGACCCCTACCAGGGACGGTGCCACGTCTACACCGACCCCAAGAAAGGCGACTACCAGATCGAGACCACGGTCACCTTCGGCAGGGATCTGGACCTCACCGGCACCGTCGTCGGCCTGCCCCTCACCACCGGCGAGTTCCCCCGCGGCTGACCGGAACCGCTTGCGTGGAGCGCACTCCAAGCCGTTGGCTTGGCAGTCATGAAGTACACGCAGCTCGGACGCACCGGCCTCAAGGTCAGCCGACTGGTCCTCGGGACCATGAACTTCGGACCGCAGACGGACGAAGCGGACAGTCACGCGATCATGGACGCGGCGCTGGACGCCGGCATCAACTTCTTCGACACCGCGAACGTGTACGGCTGGGGCGAGAACAAGGGCCGTACCGAGAAGATCATCGGCAACTGGTTCGCGAAGGGCGGCGAGCGCCGCGACAAGGTGGTCCTCGCCACCAAGGTGTACGCGAACATGGCGGCGGACGGCGACGCCTGGCCCAACCACGACAAGCTGTCCGCCCTCAACATCCGGCGGGCGGTCGACGCGTCGCTCAAGCGGCTGCGGACCGACTACATCGACCTCTACCAGTTCCACCACATCGACCGCAGCACCCCGTTCGACGAGATCTGGCAGGCCATCGACGTCCTCGTCCAGCAGGGCAAGATCCTCTACGCCGGCTCCTCCAACTTCCCCGGCTACAAGATCGCCCAGGCCAACGAGGTCGCCGCCCGGCGCGGATCGTACGGCCTGGTCAGCGAGCAGTGCCTGTACAACCTGGCCGAGCGGCGCGCCGAGATGGAGGTCATCCCGGCCGCACAGGACTACGGCCTCGGGGTGATCCCCTGGTCGCCGCTGCACGGCGGGCTGCTCGGCGGCGTGCTCAAGAAGGAGACCGAGGGCGGGCGCCGCGCCTCCGGACGGGCCGCCGACTCCCTCGCCGACCCCGCCGTCCGCGCCCAGGTGCAGGCCTACGAGGACCTCCTCGACAAGCACGGGCTGGAGCCCGGTGAGGCCGCGCTGGCCTGGCTGCTCACCCGGCCCGGCGTGACCGGCCCCATCGTCGGCCCGCGCACCGCCGAACAGCTCGCGTCCGCCCTGCGCGCCGTCGAGCTGGAGCTGAGCGGGGACCTGCTGGCCGGCCTCGACGAGATCTTCCCGGGTCCGGGCCCCTCCCCGGAGGCCTTCGCCTGGTAGCACCGGCGACCTGAGGGCAGCGCTCCCGAGGCGCGCGGGGCCGTGCCCGAGGTGCGGCCCCGCCGCGCACCCGGCCCTGCCGGGCGGCCGCCGACCCCGTGGGCCGGCCGCCCGTGCCGTCGGGGTGGGGCGTGGTCCGCCGCCGTCGGCCCGCGGCCGGGAACCCGCCGCGGTTCCCGGCTCTCCCGCGGCGCGCTTCCCCTACTTTCCGAGCGCGGACGCCACCGCCACGACGACGAACATCAGCACGAGCACGACGGCCATGATCAGGTTCCGGGTTTTCGGGTCCACGCCCCGAGCCTAACCGGCCCCGCCGAGCGCCCACCGGGCGACCGCTTCGTAACGGGGCTGCTCCCCCGGCACCCCGGACCGCGGCAGGTTGCTGCGCACCAGCACCAGCTCGCCCACCGTCCACGTCCGGCCGGCGAAGGCGTCCAGCGCCTCGACGTACGGCCGCGCGTCCACCGCGTCCCGGCTGCGCGCCAGGGTCAGGTGGGCCTTGTAGCGGCGGTGCTCCCCCATGTCCAGGCCCGCCTTGCGCGCCGCCGCCTCGGCCCGGTCGGCCAGCAGCCGCAGCGCCGCCACCTCCCCGGCCGCCCCGGCCCACAGCGCCCGCCCGTGCCCGAACTGCCCTCCGCCGCGCAGCGCCAGCTCGAAGGGCGCGCTGCGGCGCGCGGCCCGCTCCAGCCGCGCCGACAGCTCCGGTACGAGGTCCTCGTCGACCTCCCCGTAGAAGGCGAGCGTGAAGTGCCAGCCGGGGCGGCCGGTCCAGCGCAGCGCGTCCGCGCCGGGCAGCTTCTTCAACTGGGCCACCTCTGCGCCGAGTTCGTCGGTGACGTCCTCCGGGGGCAGGACGGCTGCGAAGAGTCTCATGACGCCGATTCTCCCGTGCCCGGGGGCGGGCGCGCCGGGCATGACGGCCGGCATGGAGATCACGGTCAGAGCGCCCCGGCTTCACGCCCACGCAGACGTGCACCGTCGGGGAGCACGCGTGGCCGGGCCAGCTGCCGGCCCGGCGGGTGTGAGACCCCGCCGGTCAGGCCGCCGCGGCCAGCTCCTCCCGCCGCTCCCGCGGTACGAACCGCACCGTCGGATGCCCGTGCCGCCAGCCCACCGACAGCCGCAGGCCGCCGACGCGGGCCAGGAGCAGGCCGATCGTGGCGGCCGCGACGGCGGCGACGGCGCCGCCCACCGCGAGTCCGGCCCGGACGCCGTACGCGTCCGTGATCCAGCCCGCGATCGGCGCGCCCACCGGGGAGCCGCCCAGGAAGACCATCATGTACAGGGCCATGACACGGCCGCGCATGGCCGGGTCGGTGCCCATCTGGATGCTGGTGTTGGCGGTGACGTTGACCGTCATGCCGAACATCCCGATCGGGGCCATCAGCAGGGCGAACAGCCACAGCGAGGGCGCCGCCGCAGCCACCAGCTCCACCACGCCGAACGCCACCGCCGCCGCGATCAGCACCCGCATCCGGGCGGTGCCGCGCCGGGCCGCCAGCAGCGCGCCGACCAGTGAGCCCACCGCCATCAGCGTGTTGAAGAGGCTGTAGGAGCCCGCGCCCGCGTGGAAGACGTCGTCGGCGAAGGCGGAGAGGTAGACGGGGAAGTTGAAGCCGAAGGTGCCGACGAACCCGACCAGGACGATCGGCCAGATCAGGTCGGGACGCCCGGCCACGTACCGCAGTCCTTCCCGCAGCTGGCCCTTGCCGCGCGGGGCGCGCTCGACGACGTGCAGCTCACGCGCCCGCATCAGCAGCAGGCCGGCGATGGGCGCGACGAAGGACAGGCCGTTGAAGAGGAACGCCCATCCGGTGCCCACGCCGGTGATCATGAGACCGGCGACGGCGGGGCCGACCAGGCGGGCGGACTGGAAGTTCGCGGAGTTCAGGCTGACCGCGTTCTGCAGCTGGTCGGGGCCGACCATCTCGGAGACGAAGGACTGACGGGCCGGGTTGTCGACGACGGTCGCCAGGCCGACGGCGAAGGCGGCGACGTAGACGTGCCAGACCTCGACGTGTCCGGAGAGGGTGAGCAGCGCGAGCACGATGCCGGTGACGGCCATCGACGTCTGGGTGACGAGCAGCGCGCGGCGCTTGGACAGCCGGTCGACGAGGACGCCGCCGTACAGGCCGAACAGCAGCATGGGCAGGAACTGCAGGGCCGTCGTGACGCCGACGGCGGTGGCGGAGCCGGTGAGGCTGAGCACCAGCCAGTCCTGGGCGATGCGCTGCATCCAGGTGCCGATGTTGGAGACGACCTGGCCGGCGAAGAACAGGCGGTAGTTCCTGACCTTCAGCGAGCTGAACATCGAGGACCTGCGGGTGTCCCCGGAGGGGCCGGGGGAAGAGTCGTGGGTGGTCGGTGCGGGGGCGGAGTCTGCTCCGGGTCCCGTACTCAAAAGGGTTCGCCTCCTCGTGAACTGCCTACAGGTGTGCGAGCTTCTCCAGCACGGGGGCGGCGGCGCGCAGGGTGGCCCACTCGTCCTCGTCGAGACCGTCGACCAGGGAGGCCAGGAACGCGTTCCGCTTGCGGCGGCTCTCCTCGAGCATGGTCTCGGCCTGCTCGGTCTTGGTGACGACCTTCTGGCGCCGGTCCTCCGGGTGCGGCTCCAGCCGGACCAGGCCCTTGCCCTCCAGCAGCGCGACGATGCGGGTCATCGAGGGCGGCTGCACGTGCTCCTTGCGGGCGAGCTCACCCGGGGTGGCACTGCCGCAGAGGGAGAGGGTGCCGAGCACCGACATCTCGGTCGGGCTCAGCGACTCGTCGACCCGCTGGTGCTTGAGCCGACGGGACAACCGCATCACAGCGGATCGCAGCGAGTTCACGGCGGCAGCGTCGTCGCCATGGGTAAGGTCCGGCATGTTCTTTAGCGTAACTCATTACCCTCGCTAAGGACCACCGCTGGGCGCCCTTGGGGCCCGTGACGATCGCCACTGCACCGCGACGGCCGCCCAATATCACTCATACGGGTGATACGCCCGGGGAACGCCACCCACCACCCCGAACCGTGCCGCGACCCTCGTACCCATGGGGACCAGCGTGCTCAGCCTGCGCATAGACCACGAGCTGCTCGAACGGCTCCGGGACCATGCCGCCAGAAGAGGAATGAGCGTCCAGGACTATGTCGTCCGGACGCTCATGCGCGATGACTTCGACGAGCGGTTCCAGACCGCCGTCGAGGAGACGGAGAAGTTCTACGGGCTCACCTGAGGCGCCCGCGGGGAGCCTCGGACGAGGCGGGCCCGCGGGGCTCGGGCGCGTCCCCCCCCCCCCCCCCCGGATCAGGTGAGGCCCAGGGCAGGCATCAGGTAGTAGAAGGCGAACACGGCGGAGACCACGTACATCGGCACCGGGACCTCCCGGCCGCGCCCGGCCGCCAGGCGCAGCACCGCGAAGGTGATGAAGCCCATGCCGATGCCGTTGGTGATCGAGTAGGTGAACGGCATCATCACCATCGTGACGAAGGCCGGGATGGCGATGGTGTAGTCGGCCCAGTCGATGTCCTTGACCGAGTTCGCCAGGATCAGGAAGCCGACCGCGAGCAGGGCCGGGGTGGCCGCCTGGGACGGCACCATCGTGGCGACGGGGGTCAGGAAGAGGGCGACGGTGAAGAGGCCGCCGGTGACGAGGTTCGCGAAGCCGGTGCGGGCGCCCTCGCCGACACCGGCCGTGGACTCCACGAAGGCGGTGGTGGCGGAGGAGGAGCTGGCGCCACCCGCGGCGACGGCGATGCCGTCGACGAAGAGGACCTTGTTGATGCCGGGCATCTGCCCCTGCGCGTCGGTCAGCTTGGCCTCGTCGCTGACGCCCATGATCGTGCCCATCGCGTCGAAGAAGCACGACAGCAGGACCGTGAAGACGAAGAGGACGCCGGTCAGCACGCCCACCTTGCCGAAGCCGCCGAACAGGCTGACCTCGCCGATCAGCCCGAAGTCGGGGGTGGCGAGGGGGTTGCCGGGCCACTTCGGGGTGGTGAGTCCCCAGGACGGAACCTGGGCGACGGCGTTGATGAGCAGCGCGAGCACGGTCATCGCGACGATCGAGATCAGGATCGCGCCGGGGACCTTGCGCACGATCAGCGCCAGCGTCAGCAGCGCGCCCAGGATGAAGACGAGCACCGGCCAGCCGTTGAGGTGACCGTCACCGCCGAGCTGGAGCGGGACGGTGGTCTGGGCGGCGTCCGGCATCCGGGTGACGAACCCGGAGTCCACCAGCCCGATCAGCATGATGAACAGGCCGATACCGATGGAGATGGCCTTGCGCAGCCCGAACGGCACCGCGTTCATGACGCGCTCCCGCAGGCCGGTGGCGACCAGCAGCATGACCACGAAGCCGGCCAGCACCACCATGCCCATCGCGTCCGCCCAGGACATGCGGGGCGCGAGCTGGAGCGCGACGACGGAGTTCACCCCGAGACCGGCGGCCAGCGCGATCGGCACGTTGCCGATGACGCCCATCAGCAGCGTCGTGAAGGCCGCGGTCACACAGGTCGCGGTGACCAGCTGGCCGTTGTCGAGCTGGTGGCCGTACATGTCCTTCGCGCTGCCCAGGATGATCGGGTTCAGCACGATGATGTACGCCATCGCGAAGAAGGTGGCGAAACCGCCGCGGACCTCACGGGCCAGGGTGCTACCCCGCTCGGAGATGCGGAAGTAGCGGTCGAGAGCGCCGTACGCGGGCGCGTCGCCCGGCCCTTCGGGCGCGGGAACCTTGGCGGGGGCCGAGGTGGACATTGGCGATTCCTACGAACAGAAATGGTCAAAGACAAACGGTTTCAGTATGAACACATAAATGGACGAGGCACCATCTCCGCGCGTAGACCCGTTCGCCTCGTAGGCTGTCCTCCATGGCGAAGTGGACCCCAACGCACGAGGCGCCGGAGCCCCTGGAGGGCCCCGTGGTCGCCACCATCACCGGCGGCACGATCCTGTGGTTCGTCCTCTTCCTGGTACAGCTCCCCTTCTACGGCTGGTTCGACGACCACGGCCACCTGTGGTGGCTGTGGACCTGCCTGGCGGGCGGCGGCCTCGGACTGATCGGCGTCTGGTACGTCCGCCGGAGGGACGCGGCACTCAAGCGGGCCGCGGCCGCCGAGGAGGCGGGCGCGCCTCAGTAGGGGGCACGGCCCGGTCCCCCGAGCCCTCGGGGGGGGGGCGGTGCGCGGCAACGCCGGGCGGCACGCAGTACCGGCGGGAGGCGCGTAGCACCGGCGGGAGGCGCGCGTAGTACCACCGCACGACGTCCGTCCCGGCTCCGTCCTCCCCAGGTCGGATCTTCCGGGCATCCGGCGGGTGAACCCCCCAATCCGCACGTACCGTCGATTCCATGACCCACACCGACGCCGCCGCCCCCGCCCCGGCCACCACGGCGACCGGGCTCACCACCGCCGAGGTCGCGGAGCGTGTCGCGCGCGGTCAGGTCAACGACGTACCCGTACGCAGCAGTCGCAGCGTCGGCGAGATCGTCCGGGCCAACGTCTTCACCCGGTTCAACGCGATCATCGGCGTGCTCTGGCTGATCATGCTGGTGGTGGCGCCGATCCAGGACAGCCTCTTCGGGTTCGTCATCCTCGCCAACACCGGCATCGGCATCATCCAGGAGTGGCGGGCGAAGAAGACCCTGGACTCCCTGGCCGTGATCGGCGAGGCCCGGCCCACCGTCCGCCGGGACGGGATCGCCGTCGAGGTCAGCACCTCCGCCCTCGTCCTGGACGACCTGATGGAGATCGGGCCCGGCGACAAGATCGTGGTGGACGGCGTCTGCGTCGAGGCCGACAGCCTCGAAATCGACGAGTCACTGCTGACCGGCGAGTCCGACCCCGTCGTCAAACGCCCCGGCGACGAGGTCATGTCCGGCAGCTTCGTCGTCGCCGGCGGCGGCGCCTTCCGGGCCACGAAGGTCGGCCGCGAGGCCTACGCCGCCCAGCTCGCCGAGGAGGCCTCCCGCTTCACCCTCGTCCACTCCGAACTGCGCTCCGGCATCTCCACCATCCTCAAGTACGTGACGTGGATGATGATCCCGGCCGCGATCGGCCTGGTCGTCACCCAGCTCATCGTCAAGGAGAACGACCTCGGGGACTCCGTCGCCCGCACGGTCGGCGGCATCGTCCCGATGGTCCCGGAGGGCCTCGTCCTGCTCACCTCCGTCGCCTTCGCCATCGGCGTCATCCGCCTCGGCCGCAAGCAGTGCCTCGTCCAGGAACTCCCGGCCATCGAGGGCCTCGCCCGCGTCGACACCGTCTGCCTGGACAAGACCGGCACCCTCACCGAGGGCGGCATGAACGTCACCGAGGTGCGCTCCCTCGACAGCGTCGACGACACCTACGTACGGCGGGTCCTCGGCGCGCTCGGCGAGTCCGACCCGCGCCCCAACGCCTCCCTCCAGGCGATCATCGACGCCTTTGCCGACGCCCTGGACTGGCGCTGCACCGAGTCGCTGCCCTTCTCCTCCGCCCGCAAGTACAGCGGCGCCACCTTCAGCGAGGGCGACGGCGAGACCAGCACCTGGCTGCTCGGCGCCCCCGACGTCCTGCTGGCCGCCGACGACCCCGCCCTCGCCGAGACCGAGCGGCTCAACGAGCAGGGCCTGCGGGTGCTGCTGCTCGCCCGTGCCGCCCGTGACCTCGACGACCCCGAGGTCGCCCGCGGCGCCCGCGCCACCGCCCTCGTCGTCCTGGAGCAGCGGCTGCGCCCGGACGCCGCCGACACCCTGCGCTACTTCGCCGAGCAGAACGTCCAGGCCAAGGTCATCTCCGGCGACAACGCGGTGTCGGTCGGCGCCGTGGCCGCCCAGCTCGGCCTGGACGCCCGTACGGTCGACGCGCGCCGGCTGCCCGCCGAACGGGACGACATGGGCCGGGCCCTCGACGAGGCCACCGTGTTCGGCCGGGTCACCCCGCAGCAGAAGCGGGACATGGTCGGCGCCCTCCAGACCCGCGGACACACGGTGGCGATGACCGGGGACGGCGTCAACGACGTGCTCGCGCTGAAGGACGCGGACATCGGTGTGGCGATGGGGTCGGGCTCCGAGGCGACCCGGGCGGTCGCCCAGATCGTGCTGCTGAACAACAGCTTCGCCACCCTGCCCTCGGTGGTCGCGGAGGGCCGGCGGGTCATCGGCAACATCACGCGCGTGGCGACCCTCTTCCTGGTGAAGACGGTCTACTCGGTGCTGCTGGCGCTGCTCGTGGTGTGCTGGCAGGTGGAGTACCCCTTCCTGCCCCGCCACCTGACCCTGCTGTCCACCCTCACCATCGGCGTCCCCGCCTTCTTCCTCGCCCTCGCCCCCAACAGGGAGCGGGCCCGGCCCCACTTCGTATGCCGTGTGATGCGGTACTCGATACCCGGCGGGGTGCTGGCGGGCGTGGCGACCTTCGCGACGTATCTGGCCGCCCGCCACCACTACACGGGCGCGGGCGCGCTGGACGCCGAGACGAGCGCCGCGACCCTCACCCTGTTCCTGATCTCGATGTGGGTGCTGGCGATCATCGCCCGCCCGTACACCTGGTGGCGGATCTCGCTGGTGGCGTCGATGGGTGCGGGCTTCCTGCTCGTGCTGGTGGTGCCGTGGCTGCAGGACTTCTTCGCGCTGAGGCTGGTCGGGATGACGATGCCGTGGATCGCGGTGGGCATCGCGGTGGTGGCGGCCGCCGCCCTGGAGTTGCTGTGGAAGTGGGTCGACCGCCGCTTCCCCGTCTGACGGCACCGGGCCGTCCGCGGCGGTCCAGGGGAAAAGGCCCGCTCCCCGCTGGCTGCGGGGCCGGGCCTCTTTCATGGGAGTCCTTCCGGACTCCGTCACCTCAGGACGCGGTCGCGTCAGCGCACGTCGACGAAGTCACCCGCGGCCTTGACCGCCGGGCTGGTCGTGGTGCCGACGAAGCTGTAGCGGTAGTAGCCGTCCGCGCTCGCCTTGACGGTGGTGCTCAGACCGCCGGTCGAGGTGGTCTTGACGCTCTTCACCGTGGTGTAGGTGGTGGCGCCCTTCTTGCGGAACTGGAGCTGCGCGTACACGCCGGCGTAGCCGGTGTACGTGTTGGTGTCCCAGTTGGCGCGCGTCAGCTTGCCCGTGACGGTGATGGTCTTGCCCTTGGTCACCGGCTCCGGGGAGGCGTTGACGGTGAGCTTCGACAGGCGCTGGAGGCGGGTGGTGGCCAGGGCGTCGCCCTCGGTGTAGCCGACCTTGCTCCAGTCGACGTCGTCGGCCATCGGGTCGACGTCGTTCCAGTCGATGATGTAGCCGAGCGCCTTGAAGGTGGTGGCGTCGGCGTTGGACAGCTCCTCGGTCGGGTAGATGTCGACGGTGCCCTTGCAGTTGGACACGGTCGCCGAGGCGGAGGTGCAGGCCGGCCAGTCGTCGCCGAGCAGGAAGTTGGCCGGGGCGTCGTACGAGCCGCGGTAGATGACGACGTCCAGCTCGGTGTCGTCCGCGTTGAGGTCGACGTCCGCGGCGTGCGTGACGGTGAAGGTGACCGGGACGGTGACCTTGCCGGTGGTGCCGACGACGATCGGCTTGCCGTTGTTGATCTTCACGCCGGAGAACGTGGCGTCCAGCGCGTAGGGGGTGCCGGTGTCGGCGGCGTCCTCACCGGTGAACGCGGTCTTGCCGGAGGCCGCCTGGTGCGCGGCCTGGGCGGCCTTGAAGGAGTCCGCCTTGCCCGGGGTGGTGTCGACGGCCTGGGCGGCCGGCACGGCGAGGGCGGAGAGGGCCAGGGCGCCGGTGACGGCGGCCACAGTGGCTCGTATGCGCATGAATGTCCCAAGTGAAGAAAGGGGCTCTCCGGGCGGGTGCCTCCAGTGAGCCCGAGTGGGCGCGAGCCTGTCGGCTCACAGGGTCAGATTCCCGACGAGGGGGAATGGTTGTACGGTGCCGGGCCCCGCCGCACGTCACGTCCCGTCGACGACGTCGCTCGCGGCCGTGACCGCCGCCGTGCCGGACAACGCGGCCCGCGGGCAAGGGCGTTCATCCCGGGGTGCCGGGCGCCTCGGGCCCGGTGGCCTGCGCGGGGGGAACGGCCGGGCCGGGCGGGGCCGGGACGCCGCGGGAGACGGCGGCGGTGGCGCGGACGCGCATAGGCTTTCCCCCATCGGCCCCGCGAGACGCGCTGTCCCGGCGAGGCCCGAGTGTTCGACGAGTCGGGCGAGCCCGCAGCGGCTGCTGCGCTTGCGGACTCGCCCAGTGAGACTCGTACTCCCGCCCGACGGTTGCACGTTGGACGAAGAAATCGTGGGGACGGTGTGAACGGCCGTCAGTCGAACCAGCGGTCGCGCGCCAACTCCTGGGTCCGCGAGGGGTCCTCCAGCAGCGCCGCCACCTCGAAGCGCCGCGGCCACTGCCCGGCCGCCCAGGCCAGTCCGGCGGCGACGCCCTCCAGGGTGGAGGCGTGCAGGACACCGTCGTGGGTGAGCCGCCAGTCGATCTCCACGCCGTCGACGACGAGTTCCTCGTGCTCCAGGTACGTGTCCGGGGTCCGCGCCCCGAGCAGCACCCGCACCGGCTCCGGTACGTCGTGCTCGGTGCCCTCGGAGTCCACCTCGCCCGTCACGGACTCGCTCAGCCGCCGCACCTGGAACAGCTCGGCCAACTCGGCGGCCCGCGACGGCCGTACGGGCAGCAGCGGGACGCCCTCGGTGAACGGCAGCAGGTCGGGCGAGTCGACGACGACCGCGTCGGCCGCGTCCACGACCTCCACCCGCCCGTCGACGACGGCCCGCACCTCGTCCGGCAGGGTCACCTGCTCCGGATCCAGCTCGGCCAGCGCGCCGTAGAGACCGTGCAGTTGGGCCGCGGTGACGGGCCGGTCCGGGTCGGCGAGCCGGTCCAGCAGCTCGGCCGCCCCGCCCGGCTCGTCGAGGAGCGCGGCCACGGACGTCCGTACGCCCAGCGCCCGCAGCACCTGCTCGTCGTCGAAGCCGGTGGCGTCCGCCTCGTCGTACAGCCCGCGCAGCAGCGGGTCCCCGCCGGCGGCGAGCAGCCCGGCCGGGCGCCGCCCGTCGAGCACCGGGTGCCCGCGCAGCCACCAGGCCGTGTAGGGCCGTACGACCTCGTGCGTGCCGTCGGGGAGCAGGATGCGCACCGGCTGGGTGAGGGCGTCGCGCAGCGGCGGCCGGGCGAGCAGGGCGAGGGCCTGCGGCCAGTGGTCGTCGTCGACGAGCTCGAGGTCCCGCACGGCGACCAGCTCGGTGGCGACCGGCGGCACCGGGCTGTCGGGGAAGCGGTCGAGGATGTCCTCGCACCACACGTCCACCGCGTCGAGCAGACCGGCGTCGTCGGGCTCGGCGAAGTCGCCCTCGCGCGGCTCCAGTTCGTCCGGGTCGAGGACGACGTCGGTGGCGCGGACGAGCGCGAAGTCGGCGAGGACCCCGCAGGCGGCGAGGGGCTGCTCGCCCCACTTCTCGGCCAGCTCGGCGTCCACGGCGGCCAATTCACCGTCCCGGATGACCTGCGCGAACGGGCTGCCGGGGAGGACGAGTTCACCGGCCGGGGCCGGCTCGCCCTCCTCGTCCGGCAGGGCGAGGGCCCCCAGCCAGGGCTCGTCGCCCGGCTCCAGACCGGCTTCGCGGACCAGCGCGAGAACGGTGTCGGCGAGCTCCTCGGCGTCCGGGGTGTCCTCGTCCCAGGCACCGCCGTCGTCGTCCAGGGAGGCGGCGACGGCGGCCCGCACCTGCGGGGTGGTCAGCACGGCACGCGGGGTCGCGGGCAGCGCACCGAGCTTCTCCAGGAGCGGATGCGCGGCATCGGTGTGGGCGACCTTGAGCCCGAGCCGGCCGAGGACGTCGGCGTCGACGCCCGCCGTGTCCGGCAGGGGGAGCAGCACCTGGCGGGGCCCGATCGTCGTGCGGCCGTCGGCGAGCGGCACGGGCAGCCCGGACAGCCGGTCCGGGTCGACGCCGGCCAGGCTGTCGTAGAGCCGGTACCACCACTCGGGGTCCTTCTCCAGCCCCGCCAGCCGGTCGACGGCGTCGGCGAGCGGGATGCGGGCCACCCCGAGCGTCCGCAGCTCCACGCGCCGCTCCAGCCCCGCGGGCAGCAGGGTCGGCAGCACCTCCGCGAGCACCCGTACGGTCTCGGCGCCGGCCCCCTCGACGACCTCGGCGTCGCGCGGCCGCAGGGCCTCCGGCAGCTCGCTGTCGCCCTCGGCGGGCGGCACGGCGGGCGGCAGGAAGGAGGTGCGCGGCAACCGCTCGAGGATGGCCTGCCGCAGGGCCCCGTCCAGCTCGCCCTTGCCCAGCGGACCCGGCACCAGGTCGATGATCCCGGCGGTCACCGGCCGCCAGTCGGCGAGCAGATCGGCGTACCCGTCCGCCGCCCGCTGCACGAGGAAGTCGGTGAGCGGCCCGGGCGCGGCGTGCCGCCGGGTGGTGTCGAGGGGGAAGGAGGCGATGAGCAGGGCGGGCACGCCGAGGGGCTCGTCGCTGGGCGTCGGCGCGTGGACGACGGCGGTGGTGCGGGGCCGGGCGGGCGCGCCGTCGGAGTCGACGGGCACGGCCCACGTCACCGACCAGTGGGGCCGCAGCCGCTCCTCCACCGGCCGGCCGGCCAGCAGGTCGGCGGTGAGGGGCCCGTGCGCGGCGGCGATCCGCCACCGGGTCGTCCCGTCCCGCGAGTCCTCCACGACGGTGAGGGCGCCTTCGGTGGACCGGCGCAGGGTGCGGGGAGCGGCGTCGCCGACCTCCACCACGACCTCTTCCAGTCCCGGCAGGGCGAGCAGCAGGGCGTCGTCGACGGCGGTGAGGAGCCGTTCGGCGAGATCGGCGGCGGCGGCGTCGCGCAACGGCAGGATGACCGCCGTGTCGTACGGCTCCGGAGCGGTGCCCTCGGCCGCGAAGGGCAGCCGCAGCAGGGGCACGTGCCCGTCCCGGCGGCGGATCTCGTCGCCCAGCCCGGGGCTGTGCCGGGCGGTCTCGGAGGCCAGCACGCGGGCCTCCGCGAGGGACCAGCGGACCCCTCCGTGCCGGCCGACGACGGCGGGCTCGTCGGTGACGGCGAGTACGGCGGCGAACCCGACGCCGAACCGGCCGACCGACACCTGCTGCGCGTCCCGCTTGGCGGAGGCCCGCAGGGTGGCGAGCGACTCGACACCGGCGGCGTCCAACGGCGCCCCGGTGTTCGCGGCGACGAGCACCTGCTCCCGCAGGGTCAGCCGCAGCCGGCCCGGCACCCCGGCCCTGGCCGCCGCGTCGGCGGCGTTCTGAGCGAGCTCGACGACGAGCCGGTCCCGGTAACCGCCGAGCGCGAGGTCCTCCTCGGCGTTGGCGTCCTCACGGAATCGAGCGGGGCTGGTGGCCCAGGCGTCCAGCACTCCACGACGCAGACGCGCCGTACCGAAAGGGTCCGCGCCCTCAGCTGCCGGCCGCACGAACTTGCTCACGTCGGTTCACTCTCCTCATCGGCGTGAGCTCGAAGGTACCGCGCTCCGGCCACCCCGAACGGCCGGGCCACCCGCGCACCCGGATCGGCCGGCGGAAAGACGGCGGGAGGAATCCCGGCTCTCCGCCCCGCACACCCGGCCGCCGCGTACGGGCGGCCGCGCACCCCGTGGGCGCCTGCCGCCTACGAGTGCCCCAGCTCCGCCGACTCCTCGTCCGCGACCGCCGGAACCGACCCCGAATCCGGCGACGGCCGCAGCGGGAACGGATCCACGCGCGTCTCGTCGATCACCGGCGCGGCCGGCCGCGGCGGCTTCGGCATGACCGCGGCCTCGGAGTGGCCGCCGCAGCCGTACGCCAGCGACACCACCCGGCCGTCGGCGGGGGAGAACTCGTTGGCGCAGACCCCGAAGGCCTGCCCGAGGGAGCCCCCGATGGGGGTCAGGAAGCCGCAGGTGACACAGGAGGCGGGCGCGGCCTGGGCCATGGGGGTCTTGGGCCCGTAGGCCTCCTCCCAGCGGTCGGCGGCGGTGTGCAGCCCGTACCGCGACAGGACCCGGGCCCGGCGCATGCCGAGCTCCTCGGCGACCGCCGCGATCGACCCCCTCGAGGGCACCGTCGGAAGCTTCGCCGGCGGCCCCGCCGTCACGTCCGCGTCCTCGGCCTCCGCCAGCTCGGCCATCTCCTCCGAGACGGCGGAGTTCGGCGGGGTCACGTCCTCACCGGTGTACCCGGGCTCCAGACGCAGATCCTCCGCGTCCGTCGGCAGCAGGTCCCCGGGCCCCATGTCCCCCGGGCGCAGCCGCTCGCTCCACGGCACCCACTCGGGAGCCAGCACCGCGTCCGGCCCCGGCAGCAGCACCACCTCGTCGAGCGTCACGACCTTCGCGCGCGACGCCCGCGCCACCGTCACCGCCCAGCGCCAGCCCCGGTAGCCGAGCTCCCGGCACTCGAAGAAGTGCGTCACCACGCGGTCGCCCTCGGACAGGACGCCGGCGTGCTCCCCGACCACGCCGGGCGCGGCGGCCTCCTCTGCCGCGGTGCGGGCGAGGTCGACGGCCTCGGCGCACAGGCGGTCGGGGGTGCGGCTTCGCGTGGTCGCTGCGCTCACAGGTATCGCTTCTCTCCTACGCCGTCTCTCGGGTGCGGTTGCCACCGGCGGCGGCGCGGACGGAGCGGACCTGGGGGCCGCGTCGACGTCCGCGTCCGATCGCGCTCGGGCGCACCTGTGCCATCCATTGTGGGGGATGGCTGAGATACGCACGCTACCTGTTCGCGAGCTCTCAGCCCACACCGACGGTGCTTCTGCGGAACTCCGCGCCGTGTTTCCCCACCGCGCCCCCACACGTTCCCCCGCCCACGGCGGCCGCCCGTCCCCGCCGCCGACCGTGCCGTACGCGGCCATACGCGCGGTAACCGCACTACACACGGCCTTCTCGGGGCACTATGACGGGGTGGCAACCGCGAAGACACCCCAGGGCGCCACCGGGACCGGTGGGGCGAAGGGGCACAAGGGGAGGAACAGGGTGAGCGGTTCGGGCCGGACGCGCGGGCCCGTCCGCGCGGTCGGCCGTGCCCTGCACCTGCCGTTCACGGGCACCGCCCGCGGTATCCGCAAGGCCACGCACGCGCACGGCGCCGGCGAGTCCGGTCTCGGCAAGCTGATCGAGCTGCACGGGGTGAACGGCGCCGGCGACGTGATGATCACCGTGGCCCTCGCCTCCACCGTCTTCTTCTCCGTCCCGACGGACGAGGCCCGCGGCCGCGTGGCGCTCTACCTGGCGATCACGATGGCGCCGTTCACGATCCTGGCCCCGGTGATCGGCCCGCTCCTCGACAAAGTGCCGCACGGCCGCCGGGCGGCCATGGCGGGCGCGATGCTCGCCCGCGCCCTGCTCGCCCTGGTCCTGTCCGGCGCGGTCGTCACCGGCAGCATCGAGATGTACCCGGCGGCCCTCGGCGTCCTGGTCGCGTCGAAGGCGTACGGCGTGGTCAGAAGCGCCGTCGTACCGCGTCTCCTGCCACCCCGCTTCTCCCTGGTGAAGGCGAACTCCCGGGTCACGCTCGGCGGCCTGCTGGCCACCGGTGTCGCCGCGCCCGCGGCGGCGGGCCTGCAGGTCCTCGGCCCGCGCTATCCGCTCTACGGCGCCTTCGTGATCTTCGTCGCGGGTACGTTCCTGTCCTTCTCGCTGCCCGGGAAGGTCGACTCGGCGAAGGGCGAGGACACCGCGCTGCTCGCGGCGGACGAGCAGCACCTGCACGGCCCGCACCGGCAGCCGGTGAAGCGGCCGGGCCTGCGGACGGTCGGCATCGCCGTGACGCACGCCCTGGGGGCGAACGCCTCCCTGCGCTGGCTGTCCGGATTCCTGACCTTCTTCCTGGCGTTCCTGCTGCGCGAGCACCCGCTGACCGGCCAGAGCGCGGCGGTGTCGCTGGGCATGGTGGCCGTGGCGGCGGGCACGGGCAACGCGCTCGGCACGGCGGTGGGGGCGTGGCTGCGCTCCAGGGCGCCGGAGCTGATCATCGTGACGGTGGTGGCGGTGGTCCTGGGCGCGGTGGTCACGACGGCCGTGTTCTTCGGGGCGTTCCTGGTGGCCTGCCTGGCGGCGGTCGCCGGCTTCTCGCAGGCGCTGTCCAAGCTGTCCCTGGACGCGCTGATCCAGCGGGACGTGCCGGAGCTGGTGCGGACGTCGGCGTTCGCGCGCTCGGAGACGCTGCTGCAGATGTCCTGGGTGTTCGGCGGAGCGGTCGGTATCGCGATGCCGCTGAACGGTGCTCTGGGCCTGTCGGTGGCCGCGGTGGTCGTGGCGGCCGGCTGGGTCACCACCGCCCGCGGCCTGCTCGGCACGGCCCGGCACAGCGGCCACCCACGGACGGACCTGGCGTGACGGGAGGGGGCACGACCGGACCGGCGTGACGGGACCGGCGTGACTGACCGCGCGACCTGACCGGGGCGTGACCGAGCGGGCGTGACCGGACGGGACCAGCCGGCCGTGCTCCCGGGTCCGCGCGGGCGTCCCGCGTGGCGTAACCCACAGCGACGCCGCCCCCCGCGTAGGGAGGCCGCTGGACGTGCCCGATAGCCTTCGGCCATGACCACGCTGCAATCCGCTGTGCGACGCCGCCGCGCCGTCGCCGCCGCCGGCGCCGTTTCCGCCGGACTGCTCGTCCTGTCGGCCTGCGACAAGCCGACGCCCCTGTCCACGATCACCGTCGGCAGCTCCTCGGTCAGCGCCGAGGCCACCTGCGGCGGCGAGGGCGGCGCCCTCAAGCCCGCGGACATCACGAAGTGCCTGAAGGACGAGGACATCAAGTCGATCAGCGTCGACCCGGACGAGACCGTCCGCTTCGGCGTCGACCCCGAGGTCGCCGACGAGCGCTGGACGATCCTCATGAACGGCCAGCCGCTGACCGAGGACAGCAACAAGACGTACCGCACGATCCCGGGCAGCGTGTTCTTCAACGCCCAGTACGGCGCCCAGGGCGACTCCACCCTGGTCTCCATCAAGGCGGGCGACGGCAAGAAGGACAGCCAGGCGGTCACCGGCCTGTGGTCCTTCAAGCTCAAGAAGGACGACTGACCACGTCCCCCGCAGAGTCCACCCCACGCGTCCTCGTGACCACCGCGGTCCCCGTCGAACGGGACGCGGTGGCACGAGCCTTCCCGGGGCCGGCCCACGAGGTGCGCCTCCCCGGCGTGACCCTGCACCGCACCACAGCCGCCACACCCGCCGCACGGCCGTACGACCTGCTGGCCGCGGGCGTGGGCCCCGCCCTCGCCGCCGCCTCCGTCGCCACCGCCCTCACCGCGGCCGCCCTCGCCGACGCCCCCTACGACCTGGTCGTCTCGACCGGCATCGCCGGCGGTTTCGCCCCCGGGGCGCCCCTCGGCTCACTGGTCGTCGCCGACGAGATCACCGCCGCCGACCTGGGCGCGGAGACCGCCGACGGCTTCCTGCCGGTCACCGAGCTGGGCTTCGGCACGGTCACCCACCGCCCGCCCGCGTTCCTCGTCCGGCAGGCCGCGACCGCCACCGGAGCACGCCCCGGCACGGTCCTCACCGTCTCCACCGTCACCGGCACCGCGGCCCGCGCGGCCGCCCTGCGCGCACGCCACCCGCGGGCCCTCGCCGAGGCCATGGAGGGCTTCGGGGTCGCCGAGGCGGCCGCCGCGCACGGCACGTCCGTGCTGGAGATCCGCGCGGTCTCCAACCCCGTGGGCCCGCGCGACCGGGCCGCCTGGCGCGTCGCGGACGCCCTGGCCGCCCTGACCGAGGCCTTCGGGAAGCTCGCCCCCGTCCTGGAGAGTTGGACCCCACATGACGACCAGTGACCCGCTGCGCATCGCGTACTCGCCCTGCCCGAACGACACCTTCGTCTTCGACGCCCTCGCCCACGGCCGCGTCCCCGGGGCGCCGGCGCTCGACGTGACGTTCGCGGACATCGACGTCACCAACGCCATGGCGGAGCGCGGGGAGTACGACGTGCTGAAGGTGTCGTACGCCGTGCTGCCGTACGTCCTCGACACGTACGCGCTGCTGCCGTGCGGGGGCGCGCTGGGGCGGGGCTGCGGCCCGCTGGTGCTGACGCGGGAGGCGGGCACGGACCTCACCGGCCGTACGGTCGCCGTGCCGAGCGAGAGGTCGACGGCGTATCTCCTGTTCCGCCTCTGGGCGGCGGACACCGTCCCCGGCGGGGTGGGCGAGATCGTCGTGATGCCGTTCCACGAGATCATGCCGGCCGTGCGGGACGGGAAGGTCGACGCGGGGCTGGTCATCCACGAGGCGCGCTTCACGTACCGGAACTACGGCCTGCACCGGCTCGCGGACATGGGCGAGCACTGGGAGTCCACGACCGGCCTGCCGATCCCGCTGGGCGCGATCATCGCGAAGCGGTCGCTGGGACCGGAGCGGCTGGGCCGGCTCGCCGCGTCGATCCGCGCCTCCGTCCGCGCGGCCTGGGACGCCCCCGAAGTCTCCCGCCCGTACGTCATGGAACACGCCCAGGAGATGGACCCGTCGGTCGCCGACCAGCACATCGGCCTGTACGTCAACGAGTTCACCGCCGACCTGGGCGAGGACGGCTACGCGGCCGTGCGCGGCCTGCTGACCCGCGCGGCGGCCGAGGGGCTGCTGCCGGCGCTGAGGCCCGAAGCGCTCTCGTTCCCCTGAATTCCGGCAGAAGAAGGCGCCCGGGCCGAGGGGCTGGTGCCACCCCCCGGCCCGGGCGCGCTCGGCTTTCCGTGACCGGGCGGGTCCTAGACGTCCAACTGGTCGGCGACCGCGCGCAGCAGGCCCGCGATCTTCTTGCCGGAGGTCTTGTCGGGGTAGCGGCCCTTCTCGAGCATCGGGGTGATGTTCTCGAGGAGGGTCGTCAGGTCCTGGACGATGGAGGCCAGTTCGTCCGGCTTCTTGCGCTGGGCCGCCGCGACCGAGGGGGTCGGGTCGAGGATGACGACGGACAGGGCCTGGTCGCCGCGCTGTCCGGCCACGACGCCGAACTCCACGCGCTGTCCCGGCTTCAGTGTCTCGACTCCGGCGGGGAGGACCGAGGAATGGACGAAGACGTCACCGCCGTCGTCGCGGGAGAGAAAGCCGAAGCCCTTCTCGCTGTTGAACCACTTGACCTTGCCGGTAGGCACGTCTGTCCTCGTCCTCGTACTCGTCGGAAAACTGCTTCGGAAAACGGCTCTTGATAGCACTACAGCGGGTCGACCATGACCCGCCGGTACCAAGGCTAATGCTCTTCGGGCGGGTGACAAGACGTCGCCCGGTTGTTCCTTCGCGCAGGGAACTACCCTGGTCCGGTGCGTGACAAAACCCAAACGAATTCCGCCGCGCCCGGTGACCGACTGATCCGTGCCGGTGCCATCGTGTTCTTCATCGGTGCCGTGGCCACTCTCGTCACCGTCGCCCCGCTGTTCCTCGGGACGACGCCTTTCCCGACGTACATGTTCGGATTGAGCATGCTCATGGGCGTCGGGTTCCTCATCGCGGGGGCGGGCGTCCTGCGGTCGGTCGCGGCAGGACGCCGGCAGGCGCGAACGGCCGGAAGGTGACGGTCGCCGCGGGCGCCTAGGCGGCCACCGCGAGATGCCCGGCGAGCCACCCGGGGAACTCCGTGAGGTCGCCGAGCACGACGTCCGCCCCGGCACCGGTCAGCTCCTCGGCGCTGCACGGGCCGGTCGCCACGGACACCGCCAGCGTGCCCGCGGTGCGGGCGCCGCGTATGTCGCCGACGTGGTCGCCGACGTAGACGCTCGCGCCGTGCTCGCGCAGCGCCGCCGCCTTCTGCTCCGCCCACAGGTTGCCGATGACCGCGTCGGCGTCGATGCCGAGGTGCTTCAGGTGGAGCTTGGCGTTGGGCTCCCACTTGGCGGTCACCACGACCGCCCGTCCCCCGGCGGCCCGTACGGCCTCGACCGCCTCACGGGCGCCGGACATCGCGAGCGTGCGGGTGATCGCGTAGGAGGGGTACAGCTCACGGTAGAAGTCCGCCATGGCCGCGACCCGCTCCGCCGGGAACCAGTTCGCGATCTCCTCCTCCAGCGGCGGCCCCAGCCGCGTGACCACCAGGTCGGCGTCGATGTACGCCCCCGTGCGCTCCGCCAGCTCCGTGTACACCGCGTGGATGCCCGGGCGGGAGTCGATCAGGGTCATGTCGAGGTCGAAGCCGACGGTCAGCGCGGGGGAACTCGTGGAGGCCATGGGGGTCATTGTGCCGGGGCGGCAGGGACGCAAGGTCCTACCTCGGCCGTTGCGACCGCCACACCAGGAACAGCGCCGACGCCACGGCCGCGCCCCGCACCACCCACGGCAGGGTCTCGCCGACGGCGGCGTTCATCTGCCCCTCGGCGATGGGGGCGCCCCAGCGGCCGTCGGTCCGCCCCCACAGCCACAGGAAGCCGGCCGCCACCGAGAGCCCCGGCAGGACCATGACCGCCCACTTCGTCTCCCGCTCGGTGAGCCGGCGGGACAGGTAGGCGATGAGCCAGCCCACGATCATCACCGGCCACTTCCACATCACCGCGCCGGCGACGAGGCAGCCCGCGGCGATCAGCAGGAGGGGGTTGCTCCAGCGGCCTGCGCGCAGGGAGGGCACGAGACGCCGGCGCCGGGCCGGTGCCGCCTCCGCGTCCGCGTCCGCCGCGCTCGCCGCCTGCGCCGGCTCCGCCGCCCGCTCCGCCTCGTCCGGGTCGTCGGGGCGCGGCGGCTTCAGCATGGCCGGGATCTCGATGCCGCCGACGAACCCCGGCACCTCGTCACCGAACCCGGCCGGACCGGGCTCGCGCCGCCACCAGTCGGGGGTCTCCACGGCGTCGCCGAGTTCGTGCGCGCCGGCCAGGTGCGGCGGCGACGGGACGTCCGAGGGAGCGGGCGGGGGCGCGTCAGACCGGCGGGGGCGCGGCACGACCCGCCGTATGCCCCTCGGTCGTTCCCTCTCCCCCGTGCCGTCCCGCTGCGTGGGCACGGAGGGCGCCGGCGTCTCGGGCACGCCCGGGCCCTCACCGGCCGCGGCGGCGACGATCTCGTCCGGGGTGCCGAGGCGGGCGAGGATACGGCGGACGGCCGCGGGACTGTCGACGGGCGCCCTGGCCCGGCGCCGGTCGATCTCGTTCCGCAGCTCCGAGACGAGCCGCATGCGCGTGGCCGACGACAACTGCCGCTGCTGCGCCACGTCTCCGACACGGCTCAGAAACTCGTACACGACCTGGTCGCTTTCGATCCCCACGGGGAGACGCTATCGCGCGCTCCCCGGCGAACCGGCCCGTCCGGCACGTCGCGGTCGGGGGGTGAGTGCCACCAGCCCGTCCGGCACCGTGAGGCGGGAGCCGGGGTCGTCAGCCCGTCCGGCACCGTGACGGCTCGGCGGCGGGGGCCGGGGTCGTCAGCCCGTCCGGCGTTCGAGGACGAGGCCCGTGCAGGGCCGAAGCGGCGGGCGGGGGCGGCAACCCCCGGGGGACGGCCACCCCCACCCGCCCACGTCGGCGAAACCGCCGGAGGTGACCCGCTACCGTGGGTCAGATGAGCACCGAGGACCTCCCGGCCCCCCGGTCCCTCGCGGAAGCGCTCCGCGCCAGGGACGACGCCTCCCTGGCCGCCCTCCTGCGCCGTCGCCCCGATCTCATCACCCCGGTCCCCACCGACCTCACCCAGCTCGCCACCCGCGCCGGCACCCGTGCCTCCGTCGTACGGGCGCTGGAGCGGCTGGACCGGTTCGCGTTGCAGACGGCGGAGGCGCTGGCCGTGGCCGGGGACCCGGCGACGTACGACGAGCTGCTGGGGCTGATGGCGGGGGACACGGCCGACGAGGCCGTCGTTCACGCGCTGCCCGGCGCCGTGGCCGCCCTCCGTGAACAGGCCCTCGTCTGGGGCGCCGACGACCGGCTGCGGCTGGTCCGCACCGCCCGTGAGCTGCTGGCGCCGTCCCCGCAGCACCCCTCCCCGACGGGTCTGGGCCCGTCCGTGCAGGAGGCCACCGCGGGTATGTCACCGGGCCGGATCCAGGAGATCGTGTCGACGGCCGGGCTGCCGTCGACCCACGACTCGGTGTCCGCGGTCGCCGCGCTGACCGCCCTCTTCACCGACCGCAGGAAGATGAGGGCCCTGCTGGCCAAGGCCCCCGCCGACTCCCTCGAGGTGCTCGACCGGCTCGTCTGGGGGCCGCCGTACGGGCAGGTCACCGCCGATCCCGCGGCCCGGCTGCGCTGGCTGCTCGACCGGGGTCTGCTGCTGCCGACCGCGCCCGGCACCGTGGTGCTGCCCCGCGAGGTCGCCCTCCACCTGCGGGCCGGCCGCGCGCACCGGACGCCCGAGCCCGTCCCGCCCCCCGTCGAGCCGGCCGCCACCCACCGTCCCCAGGTGGTGGACGCCACCGCGGCCGGCCAGGCGTACACGGCGCTGGCGACCGTCGAGGAGCTGCTGAAGGACTGGGACGAGGGCGGCCCCGCGGTGCTGCGGGCGGGCGGACTCAGCGTGCGCGACCTCAAGCGGACCGCCGTCGCCCTGGACGTGTCGGAGCCGGCCGCCGCCTTCTGGGTCGAGCTGGCGTACGCGGCCGGACTGCTCGCCTCCGACGGGGAGGCCGACGAGCGGTACGCGGCGACCCCGGCGTACGACGAGTGGCGGGAGCGTCCGGCCGCCGAGCGGTGGGCGCGGCTCGCCGAGGCGTGGCTGGCGGCGACACGGACGTCGGGGCTGGTCGGCGGCCGGGACGGCAAGGACCGGACGCTGTCGGCGCTGGGACCGGGGCTGGACCGTTCGGCGGCGCCGGAGGTGCGCCACCGGGTGCTGACGCTGCTGGCCGCGCTGCCGGAGGGCGGCGCGCCGGACGCGGAGGCGGTGCTCGGCCGGCTGCGCTGGGAGCGTCCGTTGCGGGGACCGCAAGGGACTCAGGGCGAGGACGACCTGCGCTCCCGGCTCGCCCGCTGGACACTCACCGAGGCCGAGCTGCTGGGCGTGACCGGCCGGGGCGCGCTGTCGGCGCACGGCCGTGCCCTGCTGGGCGCACCGACCGCCCACCGGCCGGCCCCGTCCGGGGCCCCGGACGCCCCGGAGGGCCCGGCCGGGGCGGGTGACAAGCTGCCCGTCCACCACCGCCCGGCCGCCGCCCCGGCCCCGCTCTCCCCGCCCGAGCAGGCCGTGGCCACCGCGGCCGCCGCCCGCCTGCTCGCCCCGCTCCTGCCGGAACCCTTGGACCACGTCCTCCTCCAGGCCGACCTGACGGCGGTGGCCCCCGGCCCGCTGCGACGCCCGCTCGCCGACGTGCTGGGCGTCCTCGCGGACGTCGAGTCGAAGGGCGGCGCGACGGTCTACCGCTTCACCCCCGCCTCCGTACGGCGCTCCCTGGACGCCGGCCGCACCGCCTCCGACCTGCACGCCTTCCTCGCCGAGCACTCCCGCACGCCGGTGCCGCAGCCGCTGACGTACCTGATCGACGACGTGGCGCGCCGACACGGCCATCTCCGGGTGGGCGCGGCCTCCGCGTACGTCCGCTGCGACGACGACGCCCTCCTGAACGAGATCCTCGCCGACAAGCGCGCCGCCGCCCTGCGGCTGCGCCGCCTCGCGCCGACCGTGCTGGCGGCGCAGACCGACCCGGCGACCCTCCTCGACGGCCTGCGCGCCATGGGTTACGCGCCCGCCGCCGAGTCCGCCGAGGGCGACGTGCTGATCGCCCGCGCCCACGCCCACCGCACCCCGCCCCGCACGGCCCCCGAACCGGTCCCCGACGGCCCTCCCGTCCCCGACGCCACCCTCCTCGCGGCGGCGATCCGCGCGATCCGGGCGGGCGACCTCGCCTCCACGACCCCCCGCAAGCCCACCGACACCGCCCCGCTCGCCCCCGGCGAACTCCCCCGCACCAGCTCCGCCGAGACCCTCGCCACCATGCAGGCCGCCGTCCTCACCGGCGAGAGCCTGTGGATCGGTTACGTCAACGCCGAGGGCAGCGCCAGCCAGCGCGTCATCGCCCCGGTCCGGGTCGAGGGCGGCTTCGTGACGGCGTACGACCACACGGCGGACGAGGTGCGGACGTATCCGCTGCACCGGATCACGGGAGTGGCGGAGCTGGCGGACGACTGACTCGGCGGCCGGTCCGGGGCGCGGCCGGGCGGGGTGGCGGCCGGTCCGGGCGGGCAGCCCGAGTGATCAGCCGGAGCGGCGCGATCAGCCCGGGCACCATGACCAGCCCGGACGATGTGACCGACCCGGGCGGCACGACCGTCCCCGGCGAGGTGACCGGCCCCCGTGAGTGACCGGCCCTCGTGAGGTGTCCGGCTCAGCAGTCCCCGACCGGTGTCCCGGCGGGGATCCGGAAGTGCTCGCGGGCGGCGCTCTCCAGGGCGCCGGGCGACTCGGGCTCGCCGAGACGGGACTCGGCGAAGTAGCTGAAGTGGGTCTCCTCCCACTCCGCGTTCCCCGCGCCGTCCGGCGCCTGCTCCCGCGCCACGACGCGGTAGCCGTCGCCGTCCGTGTCCCGCTCCAGCCGCACCACCTGCGGGACGTGGGCGCCGCTGCACTCCACCAGGGCGCCGTCGCGCACCCCGTACTCCATGCAGAGCGTGTCGACGCCCGCCCGCACCCGGCCCGCGCGCTCCTCCAGGTCCAGCGCCTCCGCCCGGCAGAACCACCTCGCCCGCAGGGCGGGCGTGCTCTCCCCGAGCCCGCTGCCCCGGGACTCCGCCACCAGCCGGGCCTCGATCACCGGCCGCACCTCGGCCCACAGCCGTGCGTCGACGGGCGCGGGCCGCAGCACCCACGCCCCCGTCCCGACCAGGACCACGACGGCTCCCACGCCGGTGCCCCACCTGCCTGCCGACATACCGCGAGCTCCTCACCGCGCCGCGCGCACCGCGCCGCTCCCGCCGGTCAAGACTCCCCGACGGGGTGCGGGGTTGCACGGCCCCCCACACCGGCCCCGCACACCGGTCCTGGCACACCGCCGCCCGGCCCCCCGGCGCCCCCCGTGAACGGTGTGAGCCACGCCCCGACCGGATCGGCCGTCCGTGCGGCACACTGGACGTTTGGCCCGCGCGGAAGGATGCACGTACGTGAACGGTCCTCTCATCGTCCAGTCCGACAAGACCCTGCTCCTGGAGGTCGACCACGAGCAGGCCGACGACTGCCGTCGGGTCATCGCGCCGTTCGCCGAGCTGGAGCGGGCGCCGGAGCACATCCACACCTACCGGGTGACCCCGCTGGGCCTGTGGAACGCGCGGGCGGCCGGGCACGACGCCGAGCAGGTCGTGGACGCGCTGGTGCAGTACAGCCGCTACCCGGTGCCGCACGCGCTGCTGGTCGACATCGCGGAGACGATGGACCGCTACGGCCGGCTGACCCTGAGCAAGCACCCGGCCCACGGCCTGGTCCTGACGACCACCGACCGGCCGGTCCTGGAGGAGATCCTCCGGTCCAAGCGGATCACCCCGCTCGTCGGTGCCCGCATCGACCCGGACACGGTCGCCGTGCACCCCTCCGAGCGCGGGCAGATCAAGCAGGTGCTGCTGAAGCTGGGCTGGCCGGCCGAGGACCTCGCCGGGTACGTCGACGGCGAGGCGCACCCGATCGAGCTGGCCGAGGACGGATGGGCGCTGCGGCCGTACCAGAAGCAGGCCGTGGAGAACTTCTGGCACGGCGGGTCCGGGGTCGTCGTCCTGCCCTGCGGCGCGGGCAAGACGCTGGTCGGCGCCGGGTCGATGGCGCAGGCGAAGGCGACGACGCTCATCCTCGTCACGAACACCGTCTCCGCCCGGCAGTGGAAGCACGAGCTGGTGAAGCGGACGTCGCTGACGGAGGAGGAGATCGGCGAGTACAGCGGGACGCGCAAGGAGATCCGGCCCGTCACGATCGCCACGTACCAGGTGCTGACGACGAAGCGGAAGGGTGTCTACCCGCACCTGGAGCTGTTCGACTCCCGGGACTGGGGCCTGATCGTCTACGACGAGGTGCATCTGCTGCCGGCGCCGGTCTTCAAGTTCACGGCGGACCTCCAGGCGCGCCGCCGTCTCGGCCTGACCGCGACGCTCGTCCGCGAGGACGGGCGGGAGTCGGACGTGTTCTCCCTCATCGGGCCCAAACGGTTCGACGCGCCCTGGAAGGAGATCGAGGCGCAGGGCTACATCGCGCCGGCCGACTGTGTCGAGGTCCGGGTCAACCTCACCGACTCCGAGCGGCTGGCGTACGCCACCGCCGAGACGGAGGAGAAGTACCGCTTCTGCGCGACGACGGCTACGAAGCGGAAGGTGACGGAGGCGATCGTCCGCCGCTTCGCGGGCCAGCAGATCCTCGTCATCGGCCAGTACATCGACCAGCTCGACGAGCTGGGCGAGCACCTGAACGCGCCGGTCATCAAGGGCGAGACCTCCAACGCCCAGCGCGAGAAGCTCTTCGACGCCTTCCGGGAGGGCGAGATCAGCGTGCTGGTGGTCTCGAAGGTCGCGAACTTCTCGATCGACCTGCCGGAGGCCACGGTCGCCATCCAGGTGTCGGGGACCTTCGGATCACGCCAGGAGGAGGCACAGCGCCTGGGCCGGGTGCTGCGGCCCAAGGCCGACGGCCACCAGGCGCACTTCTACTCGGTGGTCGCCCGCGACACCATCGACCAGGACTTCGCCGCGCACCGCCAGCGGTTCCTGGCGGAACAGGGGTACGCCTACCGGATCATGGACGCCGACGAGCTGCTGGCGGAGGGGACCTGAGGCAGGGACCGCGCGCGGGGCCGACGGGGCGTCACCTGCGGCGGACGCCCGCCTCCTCCGCGTACTCACCGAGGACGATCACCTCGAAGGCGGCGCCGGCGAAGACCCTGACGGCGCGCAGGGCGCCGCCGAGACGGTGGCGGTGGATGCCGGAGACGGAGGTCGCGCGGGACGGGCGACCGGGGGCGGGGTGGATGGTCGCTGCACTCATGTCTCCATGATGGATTCCGGTGCACCAGGCCCACATCGGTCTGCGGTGCGAGCCGAGTGCCCCGTCCGTACGCCCCCGGAGGGAGCGCCTACCCCGGGGGTGGGGGCGGGGATCCCCTAGGGGGCGCCTCGTGGATCTTGCCGTAGGTCGCGGACGGCCGTGGAAGCGACTGCCGGTCCCCGGGAAATCCGTTGGCCTGTGCCGTTGGCCCTCCCCTAGAATCTCCGCTCTTGCCCGCCTCCCTCTCGGAGAGCCGCCGTCCGGACGGAAACCGGACGGTATCCCGCAGCGCCCTTCCCGCAGGTCCCTCCGGAGGCACCCCCTTGTCCACGCCCGCCCACGACTCCCCCGCCGACCCCCTCGCCCGCGAGCGCGCCCACCTGAGCGCCTCCCGCTCCGCGTTGCGCGCCATGCGTGAGGACGTCGAGGCCCTCGACATCAGCGACGTCACCGCGAACTGGGTCAACGCCCAGATCCTGGAGCGGCAAATCGCGGACCGCATCAAGGCGCTCGCCGACCTCAGCGACACCCCGCTGTTCTTCGGCCGGCTCGACTACCTGCGCGCTCCCGGCGCCGAGCGGGCGGAGGGCGCCGACGGGGAACGCTTCTACATCGGGCGCCGGCACGTGCACGACGCCGACGGCGACCCGATGGTCATCGACTGGCGTGCGCCGGTGTCGCAGCCGTTCTACCGGGCGTCCAAGAAGGACCCGATGGACATCGCGCTGCGCCGCCGCTTCGGGTACACGGGCGGCGACCTCACCGCGTACGAGGACGAGCACCTCTCCGACCCGGGCGAGGCGGCGACCACCAGCAAGCTGCTCCAGCAGGAGATCGAGCGCCCGCGTGTCGGCCCGATGCGCGACATCGTGGCGACCATCCAGCCCGAGCAGGACGAGATCGTACGGTCGGGTCTGTCGGGCAGCGTGTGTGTGCAGGGAGGCCCGGGGACCGGGAAGACGGCCGTCGGCCTGCACCGGGTCGCGTACCTGCTCTACGCCCACCGCGAGCGGCTGGCCCGCACCGGGACCCTGGTCATCGGGCCGAACCGGTCCTTCCTGCACTACATCGAGCAGGTGCTGCCGGCGCTCGGCGAACTGACGGTGCGCCAGGCCACCGTCGACGATCTGGTCGCGCACGTGGAGGTGCGGGGCACGGACGACGCGGCGGCCGCCGTCGTCAAGGGTGACGCCCGGATGGCGCAGGTGCTGCGCCGGGCCGTGTACTCCCACGTCACGCCGCCCACCGAGCCGGTCGTGGTCGTGCGCGGCTCCCGCCGCTGGCGTGTCCCGGTGTACGAACTGGAGGAGATCGTCCGGGAGTTGCTCGACCGGGGCATCCGCTACGGCGCCGCCCGCGAGGCCCTGCCGCAGCGCATCGCGCACGCCGTGCTGGTGCAGATGGAGCGGGCCGGGGAGGCGCCGGACGACCGGGTGCAGGACGCCGTCGCCCGCAACAGCGCGGTGAAGGCGGCGGTCAAGGCGGTCTGGCCGCCCGTCGACCCGGCGAAGCTGGTGCTGCGCCTGCTCACCGACGCGGACTTCCTCGCCCTGCACGCGGAGGGGATCCTCACCGAGGACGAGCAGAAGACGGTCCTGTGGGCGAGGCAGGTGCGGTCGGTGAAATCCGCCAGGTGGTCGGCCGCGGACGCGGTGCTGATCGACGAGGCGGCGGACCTGGTGGAGCGCACGCACTCGCTGGGCCATGTGGTGCTGGACGAGGCGCAGGACCTGTCCCCCATGCAGTACCGGGCCGTCGGCCGCCGCTGCTCCACCGGCAGCGCGACCGTCCTCGGCGACCTGGCGCAGGGCACGACGCCGTGGGCGACCCGGAGTTGGGAGGAGGCCCTGGCCCACCTCGGCAAGCCCGACGCGGCGGTCGAGGAGCTGACGGCCGGTTTCCGCGTCCCCACGGACGTCATCACCTACGCCTCCCGTCTGCTCCCGCACATCGCCCCGGGGCTGACCCCGGTCGCGTCGGTCCGTGAGAACCCGGGCTTCTTCGACCTGCGCCCGGTCGGGAGCACCGAAGAAGTCGTCGCCGCCTGCGCGGAGTTGCTGCGCCACGAGGGCTCGACGGGTCTGATCGCGGCCGACGCCCGCGTCCCGGCACTGGCCGAGGCCCTGACGGCGGCCGGACTCCCCCATCTCGCCCCCGGCGAGGAGACGACCCGGGAAACCCGCCTGACCCTGGTCCCGGCGTCGCTGGCCAAGGGTCTGGAGTACGACTACGTGGTCCTCGACGAACCCCGGGCCGTGGTCGACGGCGAACCGGACGAGCGAACGGGACTGCGCCGGCTGTACGTCGCCCTGACCCGAGCCGTCTCGGGCCTGATCGTCACCCACGCGGCACCCCTGCCGGCGCAGCTCACCTAGGGTCTGCCCGTCTCCGCCGGTCCCCCTCGGCGGGGAGCCGGGAGGACCGGCGAGTCCCCCCGGGGCCGGCGCCCCTGCCCGGCGCCGGTCAGTCGCCGTCCACTGCCCGCCCCCACTCCCCGGCGCCCGTCAGTCGCCGTCCACTGCCCGCCGCCACTCCCCGACGGCCTCCGCCGAGACCGGGCCCGCCCAGCCGCCGGGCCGGGCCGCCCCACCGATGTGGAAGGCGTCGATGCCGCCCGCCCTCAGGGCCGGCACGTGGTCCAGCCGCAGCCCGCCGCCCACCAGGATCCGCGGCTCGTACCCCGGCTCCCCGCCCCGCCCGGCCTCGGTCAGCAGGGTGGGGAGGCCGTCGTCGACGCCGGTGGGGGAGCCCGCCGTGAGGTAGGCGTCGAGGCCGGGCAGGTCGGCGAGCTGCTTGCGCAGGGCGTCCCGGTCGGCCGCGTGGTCGATGGCCCGGTGGAAGGTCCACCGGCAGCCGTCCAGCGCACCGACCACACGCTCCACGGCGTCCAGGTCGACCCCGCCCTGCGCGTCGAGGAATCCCAGCACGAACTCCTCGGCCCCGGCCTCCCGCAGCTCCCGCGCGACCCGGACCAGCCGCCGCGGGTCCCCCGCGCCGAACCCGTCCGTCAGCCGCAGCATCACGCGCAGGTCGATGTCGACGGCGGCACGGATCCCGGCGAAGGTCGTCACGGGCGGGGTGAGCCCGTCGGCGGCCATGTCGGTGACCAGCTCGAGGCGGTCCGCGCCTCCGGCCCGGGCGGCGAGCGCGTCCTCAACGTCGAGGGCGATCACCTCCAGGACTGCACGCTTGCTCATGGATCCCCATTCGTCCGTCGGTGACGTCTGCCGTTCACACTTCCCAACAGGTCTAGTCCAATCCAGCCTACGCCTGTCGGGCGCGGGACTCACCCACCTCCCCGCCCCGCCGCGCGAAAATGCACCCATGGCCGACACCCCCGACGCCCTCGCCGCCCTCCGCGCCCGCTTCACCCGGGCCCTCGAAGCGGCCCGCGCCCCCGTCACCGCCCCCGACCCCCGCCCCTACGCCGACGACCTCCTCGCCCGCTGGCGGGAACCGCAGCGCCGCTACCACACGCTCACCCACCTCACCGCGGTCCTGGACCACATCGACACCCTCGCCGCGTACGCCGACGACCCGGACGTGGTCCGGCTGGCGGCCTGGTTCCACGACGCGGTCTACCTGCCCGACCGCTCCGAGAACGAGGAGCGCTCGGCCCGCGTCGCCGAACGCGCCCTGCCCGAGGCCGGCCTCCCCGACACCAAGACCGCCGAGGTCGCCCGTCTGGTCCGCCTCACCGTCACCCACGACCCGGCCGACGACGACCGCGACGGCCAGGTCCTGTGCGACGCCGACCTCGCGATCCTGGCCGCGCCGCCGTCGTCGTACGCCGCGTACACGGCCGCGGTCCGCGAGGAGTACCACTTCGTGCCGAACGAGGCCTTCCGCGAGGGCCGCGCGGAGATCCTGCGCCAACTCCTCGCCCTGCCCCGCCTGTTCCGCACCCCGCACGGCGCGCGGGAGTGGGAGGCGACGGCGCGCTACAACCTGCGGGGCGAGCTGGAGCTGCTGACGCAGTGACACCTGCGCGGCGCACGCGGAGCGCGCCAGCCTCGCACCGGCGGCCGGTGCGGGCGAGAGGATCTACGCGTATGAGCTGCGCGGACGGCCACGACCTGGCGTAGGCGGAGCCCGTCCTCGCGCTTTCGCCTCCCGCGGCCCCCTCCCGGTTCCGATAATTCGGTACGGCGGTGCCGGCGCGCGCGGTCCGGGTACGCCGGGGGAAGCGGGGGAGCGTCCATGAGTCACCACGGCCCGTCCACGCCACCGGAGCCACCCGGCCGCCCGCACCCGGACCCCGACCACCACCGGCTGGCCCGGCGGAGCGTGCGCTGGACCATCGTCGGCGTGGTGATCAGCACCGCCCTCGCGCTGATCGGGCTGTACGTCGACGCCGCGCGCTCCGACCACGGCGGTTCCGGCCCGGGCACCACCACGGGCGGCACCACGACGAGCGGGGGCCCGTCCGCGGACCCGGGCGGCACGGACGGCGGCGGGAGCACGGTCGCAGGCGGCACCGACTCCGCAGGCGCCGACGGCGGGGGCACGTCCCGCTCGGGCGGCACCTCGGACGGCGGCACCGCGTCCGAGGGCGGCACGTCAGGCTCCGGTGCCGCCTCCGGCACCTCCCGCCCGGACGGTCCGACCGCCGCCGAGCACGACCTGCGCGACTCCCTCAACAGCGACCAGTGGTCGCGCGACAGTTGCACGCGTGCCCTGTGGCCCGGCTCGGACGCCGCCCTGTTCTGCACGGTGACCACCACGGACGCGTACGGCACCGCGTACACCGGCAAGGCGAGCGTCGTGACGTACGCGACGAAGAGCGCCCGGGACGCCGTCTTCCAGCGGTACGCCTCCCGCGTGCAGATGGGCGACTGCGAGACGCAGACCGACGTGTACGGCAGCTGGGCCGAGAACGACAGCCCGGACCGGGCCGCCGGCGACGTGGTCTGCTACCTGGCCACCTCCGGGCAGTACGTCTTCCTCTGCAGCTACTACGACCGCCCCGCGCTCGTGCAGATCACCGGCCCCGACCGGGCGGGCCTCACCGCCTGGTGGCACACGATGGAGCCGGTGTTCAGCGACTGACGCCGCCCGCCCGGCCGCCTTCGCCCTCGCGACCGCCCCCGTCCGCCCGGCCGCCGCCCTTGCGCCGGCGCAGCCCCGCCCCGCGCAGCAGCCGCACCACCTCCCGGCTGCTGACCTCCACCGCGCCGGCCGCCACCGCGTCCGCGTACCGGTGCGAGGGAAGGTCGTAGTGGTCGCGCTCGAACGCCCGTCTGGGGACGCCCAACCGCTCCGCGAAGTCGTGCAGTTCGTCGTAGGAGACGTCGCTGACGAGGTGGGACCACATGCGCCCGTGCCCCGGCCAGCTCGGCGGGTCGATGTAGACGGTCACGTGTGCCTCACGAGGACGGCTTCCCGCCGGTCGCCGAGCCGAGCGCCCCCACCGCCGCGACCTTCACCCCCGCCTTGTGGCACACCCAGTGCGGGTCGGGCCCGAGTTCCGGCTCGACGTCGAGGGCGTGCGGATCGCCGGAGCCGCAGACCGGGCACAGCGGCCAGCGCCCGTACCGCTCCAGCAGCGCGTCCTGCACGTCCTGCGCCACCAGCCCGGCGACGAAGTCCATGCCGTCCGGCCACTGCGCGACCCACCACCGCCGCTGCACGACGGACTCCTCGACCATGGACACCACGTCCGCCGCGGCCACCTCGCCCGCGGCGAGGTCGGCGAGGACGAGGGCACGGGCCGCGTGCAACGCCTGTTCCAGGGGGCTGACGGGGTTGCCGGAGGGATCCATGTCCCCATTGTGCGCACTCTTGACCCCCGCGCCGAACCGAAAATACCTTTCCTGGGTGACCCGGGACCTGGAGGAGACCTTCGGCGGCACCGCGGCCTCCGCCCTGGCCTCGAAGGTCCGCACGCTCACCCCGTCCATGACCCGCTCCATGCAGCGCGTCGCCGAGGCCATCGCCGGCGACCCGGCCGGCTGTGCCGCGCTCACGGTCACCGGCCTCGCCGAACGGACCGGCACCAGCGAGGCCACCGTCGTCCGCACCGCCCGCCTCCTCGGCTACCCCGGCTACCGCGACCTGCGGCTCGCCCTCGCCGGCCTCGCGGCGCGCCAGCGGTCCGGCCGCGCGCCCGCCCTCACCACCGACATCGCCGTCGACGACCCCCTGGCCGACGTCGTCGCCAAACTCGCCCACGACGAGCGGCAGACCCTCGCCGACACCGCCGCCGGTCTCGACACCGGCCAACTCGGCGCGGCGGTCGACGCGGTGGCCGCCGCCCGCCGGACCGACGTCTACGGCATCGGCGCGTCCGGGCTGGTCGCCCAGGACCTCGTCCAGAAACTGCTGCGGATCGGGCTCATCGCCCACGCCCACGGCGATCCGCACCTCGCCGTGACCAACGCCGTGCAGCTGCGGGCGGGTGACGTCGCCGTGGCGATCACGCACTCCGGGACGACGGGTGACGTGATCGAGCCGTTGCGGGTGGCGTTCGAGCGGGGCGCGACGACCGTCGCCATCACCGGGCGGCCGGGCGGGGCGGTCACGCAGTACGCGGACCACGTGCTGACGACGTCCACCGCGCGGGAGAGCGAGCTGCGGCCCGCGGCGATGTCGTCCCGTACGGGGCAGTTGCTGGTGGTGGACTGTCTGTTCGTGGGGGTGGCCCAGCGAACCTACGAGACGGCCGCGCCTTCGCTGGCCGCGAGCTACGAGGCGTTGGCCCACCGGCACCGGTGAGCCGTGGACCGTAGGAGTGACCGTCCGGGGCGTCCGCGGGTTCGTCGTGGCCTGTCGCGCGGTTCCCCGCGCCCTTCGAGGCACGCTGCACCACCCCCCTGATCACGATGCACCGGAGAGAACCGCTTCCCATGAACTCCTCCGCCTCCCACCCCCACGGCCTCCTCGCCCAACTCGACTCCCTCACCACCGAGGCCTTCCGGCCCGACCTCGCCGAGATCGACCGGCTGCCCACCCTCGAGATCGCCCGGCTCATGAACGGCGAGGACACGGCCGTGCCCGTCGCCGTGGCGGACCGGTTGCCGGCCGTCGCCGCCGCCATCGACGCCATCGCCGAGCGGATGGCTCGGGGCGGGCGGCTGATCTACGCCGGCGCGGGCACCGCCGGCCGGCTGGGCGTCCTGGACGCCTCCGAGTGCCCGCCCACCTTCAACACGGCCCCGGGACAGGTCGTCGGCCTCGTCGCCGGCGGCCCGCGGGCCCTGGTCACCTCGGTCGAGGGGGCCGAGGACTCCCGGGAGCTGGCGGAGGCCGACCTGGCCGCGCTCGCGCTGACCCCCGAGGACACGGTGGTCGGCGTCTCGGCGTCCGGGCGGACGCCGTACGCGCTCGGGGCGGTGGCGTACGCCCGCGCGCGGGGTGCGCTGACCGTCGGGCTGGCCTGCAACGCGGGCAGTGCGCTGGCGGCGGCCGCCGAGCACGGCATCGAGGTCGTGGTCGGGCCGGAGCTGCTCACCGGGTCGACCCGCCTGAAGGCGGGCACGGCGCAGAAGCTGGTGCTGAACATGCTGTCGACGATCACGATGATCCGGCTGGGCAAGACGTACGGGAACCTGATGGTCGACGTCCGCGCCTCGAACGAGAAGCTGCGGGCCCGTTCGCGGCGGATCGTGTCGCTGGCGACGGGGGCGGGTGACGACGAGGTCGAGAGCGCCCTCGCGGCCACCGACGGCGAGGTGAAGGACGCGATCCTGGTCCTGCTCGCCGGGGTGGACGGGCGGACGGCCGCCCGCCTTCTGGAGGAGTCCGGCGGTCATCTGCGTGCCGCGCTCGCCGCGGCGCGGCCCTGAGCCGCACGCTCGGGGCATGCCCATCGATCCCCTTGTCACGGCCACCGCGATCCTCCCCCTGGTCGGCGGCCCCGCGAACGTCGCCTCCGTCGCCCACTGCATGACCCGGCTGCGGCTGCGCCTGGCCGATCCGTCCCGGGTGGACGTGGAGGCGCTGCGGGCGCTGCCCGGGGTGCTCGGGGTCGTCGTGGCCGACGGCACGTACCAGGTGGTGCTGGGTCCGGGTGCGGTCACGAAGGTGACGGCCGCGTTCGAGGGGCTGGTGGGCGGGCCGACGACCGCCGGGGAACTGGCCGCGCGGGGTGCCGCGTTGCGGGCGGAGCGCAGGCGGCGCAACGCCACCCCCGTCAAGACCGCCCTGCGCCGGGTCGCCGCCGTCTTCGTCCCGCTCATCCCGGCCCTCATCGGCTGCGGGATCCTCGCCGGCGTGAACGGCCTGCTGGTCAACGCCGGCCTGCTGCCGTGGCTGACGCCCGCGCTGGCCGCCGTCGCCTCCGGCTTCATGGCGCTGATCGCCGTCTTCGTCGGGCACAACACGGCGAAGGAGTTCGGCGGCACGCCGGTGCTCGGCGGCGCGGTCGCGGCGATCGTCGTGTATCCGGGGGTCGCGAAGGTCACCGCGTTCGGGGTGACGCTCGCCCCGGGCCAGGGCGGCGTCCTCGGCGCGCTGGCGGCCGCGCTGCTGGCGACGTACGTGGAGAAGGCGTGCCGCGGCCGGATCCCGGACACGCTGGACGTGCTCCTCACCCCGACCCTGACCGTCCTCGTCGCGGGCCTCGCCACCCTGTACGGCCTCATGTACGCGGCCGGCGCGGTGTCCACGGCCATCGGCACGGCCGCGAACTGGCTGCTCGTGACGACGGGGGCCTTCGCCGGTCTGGTCCTGGGCGGTCTGTTCCTGCCGCTGGTGATGCTGGGCCTGCACCAGGCCCTGATCCCCATCCACACCACCCTCATCGAACAGCAGGGCTACACCGTGCTGCTCCCGATCCTGGCGATGGCGGGCGCGGGCCAGGTCGGCGCGTCGCTCGCGGTCTACGTCCGGCTGCGTCACGACACGTCGATGCGTACGACGATCAGGTCGGCGCTCCCGGCGGGTCTGCTGGGCGTCGGCGAACCCCTGATCTACGGCGTGTCCCTGCCGCTGGGCCGGCCCTTCCTCACGGCCTGCGTGGGCGGGGCGGCCGGCGGGGCCTTCGTCGGGTTCTTCGCGATGCTCGGCGACGAGGTGGGCACCACCGCGATCGGCCCGTCCGGCTGGGCCCTGTTCCCCCTGCTCGCCGGGAACCAGGGCTGGGGGACCCTGCTCGCGGTCTACGCGGGCGGGCTGCTGACGGGTTACGCGGTCGGCTTCGCCGTGACGTACGTCCTCGGCGTCCCCGGCCGCGCGGCGCCGTCGGCGGCCCCCGGTGACTCTTCCGGCGGCCCGGCACCGTCACGGTCCAGGTGATGACGCCACCCGGGTCCCGGCCGCCGCTTGCGTACCGCGGAACCGGTGTGATCGTGCCCACGGCCGACGCCGGCTGCCCCTGCGCCGGCCGCCGGCGTCGGCGGACTGTCGGTGGCATGTGCGACGGTTGGTGTCGTCGGAGTCCGGCGCACGACCGCGGAAAGCGGCAGGAACGGAGACGCTCGCCATGAACCACGCCCAGCTCACCCACCTGGGCCGTGCCCTCCGCCTCCTCGGTGAGCACGGGGAGGCCCTCACCGCGGACACCCCGGACGCCAAGCTGCACGAGGTCAAGGCCGACCTGCGGCGGGCCCTGGAGCTGCTGGAGGAGAGCGTCGACGGCGCCGCGCCCGCGACCCGCTGCGCCGAGCATCCGAACGGGCCCGTCGACGAGGGCGCCCCCGACCGGTGCCTGCTGTGCGAGACGCGCCGGCGAGCTGCCCGCCGGGCCGAGTTCAACGGCCCCGCCCCGCAGCCCGCGCCCCGCACCGCCCCCTCCCGCTACGGCACCCGCGGCGACCGCCCCCAGCCCCAGCAGCGCTGGCTGCCGGAGCTGTGGAACGGACAGGAGTGGCAGCTGTGCGGCACGCCCCGCCGCGACCGCCGTGAGGCCGAGCTGTACCTCGCCGCCCTGCGGCGCGGCTCCCGCCCCGCCATGGCCTACCGCCTGGTGCACGAGTTCACCGACTACGAGGTCCTGCGCGTCTGGGGCACCCCGGTGAAGGTCGACATCGAGCCCCTCGGCAACCTCTAGGCCTCCAGCAGGGGCAGCGGCGGGAAGTCGTGTCCGTCCCACAGGCGGCGGGCCGTCTCCTCCGGGTACGGGCGGACCTCCGGCCGGGCGTCGAGCACCTGCACCAGCCGCCGTGTGTCGTACGCCGGCCAGCCCGGGTCGCCCGTCCTCGCGAACGCCGTCCAGGCCTCGCGCATACGGGACGACAGCGCCCTCGCCTCCTCCGTCACCTCCCCGTCCGCGAACAGCAGGTTGCCCAGGTCCGCGCGGTAGGTGCCGAACAGCAGCGGGATGTCCAGACCGTGGCACGCGCCCAGGACGCCGCCCATGCCGGGGGCCGGCCAGGTCAGCTCGTACACATGGGCCCGGCCGCCGCCCGCGACCTGTGCCTCGGCCAAGTGCAGGGACGGCATGTGGAACAGCCAGTCGGACTGCACCCGCTCGAACAGCTCGCCAGGACCGGCCTGCGGATAGGCCGCCCGGTACGCGCGCTCCCCCGCCTCCCCGCCGCCCGGCCCGAACAGACGCAGCGCTCCCGTCGCCTGCTCCTCGGTCACCTTGCCCATGAGCCCGGCCAGGGCCACGAACAGCCGGTACTCCTGGGCGTTGTGCCCGACGACCAGCTCCACGTCCCGGCCGGCACCCGCCGCCAGCGCCCGCCAGGGGGTGACCGGCAGGACCTCGCCGTCGACGACGGGGGAGAACGGGGTGACGGTGGGCGCGACCCTCCCCCACCGGTCCACCCGCTCCGCCATCTTCGCCCCCAGGGCCGCCCCGGCCTCGGTCAGCTCGCGCGGGTCGACGGTGGCCAGGTCCGCGGCCGTCGGGCGCAGTCCGGCCTCGGCGGCGATGGCGGCGGCGAGGTCACGGGCCAGCTCGTCGGAGAAGTACGTGCCGGGCACGCTCTGCGCGATCGCCCGCCCGAACAGACCCCGCGTGCCGGGCATGGCCAGCAGCGCGGCGACCGAACCGGCGCCGGCCGACTCACCGAAGACGGTCACCCGGCCCGGGTCCCCGCCGAACGCCGCGATGTTGTCCCGCACCCACTCCAGCGCGGCGACCTGGTCGAGCAGCCCCCGGTTGGCGGGCGCGCCCTCGATCCGGGCGAAGCCCTCGACGCCGACGCGGTAGTTGAGGGTGACGACGAGCAGGTCACCGGCGCGGGCGAGGTGCTGGGCGTCGTAGCCCGGGCTGCCGGCGTGGCCGAGCTTGTAGGCGCCGCCGTAGATCCAGACCATCACCGGGCGGGGGGTGGTGGACGGCGCCTCCGGCGTCCAGACGTTCACCGTCAGCCAGTCGTCGCCGGCGGGGGCGGTCACGGCACCGGTGCGGCCGACGATGCCGGCTTCCTGCGGCGGCGGCGGTCCGAAGGCGTACGCCTCCCGGACGCCCTCCCAGGGCACGGGCGGGCGCGGTGCCTGGAAACGGGCCGCTCCGACCGGGGGCGCGGCGAAGGGTATGCCGCGGAACACGGTCAGGTCGTCCTCCCGGCGTCCCCGGACGGCTCCGGCGGCGGTGCGCACCACGGGCCCGGCGTCGGCTGGCGTCATCGATCACTCCTCGTCAGGTGGGCTGCCGGTGGAACGGGCGGTGGAGGGGGAAAGTGCCGGGGCGGCCGGCCCCGCGGAGGCGGTGACGGCCGCCGTCGACGGGTCGGTTAGGCCTTGAGCGGGGTCGTCTCCTCGGCGTCCTCGGTGGCCGTGGGCCGCACCGCGGCCGTGCGGCCGGGGATGAAGGCGGCGAGCACGAAGGCGAGGAGGGCCGCTCCCGCGCCGATGGCCATGACGACCTTGAAGCCGTTCTCCGAGGGGAGGGCGTAGCCGCCGAAGTCGGTGGTCATCTGGGCGAGGATCACCCCGGCGAGGGCGCTCGCGAACGAGGTGCCCAGGGAGCGCATCAGCGTGTTGAGGCTGTTGGCGGCACCGGTCTGGGAGGGGTCGACCGCGCCCATGATCAGGGCGGGCATGGCGCCGTAGGTGAAGCCGACGCCGCCGCCGATGACACAGGACACCAGGATCAGGTGCCAGAGCTCGGACATGAGGACGATGTTCAGGCCGTAGCCGGCGGCGACGATCAGCGCGCCGGTCATCAGCGTGACCTTCGGTCCCCTGGTCTTGGTGATCCCGGCGGAGACGGCGGACATGGCCATCATCACCAGGCCCTGCGGGGCGAGCACGAGGCCGACGGTCAGCATCGACCTGCCCAGGCCGTAGCCGGTCTGCTCGGGCAGCTGCAGCAGCTGGGGCAGGACCAGGGACATCGCGAACATCGAGAAGCCGAGGGCGACGGAGGCGAGGTTGGTGAACAGCACCTGCGTCCTCGCGGTGGTGCGCAGGTCGACCAGCGGCTGAGCCGCCCGTAGCTCCCACCGGCCCCAGGCCGCCAGGATCACCACGGCGGCGGCGCCCAGGCCGAGCGTGGTGCCGGACGTCCAGCCCCAGTCGCCGCCCTTGGACACGGCGAGCAGCAGGGTGACCAGTCCGGCGGACAGACCGAGGGCGCCGACGAGGTCGAAGCGGCCGCCGGCGCGGTTCGCGGACTCCGGCACGACCAGCAGGACCAGCAGGAAGGCGAGGGCGCCGAGCACGGCGGAGGTCCAGAACAGGAGGTGCCAGTCCCAGTTGTCCGCGATGAACGCGGCGGCGGGCAGGCCGAGCGCGCCGCCGACGCCGAGGGAGGCGCTCATCAGGGCGGTGGACCCGGCGAGCCGCTCGGCGGGCAGCGCGTCCCGCATGATGCTGATGCCCAGCGGCACCACGGCGGCGGCGAGGCCCTGCAGGGCGCGGCCGGCGATCATCGGGGTGAGGGAGTCGGCGAGGGCGCACACCACCGAGCCGCTGACCAGCAGGACGATGCTGGTCAGCAGCATCCGCCGCTTGCCGATCATGTCGCCGAGCCGGCCGACGACCGGGGTGGCCACGGCGGCCGCCAGCAGGGTGGCGGTGACCGCCCAGGCGGTGTCGGACGCGGGTGCGTCCAGCAGCTTCGGCAGTTGCGGGACGATCGGGATGACCAGGGTCTGCATCAGCGAGACGACGATCCCGGCGAGGGCCAGTACCGCCACCACGGCGTTCGACCTCGGCGGCGCGGTCGGTCCCGCCGCGGGGGGCCGGGCAAGGGCGTCGGACATGGCTGGGCCTCCGTCGGCAGCAGAAAAGAAGTGCTTGACTCAAGCAACCATAAGTGGCGTTAATTGAGTTAAGCAAGCTAACTCGGCCGGACGTCGGCGCCGGCCGGCTGGAACGCACCGCCCGGAACCCCTCACCGCTCAGCCCTCCCGTTCGACGAACGCCCGGGTCCGCTCCTCGTCCCGTTCGTAGACCGTCTCGTGCGCCCGCGGGTCGCGGGCGTGGAAGGTGTGGAACACCGGACCCGTCGGTCCGCCCAGATCCACCAGGGACGCGGACGCCCCGCGCACCGCGCGCTCCGTCCCGGGCGCGGCGGTCAGATCGACGCGGTTGACGACGCCCGGCGTCACCCAGACCGGCACCGACGCCAGGAAACCGCACAGCTGGAGGTGGAAGTGCCCGGTCAGCAGGACTCGTACGTCACTCCCCCGGATCACCGCCGCCAGTTCCTCGGGGTCGCGCAGCCCGAAGACCGGCTGGGTCGCCGAGAGGCCGAGGTGGATCGGGGGGTGGTGGAAGGCCAGGACGGTGCCGTGCTCGGCGGGCACGCTCAGCACCTCGCGCAGCCATTCCAGTTGGGCCGCGCCCAGCCGGCCGTACACCTTCCCCGGCACCAGTGAGTCCAGGGTGACGAACCGCCGGCCGCCGACCGTGCTCACGGCGGCGCACCCGTCACCGACTGCCTCCGCCCGGTCGGTGCCGTCCGCCGCGAGGTGCCCGCTGCCCAGCACCTCGGCGAAGGCGGACCGCTCGTCGTGGTTGCCGGTGGTGTAGAAGACGGGGGCGTCCACGGCCCGGGCGAAGTCGCCGACCAGCTCCCGTACGGCCCGGTACGCCTCCACCGCGCCGTCGTCGGCGAGGTCGCCGGTGACGACGACCGCGTCCACGTCCCGCACCGGGCGGAGTTCCGCGAGCATCCGGCGCAGGGAGTCGGTGGCGTCGACGCCGTGGGGGTGGGGCGCGTCGGAGCGCCGCAGATGGGTGTCCGAGAGATGAATGATCCTCATCTCCCGGACGCTACCCAGTACTTGGGGAGCCTGGGCTCCTTTTTCCCAGCTCAGCCCGTGAAGCTCAGCCTTGCGACTCAGCCTTTTCGGCTCGGCCTTGCTCAGCTCGGCCTCGCGGCTCACCCCTCGCGACCCAGCCTTGCTCGGCTCACCCTTTTCGGCTGACCCTTTTCGGCTCCACCTTGCTCAGCTCGGCCTTTCTCAGCTGAGCGTGCGCAGCGACGCCGCGTCGTACGGCTTCAGCTCGTCGAAGCGGCCGGCGAGGACCTTGGCCGCCCACTCCGGGTCCTGGAGGAGGGCGCGGCCGACGGCCACCAGGTCGAACTCGTCGCGCTCCAGGCGGTCGAGGAGGTCGTCGATGCCCTTGATCTCGGAGCCCTCACCCTGGAAGGCCTTGATGAAGTCGCCGTTGAGGCCGACCGAGCCGACGGTGATGGCGGGCCTGCCGGTGAGCTTCTTCGTCCAGCCCGCGAGGTTGAGGTCGGAGCCGTCGAACTCGGGCAGCCAGTAGCGGCGGGTGGAGGCGTGGAAGGCGTCGGCACCGGCCGCGGCGAGCGGGGCGAGGATGGCCTCCAGCTCCTCCGGGGTCTCGGCGAGCCTCGCGTCGTAGGCCTCCTGCTTCCACTGCGAGTAGCGGAAGATGACCGGGAAGTCGGCCGAGACCGTCGCGCGGACCGCCGCGACGATCTCCGCCGCGAACTTCGTACGGGCCACCGGGTCGCCGCCGTAGGCGTCCGTGCGGCGGTTGGTGCCCGCCCACAGGAACTGGTCGATGAGGTAGCCGTGGGCGCCGTGGATCTCCACGCCGTCGAAGCCGATGCGCTCGGCGGCCGCGGCGGCCTCGGCGAACGCGCCGATGACGTCGTCCAGGTCGCGCTGGGTCATCGCCTTGCCGGTGCCCTCGGTGCCGTCGACGCGCAGTCCGGACGGGCCGACGGCGGGGGCCTGCGGGAAGGGCGGCTCGCCCTGCTTGCGGACCATGCCGATGTGCCACAGCTGCGGCACGATCGTCCCGCCCGCCGCGTGCACCGCCTCGGCGACCTTCGCCCAGCCCGCCAGTTGCTCGTCGCCGTGGAAGCGCGGCACCCGGTCGCTCTGCCCGGCCGACTCGTGGCCGACGTACGTGCCCTCGGTGACGATCAGGCCCACCCCGGCCGCGGCGCGGCGGGCGTAGTACGACACGACGTCCTCACCGGGGATGCCTCCCGGCGAGAACATGCGCGTCATCGGCGCCATCGCGATGCGGTTCGGGACGGTCAGGCCGTTGAGGGATACCGGGCGGGAGAGGATCTCGGCGGCGCGGGATGCGGAGGACTCGGTGACGGTCACGTGGGGGGCTCCTCGTCAGGGGACCAGATGGTATGTGCATGCGCATGAACGCTGTCCGTGCCAACCACTCGGCCCGCCCCCGGCATCCCGCTCCGCCCTGTGATGCCGGACACAACGGGCTCGCGTCTCAGGCCGGCCAGTGGTCGCGCAGCCACCAGAGCAACAGGCTGACCACCCCGGAGCCCGCGGCGCCGGCGGCGCCGAGAGCCGCCTGGCGGACGAGCCGGCGTCCGAACGTCCGCCGGGGCGCGGACGGTCGCTCGGCCTTGGCCTCATCGGACACGGTCATGGTGTTCCTCCCCATCACGATCGGGCGGCTGCCCCGCCCGGGACCGATCGTGGCCGATCCGGACCGGCCACCGGCCGCCGAAGACCGTTTCCGGCGTTGCCGTTCACAGTGGCAGCACCGCCGGTGTTGCCGTTCGAAGCGGCAACACCTCTTTGCCCACAGCGGGGTTGGGGCGCCGCGATACTGGCCGAATGCATCACGCACAGGGATCAGCCGGCCGGGTGGCGGTCGTGGCCACACCGGCTCGCTCCGGCCGTCTGGAGCCGCTGAAGGACGACCTGACGCCCGAGAAGCGGGCACTGGCGGAGGACCTCCGCCGGGTCTTCCTCACCCTGGGGATCAGCGTCCGGCGTTACGCCGCCCGCCGGCACCTCGACGCGAGTACGGTCACCCGCTATCTCAGCGGCCGGGTGCCGCCGTGGGACTTCGTCGCCCGCCTCGTCGCGGACGTGCAGGAAGCCCAGGCGCCCCTCACGCCCGAGGCGGAGGCCGGCCTGCGGGAGCTGCACCGGGCGGCGCAGAGGTCCCACCAGCCCAGCAGCGAGATGCAGCAGCTCCAGGACAGGCTGGCCGAGGCCGACGAGGAGGTGCGGCGCATCACGACCCGGGAGCAGGCCCTGGCGGAGACGCTGCTCGACCGGGAGGGCCGCCTGGCACAGGTGCGCGGCTGGTGCCGGAACCTGGAGACGCAGATCGAGGAGCAGCGGCTCACCCATCACGCCGACGTGGAGCTGTGGCGCGGTGAGCAGGTACGGCTCGAAGAAGAGTGCGGTGACCTGCAGGACCAGGTCATCTACCTCCAGGAGGCGCTGGCGGTCACCCGCGCCGAGCTGATCGCCGCCGAGGACCGCTGCCACCGGCTGGAGGTGCGCCTCGACACCCTCGAGGAGCTGAGCGCGAGCGGTTCGGAGGACGGCGAGGTCCCGTCCCTCATGGCGATGCTGGAGGAGGCGGACCGCAGGTCCTCGGTGCCCGAACTGGTACGGGCCGTGGGCGACCTGGAACTGCGTACCCGGCAGGCCATGGCGAGCGAGCTGGTGAGACAGGCCAGCCAGTCGCGGACCGTCGAGGAAGTGGCCGGTCTCCTGGCCGGGCTGCGGCAGGCGGGGTTCGACGCCCATGCCGAGACCGCCCTGCCGGCCATGGTCGTGGCGCGCTCCGTCGACGACACCAGCGCCCTGGCCCGGGAGCTGATGCGCGAGGGTCTGGAGGAGTACGTGCTGATCCTGGTGCAGGCCTCGGTGCAGTTCCACGATCCGCGGGACGTGGCCGCCCTGGCGTCCGCCCTGGACCTGGCCGGTCTGCCCGACCACGCGCGAAGCCTCCTGGCGGCCGTGGCCGTGATCCGCCCGGTGGCCGACGTGGTGTCGATGACCGCGCTGCTGTCGGACACGGAACTCGACGTCGTCGTCGTCGCGGCCGTGTCCGCCGCCGCCGCCCAGCGCCCGGTCGCCGACCTGGTGACGCTCAGCGTCGCGCTGCGCGAGGCGTGCCTGGACCGGCACGCCGACGCCCTCCAGCTGACCGCCGCCGCCGACCGGACCGCCTCGGACGTGGCGGAGTTCATCCGCTCCCTGCTCCTGTACGGCCTGGACCGGGACGCCGAGACCGTCTTCGACACCACGCAGAACCGCAGCGTCGGCCATCTGATCCCCCTCGTCCACGCCCTCCGGGACGGCCGCGAACGCTCCGTGCTGTCACGCGCCGCCGCCTCCCGACCGGGCGAGGACATCGCGGTCCTGATCAGCGAGCTGTACATCACCGGACGCCATCAACTGGCGACGGAGCTGCTGGTCCTGACCGTGCACACCAGGCCCGCCGCGCAGATCCGGGAGCTGGTCGGGACGCTGGAGGGCATGACGCCCGGCGCGGAGGCCGTCCTGCGGGCCACGGCCAGGACACTCACCCCGGAGGACGCCGCCTGGCTCCTCACCTGCCTGGAGGGCTACGGCCTCCACGCCCAGGCCGAGACCGTCTTCCGCTGCACCGTCCACGACGAACTGGTCGGACACGCGGGCCTCTTCCTCACGGCGCTCGCGCGGACGGACTCTCGCTGGGCCCGCCAGGACGCCCTGTGCGAGTACGCCGCCGACATGGCCGTGGCCACCCTCGCGCCCCTGCTGCTGGCCCTCGAGTCGGCCTCACTCACCGGGCATCTGGACGCGGTCGTCCGACGGTGCTGTGTCGCCTGCCCGGTGCTCGACATCACGTTGCTGGCGAAGAGGTTCGACGCCGAGAGCGCCCTCGCCCTGCGGGCCGACAGCGTGATGCGACGCGTCCTGCACCACGTCGTACGCGCTCGTTCCCTCCCCGATCTCGCCGCGCTGGTCGGCGCTCTCCAGTCGGCCGGGCTGCACCGGTACGCCGAGCGGCTCACGTCCCAGGCGCTGGAGGCGTACGGACGGCGTTTCCGGGAGCGGCTGACGATGGAACAGACCAAGCACGAGCAGAAGGTCATGTCCAAGGCGTTCTGGACGCCCCTGCCGGACCGCCCGCGCGGGCGTGGCCGCCACGCGTGAGGTGCGGCGCGGCGGGCCGGACACGCCCGAGGGCGGCACCCCCTGTCTGCGGGAGGTGCCGCCCTCGGTCGCGTTCAGCGATGACCGCCGATCCCCGGGAGGATCAGAAGTCCATGTCACCGCCCGGCATGCCGCCGCCGGCCGGGGCCGCGGACTTCTCCGGCTTGTCGGCGATGACGGCCTCGGTGGTGAGGAACAGCGCGGCGATCGACGCGGCGTTCTGCAGCGCGGAGCGCGTCACCTTCGCCGGGTCGATGATGCCCTCGGCGACCAGGTCGACGTACTCGCCGGTCGCGGCGTTCAGGCCGTGGCCCGGGGTCAGGTTGCGCACCTTCTCCACCACGACGCCGCCCTCGAGGCCGGCGTTGACCGCGATCTGCTTCAGCGGGGCCTCGAGCGCCAGCTTGACGGCGGCGGCACCGGTGGCCTCGTCGCCCTCCAGCTCCAGCTTCTCGAAGACCTGGGAGGCCTGCAGCAGGGCCACGCCACCACCGGCGACGATGCCCTCCTCGACGGCCGCCTTCGCGTTGCGGACGGCGTCCTCGATGCGGTGCTTGCGCTCCTTGAGCTCGACCTCGGTGGCGGCACCGGCCTTGATGACGGCCACGCCGCCCGCGAGCTTGGCCAGGCGCTCCTGGAGCTTCTCGCGGTCGTAGTCGGAGTCGCTGTTCTCGATCTCGGCGCGGATCTGGTTGACGCGGCCCGCGACCTGGTCGGAGGAGCCGGCGCCGTCGACGATGGTGGTCTCGTCCTTGGTGATCACGACCTTGCGGGCCTTGCCCAGCAGGTCGAGGGTCGTGTTCTCGAGCTTGAGACCGACCTCCTCGGAGATGACCTCGCCGCCGGTGAGGATGGCGATGTCGTTCAGCATGGCCTTGCGGCGGTCGCCGAAGCCCGGGGCCTTGACGGCGACGGACTTGAAGGTGCCGCGGATCTTGTTGACCACCAGGGTCGACAGGGCCTCGCCCTCGACGTCCTCGGCGATGATCAGCAGCGGCTTGCCCGACTGCATGACCTTCTCCAGGAGCGGGAGCAGGTCCTTGACGTTGGAGATCTTGGAGTTCGCGATCAGGATGTACGGGTCGTCGAGGACGGCCTCCATACGCTCCATGTCGGTGGCGAAGTACGCCGAGATGTAGCCCTTGTCGAAGCGCATACCCTCGGTGAGCTCCAGCTCCAGACCGAAGGTCTGGGACTCCTCGACGGTGATGACGCCTTCCTTGCCGACCTTGTCCATGGCCTCGGCGATGAGCTCGCCGATCTGGGTGTCGGCGGCGGAGATGGAGGCCGTGGAGGCGATCTGCTCCTTGGTCTCGACGTCCTTCGCCTGCTCCAGCAGGGCGGCGGAGACGGCCTCGACGGCCTTCTCGATACCGCGCTTCAGGGCCATCGGGTTGGCGCCGGCGGCTACGTTGCGCAGACCCTCGCGGACCAGCGCCTGGGCGAGAACGGTCGCGGTGGTCGTACCGTCACCGGCGACGTCGTCCGTCTTCTTGGCGACTTCCTTGACCAGCTCGGCGCCGATCTTCTCGTACGGGTCCTCGAGCTCGATCTCCTTGGCGATGGAGACACCGTCGTTGGTGATCGTGGGGGCGCCCCACTTCTTCTCGAGGACGACGTTGCGGCCCTTGGGGCCGAGGGTCACCTTGACGGCGTCCGCGAGCTGGTTCATGCCGCGCTCGAGGCCGCGCCGCGCCTCCTCGTCGAACGCGATGATCTTGGCCATGTGAAGTGGTCCCTCCAGGACTGGGGGTGATTCCTTCGGACCGCGCCCGCGCCCGCGACGGACGGCTCCCGACCGGTGGTTCCTTGCCCCACCCGGCCTGCGAGCCTCACCGACCCGGTCCTTCGTTGTCACTCTCACCTTCAGAGTGCTAACGCCAATGATTAGCACTCGCCCCTGCCGAGTGCAAGCGGCTCGGGGGAAGCCGGGCGGTGCTCAGCCGCCCGCGAACACCCCTGGGGGAACGGGCCGCCGCCACCGAGCCCCGCCGGATCACACCCGGCCGGCGCCCCGGAGCCGCAGCCCAGGCGGCACCGGGGCGGCCGACGGTGCGCACCCGGACAGCACGAAGGGCCCGCATCCCCGTCGGGACGCGGGCCCATTCGTTGAAAATGTTCAGGCGGTGACGCGAACCATGTCGGCCTGCGGGCCCTTCTGACCCTGCGAGATCTCGAACTCGACCCGCTGGCCCTCTTCCAGGGTGCGGTAGCCGTCCATCTGAATCGCGCTGTAGTGGACGAAGACGTCCGCACCACCGTCGACCGCGATGAAGCCGTACCCCTTCTCCGCGTTGAACCACTTGACGGTGCCCTGAGCCATGCCTAACTCCCCTATTACTGGCCCTTGCACAGATCCACACTTCGCGGACCCGGGTCAGACCTCACCCCCCAGTTGGTTGGGGGCGTGCGCCGGAACGCGTCGACCGCGGCCGAATGTATCTGTCCAACTGCCGTCTGCAACAGGTCAATCGGACGAGAATTCTGGACGCGCACGGTCCGGAAAGTGGCGAGAATTCGCCAGAATTCAGGGCAAGTCGGGCCCCACAAAGCACACAAAAGCCTCAAAAGAGATGCACACTTTGGCTACTTCTCGTCGGGCTTGCGGCAGAAATCAAAGGTTCCGGATCAGTGGATCGGGACCGGGTTCCCCAACTGTACCGCGCTCAACCACACTGAATTGCCCCCTCCGCTTCTCTCACGGAGGGGGCAATTCGATGAACGCTCGGTAATCGCTATTACCGACGGTTACTACCGGTGGGTACGGAACGGGAATCAGCCGCCGGCGACGGCCGGGATGATCGAAACGCCGGCGCCGTCCGGGGTCACCGTCTCCAGCCCCTGCTCGAAGCGGACGTCGTCGTCGTTGACGTACACGTTGACGAACCGGCGGAGCTTGCCCTGGTCGTCCAGCACGCGTGCGGCGATGCCCGTGTGGTTCTTCTCCAGATCGGCGATGACCTCGGCGAGGGTCGCGCCCTCCGCCTGGACCTCGGCCTGGCCGCCCGTGTAGGTGCGGAGGATGGTGGGGATGCGGACGGTGACGCTCATGATGCGAGGCCAGCCTCTCGGAAGGAGTCGAGGTTCGGGCGGATGGTCGCGGTCAGGCCGGTGCCGGCCACCGCGTCCAGGGTCTTCAGGCCGTCACCCGTATTGAGGACGACCGTCGTCTTGGTCGGGTCGAGGAGACCGTTCTCGATCAGCTTGCGGGTCACACCGACCGTCACGCCACCCGCCGTCTCGGCGAAAATGCCCTCGGTCCGGGCGAGCAGCTTGATCGCGTCCACGACCTGCTCGTCGTTCACGTCCTCCACCGCGCCGCCCGTGCGGCGCGCGATGTCGAGGACGTAGGGACCGTCGGCCGGGTTGCCGATGGCGAGGGACTTGGCGATGGTGTTCGGCTTCTGCGGGCGGACGACGTCGTGGCCGGCCTTGAAGGCGACGGACACCGGCGAGCAGCCCTCGGCCTGCGCACCGAAGATCTTGTACGGCTTGTCCTCGACGAGCCCGAGCCGGATCAGCTCCTGCAGACCCTTGTCGATCTTCGTGAGCTGCGAGCCGGAGGCGATCGGCACGACGAGCTGGTCCGGCAACCGCCAGCCGAGCTGCTCGCAGATCTCGTACGCCAGCGTCTTGGAGCCCTCGGCGTAGTACGGCCGCAGGTTCACGTTGACGAAGCCCCAGCCCTCGCCCGCCGGGTCGCCGATGAGTTCGGAGCAGAAGCGGTTGACGTCGTCGTAGTTGCCCTCGATGCCGACGAGCTCGCCGCCGTAGATCGCCGCCATGACGACCTTGCCCTGCTCCAGGTCGTGCGGGATGAACACGCAGGAGCGGAAGCCGGCGCGGGCGGCGGCGGCGCCGACGGCACCGGCGAGGTTGCCGGTGGAGGAGCAGGAGAGGGTGGTGAAGCCGAAGGCGCGGGCGGCCTCCAGGGCCTGGGCGACCACGCGGTCCTTGAAGGAGTGCGTCGGGTTGCCGGAGTCGTCCTTGACGAAGAGCCTGCCGGGGTCGACGCCCAGCTCGCGCGCGAGGTTGTCGGCCTGGACGAGCTTGGTCCAGCCCGGGTTGATGTTGGGCTTGTCCGCCACGTCGGCCGGGACGGGCAGCAGCGGCGCGTAGCGCCAGATGTTCGCGGGACCCGCCTCGATGCGCTTGCGGAGCTCCTCCGTCTCGTAGGCGGAGAAGTCGTACGCGATCTCGAGCGGGCCGAAACACTCCTCGCAGGCGAAGACCGGGCCGAGGGCCACGCGGTGGCCGCACTCACGGCAGCTCAGCGCGGCGGCCGGGCCGAGGTCGACGGGGGAGGCGGTGGTGCTGTCCGTGGTGCTTGCAACTGTCTGCGCAGCCATGTGAGGCGAGGCCCTTTCTCCTCATCTTCCTCACGACGCATCTCGCCGTGAGACGGATTTGGCACCTTCCCTAGCCGGGAGCCTCGCGAAGCGATCAACACTGATCGGTACGAGACCGGCTGGAGGGTTGCCGGGGCTTCATCGGGCCGTGTCCCTCTGCCCCTCTGGATGAGCGGTATGTGGTTGTGAACGCCGACGACCCCGGACATGCGATGGTCATCCGCGTTGTTCAAGACTGTAACCGAAGGCCAGGACAGTTGAGATAGTCGTCCGTACCGCGAGATGGATCACACGGTGACCCCTCGTGCACCTGGTGTGATCACGACAGTGAGGAGTCGCAGACCGTGCTGGAAGAAGTCGAGCGCTGGCTGGCCACCCGCTCCTGGTCCGTGACCGATCGCCCGCTCCACGGGATCCTGGCCGCCAAACGCGCGTCGGGCCGGTCGGTGTCCGTCGTGCTGCCCGCGCTGAACGAGGAGGAGACGGTCGGCGACATCGTCGCGGTCATCCGTCACGACCTCATGCAGCAGGTCCCGCTCGTCGACGAGATCGTCGTCGTCGACTCGGGGTCGACCGACCGTACGTCGGAGGTCGCGGCAGCGGCCGGGGCGCGTGTCGTCCACCGGGACGCGATCCTCCCCCGCATCCCGGCCGTGCCCGGCAAGGGCGAGGTCCTGTGGCGCTCGCTGCTGGTCACCACCGGGGACATCGTCTGTTTCGTCGACGCCGACCTGAAGGAGTTCTCCTCCGACTTCGTCTCCGGGATCGTGGGCCCGTTGCTCACCGACCCGGACGTCGACCTGGTCAAGGCCATGTACGACCGTCCGCTGGGCGGCGCGGCCGGCCAGGGCGGCCGGGTCACCGAGCTGATGGCCCGCCCGCTGCTGAACATGCACTGGCCGCAGCTGGCCGGTTTCGTGCAGCCGCTGGGTGGCGAGTACGCGGCCCGCCGCAGCCTGCTGGAACAGCTGCCCTTCCCCGTCGGCTACGGCGTGGAGCTGGGCATGCTGGTCGACGCCCTGCACCTGGTGGGGCTCGACGCGCTGGCCCAGGTGGACGTCGGGGTGCGCAAGCACCGCCACCAGGACGGGCAGGCGCTCGGCCGGATGGCGGCGGCGATCTACCGCACGGCCCAGCTGCGGCTGGCCCGCGGTCACCTCATCCGTCCCTCCCTCACCCAGTTCGAACGGGGCACGGACGGCTTCGAGCCGCGCACCTACTCGGTGGACACGGAGGAACGCCCGCCGATGGCGGAGATCGCGGAGTACGCGGCGCGCAAGGTCGCGTGACACGGCGCGGCGGGCCGTATACGGCTGGATACGCCCCGTCCGTGCGGCCCCTCCGTACGTTTGAGCGGATCGGGACCGGGCTAGGTTGAGGCGTATGGCTTTCACGGACGGTGCTGCTGCTCAGGGTGCTCAGGTGCTGGTCGCGTCCAACCGCGGCCCGGTCTCGTACACGGTCGGCGAGGACGGCTCGCTGCACGCCAGGCGGGGCGGCGGCGGGCTGGTCTCCGGCCTCTCGGCGATCGGCCCCGACGCCGGTGCCCTCTGGGTCTGCTCGGCGCTGTCCGACGGCGACCGGGAGGCGGTCCGGCGCGGGGTCGGCGAGGCGGGCGTGCGGATGCTGGACATCCCGGCGGACGTGCACGCCGACGCCTACAACGGCATCGCCAACTCCGTGCTGTGGTTCGTCCACCACCTGCTGTACCTGACCCCGCTCGAGCCGGTCTTCGACGCGGAGTTCCGGCGCCAGTGGGCCTCGTACGAGACGTACAACCGCGCCTTCGCCGAGGCGTTGGCGCAGGAGGCGGCCGAGGGCGCGGCGGTGCTGGTGCAGGACTACCACCTGTGTCTCGTGCCCGGCATGCTCCGCGAGCTGCGTCCGGACCTGCGCATCGGCCACTTCTCGCACACGCCGTGGGCACCGGTGGACTACTTCGGCCTGCTCCCCGGCGACATCCGCAGCCAGCTGCTGCGGGGCATGCTCGGCGCGGACCGGCTGGGCTTCCTGACCCGCCGCTGGGCGGACGCGTTCACCGCGTGCTGCGAGGAGTTCACGGGCGGCCTCGGAGGCACGGAGGTCGGTGTCCACGGCCTCGGCGCCGACGCCGACTTCCTGCGCGCCCGCTCCCACGAGCCGGACGTCGAGGAACGCCTTCCGGTCCTGCGCGAGGAGATCGGCACGGCCCCCGACGGCAGCGCCCGCAGGACCATCGTCCGGGTCGACCGGACGGAGCTGTCGAAGAACATCGTGCGCGGCCTGCTGGCCTACCGGCAGCTCCTCGACGACCACCCCGAGTGGCGTGAGCGGGTCGTGCACGTCGCCTTCGCCTACCCCTCCCGCCAGGACCTCGCCGTCTACCGCGAGTACACGGCCGAGGTGCAGCGGGTGGCCGACGAGATCAACGAGCGCTACGGCACCCCCGGCTGGACCCCGGTCGTCCTGCACGTCAAGGACGACTTCGCCCGCTCCCTGGCCGCGTACCGCCTCGCCGACGTGGCCCTGGTCAACCCCATCCGGGACGGCATGAACCTCGTCGCGAAGGAGGTGCCGGTCGTCTCCGACCGGGGCTGCGCGCTGGTGCTGTCCCGGGAGGCGGGCGCCTACTGGGAACTGCGCGACGACGCGCTCGTGGTGAACCCCTACGACGTGCTGGAGACCGCCCGCGCCCTGCACGAGGCGCTGTCCATGGGGCCGGAGGAGCGGGCCGAGCGCACCAAGCGTCTGGTGGCGGCCGCGACCGCGCTGCCCCCGGCCCAGTGGTTCCTGCAGCAGTTGCGGGCGCTGAGGGAGATTCAGCCGAGCTGATCCGACAGCGTCCGCAGCAGGCGTACGACGCCGGCGGGACCGTCGACGACGAGGTCGGCGCGCTCGGCGAGCTCCGTCACCTCCGCGCTGCCGCTGGCGACGAGCAGGCCCGGGACGCCGTCGGAGCGGAGTTTCTCGACGGCGGCGAACGCGGGGAGGTCCCCGAGGTCGTCGCCGGCGTAGAGGACCGCCTCGGCGCCGGTCTCGCGCATGTGCTCCAGCAGCGCCACGCCCTTGTCCACACCGGGCGGCCGCAGTTCGAGGACCATCCGGCCCGGTTCGACGAGCAGCCCGTGGCGGGCGGCGAGGTCGGTCAGGGGCTGCCGCAGCGCCTCGAAGGCGGCCTGCGGGTCCCGTGCCTGGCGGGTGTGCACGGCGACGGCCCGCCCCTTCTCCTCCACCCAGGTCCCCTCCGGGGCACCGGCCGCGTCCAGCACCGCCGGCAGTTCGGCGCGGGCGGCGGCGACACCGGGGTGCGGGGCGGGGGCGCTGACCGTGCCGGTCCGGGCGTCCCACCGCTCGGCGCCGTAGTGCCCGAGCACGGCGAGGTGCTCCAGCCCCGGCACACCGGCGAAGCCGCCGTTGCGCACGGCCACGGCGGCCGGCCGGCCCGTGATCACGGCGACGGAGGCGATCTTCGGGGCGAGGTCCGCGAGGACCGGGACGGCGTCGGGGTGCGCACGGGCGTCGTCCGGGTTCTCGACGATCGGCGCGAGGGTGCCGTCGAAGTCGAGGGCGACGAGGGTGGTGCGGGGACGGGCGAGGATCGCGCGGAGCGCGTCCCGGCCCGGTGCGGTCGTGGGGGTGGGGAGTCCGGGGTCCGTGGAGTGCGTCTCTTGCGTGCCCATGAGCTGACGATAACCGGTGCGAGGAACCGCCCCGTCCGCCCGTCCGCCCACGCGGACGAGGCCCGTTCGGGGCCGGAGCGGGAATCCGGGGGCGCGGCCCCCGGGGGACGGGAAGGGCAGGGGCGGCGGGCACGTAAGGGGAGGGGCAGCCGGCGCGGAAGGGGAGGGGCGGCGGGGCCAGGACCCGGCCGGCCCCGCCCGGCCCTCAGCGCTCCGACCGGCGGGCCTCCCGCACCCGGCGCAGCCGGTTCACCGTCACCGGGTCGTGGGCCAGCGCCCTGGGGTCGTCCAGGAGGGCGTTCAGCAGCTGGTAGTAGCGGACCGGGGACAGGTCCAGTTCCTCGCGGATCGCCCGCTCCTTCGCCCCGGGCCCGGAGAACCCGCGCCGCTCCAGGGCGAGGATGTCCCGCTCCCTCGCCCCCAGTTCCGCCTCTGGCCGCTCCATGCCCCGCACCGTAACCCACGGCGTGACCGGCGGGGTGACCCGAGGCGCGCCCCGACGGTTCATCCGGCGGAGCCGCTCTCCGCGGTCATCGCCGTGGCCTGGAGCTGGCCGAGGACGCCGGACGGGCTGCCGTCGGCGGTCACGGCCTGGCCGATCCGCTTCTTGATCTCCGCGCTGACCGTCGCCCAGGAGGTGCGCCCCACCGGATACAGCTCGGACACCGGCAGCTCCTCCAGGAACGGCCGCAGGTCCGCGTCCTCCGGGGCCGTGCTCATGGCCTGGGACGCGGAGGTGGTGACCGGCAGCAGGTCGTACTCGCGGGAGAAGGCGAGGACGTTCTCCTCGCTGTAGACGAAGTTCAGGAACTCCTTGATCTGCTCGGCGTGCCCGTTCTGCTTGAAGGCGGTCATCCAGTCGGCGACGCCCATGGAGACCTTGGTGGGGCCGTCGAGGCCGGGCATCGGCACCATGCCGAACTTCACGCCCTTCTTCTCGGCCATCTTCATCAGCGAGGGGTGCCCGTTGAGCATGCCGACCTGCCCGGCGGCGAACGCCGCGAACGCGTCGGCCCGGTTGAGCTTGCCCGGCGCGACCGGCCCGGTCAGGCCCTTGCCGACCAGCTCGTTCTTCAGCCAGGAGAAGGTCTCGACGTTCTCGGTGGAGTCGAGGCTGTAGCCGGTGGCGGTCGCGGTGTAGCCGCCCCCGCCGCTGAGCAGCCACTGCATGGTCTCGGCCTGCGCCTCCTCGGGCCCGAGGGGCAGCGCGTACGGGTACTTCACGCCCTCGTCCTTGAGCGCCTCGGCGTCCTCGGCGAGCTCGGCCCAGGTGGTGGGCGGGGTGATGCCGGCCTTGTCGAAGAGGGTCTTGTTGTAGAACAGCAGCCGCGTCGAGGAGGCGAACGGCATGCCGTACTGCACCCCGCGCACCTCGCCCGCGTCGGCGAGCTGCGGCACGAAGTCGGCCTGGACGGGGATGGAGAGCACGTCGCCCGCCTTGTAGAGCAGGTCCTCGGCGGCGTAGTCGGCGTACGCGCCGATCTGCGCCATGTCGGGCGCCTCGCCCGCGTCGACCATCTCCTTGACCTCGCGGTCGACGTCGTTCCAGGAGTGGACGGTGACCTCGACGGTGACGCCGGGGTGCTCCTTCTCGTACGCCTCGACCAGCGCGTCCCAGTACTTCTCGGAGCTGTTGGCGCTGCTGTCGCCGTAGTCGGCCGCGACGAGCCGGAGGGTGACGTCGTCGGAGCCTCCGGTGACTCCGCATCCGGCGAGGACCGCCGTCATGCCCAGGGCGGAGACCGCCGCGATGGTTCCTGACCTGACTGCCCGCCGCTGCACTGCGTTTCTCCCGCTCCCCTGAGGGCCATACGCCACTGAAGGCCGTAAGCCACTGAACGCCCGACCGATGATTGCTCCGACCAATTAAACCGCTATTCGAACTGAGGTCTAATCCAGGCAAGTGGACTAGACCTCTTGAGGGTACTCGGTCCACACTGTCCCCCGTGAGACATGTCATCGCCCTCGACGTGGGCGGCACCGGGATGAAGGCCGCTCTGGTCGGGGCGGACGGCGCCCTGCTGCACCGGGCCCGCCGGGCCACCGGACGCGAGCACGGCCCCGACGCGGTCGTCGCCGGCGTCCTCGACTTCGCCGCGGAACTGCACGCCCACGGCGCCGAGCATCTCGGCGAGCCCGCGGCCGCCGCCGGTGTCGCCGTCCCCGGCCTCGTCGACGAGGCCCGCGGCGTCGCCGTCTACGCGGCCAACCTGGGCTGGCGCGACGTCCCCCTGCGCGAGCTGCTCCGGACCAAGCTGGGCATCCCGGTCGCCCTCGGCCACGACGTGCGCACCGGCGGCCTCGCGGAGGGCCGCGTCGGCGCGGGCCGGGGCGCCGACCGCTTCCTGTTCGTGGCGCTGGGCACCGGCATAGCGGGCGCGATCGGCGTCGAGGGCCGGGTGGAGGCGGGCGCGCACGGCTTCGCGGGCGAGATCGGCCATGTCGTCGTACGGCCCGGCGGAACCCCCTGCCCCTGCGGGCAGCGCGGCTGTCTGGAGCGGTTCGCGTCCGCGGCGGCGGTCAGCGAGGCATGGGCGCGGGCCTGCGGCGACCCGACGGCGGACGCGGCGGACTGCGCGCGTGCCGTCACGTCCGGCGACCCGAACGCCGTCCGGGTCTGGCAGCGGGCGGTGGACGCGCTCGCGGACGGCCTGGTCACCGCGCTCACCCTGCTGGACCCGCGCACGCTCGTCATCGGTGGCGGGCTCGCCGAGGCGGGGGAAACCTTGTTCACACCGCTGCGGGACGCGGTCCGCCGGCGGATCACCTTCCAGACACCGCCGGAGATCGTCCCCGCGGCCCTCGGAGACACGGCCGGTTGCCTCGGCGCCGGCCTCCTGGCCTGGGACCTGCTCGACACCACACCTACGACGCCGGAGGAACCCACGTGACCGCAACCCCCCTCGGGGCGCGGGACGCGACATCATGCGGCTCCGCCGCGTGTGCGCGACCAGCCACACCCACCCCGCAGCCCGCGACCGGCAGGGCGCCCGTCGTCCTCTCCGGCGCCCACGTGGTTCTCCCGACCGGAACCGTCGACAACGGCCAGGTGGTCGTCGAGGGCACCCGCATCACCCGCACAGCCACGGAGAACGCCCAGGTCATCGACGTCAGCAACCACTGGCTGGTCCCCGGCTTCGTCGACCTCCACAACCACGGCGGAGGCGGAGCCTCCTTCTCCGGCCCCATGGACGACGTGCTCCGGGCCATCGACACCCACCGCCGTCACGGCACCACCACCGTCGTCGCCTCCACCGTCACCGACGACCTGGACCTGCTGGGCCGGCAGGCCGGGCTGCTGTCCGAGCTGGCCGAGCAGGGCGACCTCGCCGGGATCCACTTCGAGGGCCCGTTCATCTCCCCGTGCCGCAAGGGCGCGCACTCCGAGAAGCTGCTGCGCGACCCGGACCCGACGGACGTGCGCAAGCTGATCGACGCGGCGCGCGGGCAGGCGCGGATGGTCACGCTGGCCACGGAACTGCCCGGCGGCCTCGACTCCGTACGGCTGCTCGCCGAGCACGGGGTGATCGCGGCCGTCGGTCACACGGACGCCACCTACGAGCAGACGGTCGAGGCCATCGAGGCGGGCGCCACGGTCGCCACCCATCTCTTCAACGCGATGCCCGCCCTCGGCCACCGCGCCCCCGGCCCGATCGCCGCCCTCCTGGAGGACGAGCGGGTCACGGTCGAGCTGATCAACGACGGTGTCCATCTCCACCCGGCCGCCCTGGAACTGGCGTTCCGTCACGCGGGCCCGGGCCGGGTGGCGTTCATCACGGACGCGATGGACGCGGCCGGCACCGGCGACGGCCGCTACATGCTCGGCCCGCTCGAGGTCGAGGTCAGCGAGGGCGTGGCGCGTCTGGTGGAGGGCGGCTCGATCGCCGGTTCCACCCTCACCCTGGACCGCGCCTTCAAGCGGGCGGTGACGATCGACCGCCTCCCCGTGGAGGACGTGGTCGCGGCGCTGTCCGCCACCCCGGCCCGCCTGCTCGGGATGGACGACCGTGTGGGCTCCCTGGAGCCGGGCAAGGACGCCGACCTGGTCCTGCTGGACGAGAACTACGACCTCAAGGGCGTGATGCGGCGCGGGGAATGGGTGGTCGATCCCCAACTGGCCTGATCTGTCCGCCCGGAGAGAGACGGTGGCCGACCCGAGGGCTGGGCCGACCGCCGTCTCTTTGGCATGATCGACCCTCCGGACACCCGGAAACCCGGGAGTCCGCATCCCGGGACCACAGGATTCCGGGCACACGGAAACAGAAGGCGAACGCCGGTTGTCGGGGGAGGTCGGCCCAGGTGATCCTCACGGTCACGCTGAACACCGCTCTCGACATCACCTACCGCGTCCCGGCGCTGCGCCCGCACACCTCGCACCGGGTGACCGACGTGACGGAACGCCCCGGCGGCAAGGGGCTGAACGTGGCGCGCGTCCTGGCCGCCCTCGGCCACGAGGTCACGGTCACCGGCTTCGCGGGCGGTGCCACCGGCCGGCAGGTCCGGGACCGCCTCACCGGCGTGACCGACGCCCTGGTCCCCGTCGCCGGCGCCACCCGCCGCACGGTCGCCGTCGTGGACGAACGCACCGGCGAAACCACCCAGTTGAACGAACCGGGCCCGTTCATCACACCCGCCGAGTGGTCCGCCTTCCAGGAGGCGTACGAGGGTCTGCTGCCCGGCGCGCAGGCGGTGGCCCTGTGCGGCAGCCTGCCGCCGGGGGTGCCGGTGGGCGCGTACGCGGGCCTGGTCCGCACCGCTCGTGCCGCGGGGATACCCGTCCTGCTGGACACCAGCGGTGAGCCGCTGCGCCGGGCGGTCGCCGCCCGCCCGGACCTGATCAAGCCGAACGCCGACGAACTGGCCGAGCTGACCGGCTCCCACGAGCCGTTGCGCGCCACCCAGGACGCCCGACGGCGCGGCGCTCGCGCCGTGGTGGCGTCCCTGGGGCCGGAGGGCCTGGTGGCGGCGACCCCGGAGGGCCGCTGGCGGGCCACCCCGCCCGCCCGGTTGCGCGGCAATCCGACCGGCGCCGGCGACTCGGTCTCGGCCGGTCTGCTGTCCGGCCTGGTCGAGCGTCTCCCCTGGCCGCGGACCCTGGCCCGCGCGGTCGCCCTGTCCGCGGCGACGGTCCTGTCCCCGACGGCCGGCGAGTTCGACCGGGCCGCGTACGAGGAACTGGTGGGGAGGGTGGCGGTGACCGGGGAGGTCACCGCTGCCTGAGCGGTCCGCGGGCTAGTCCTTGACCTGGCCCTTCTTCAGCCACAGCTGGTCGAGCAGGACGTTGCACTTGTCGCCGCCCTGGCAGGAGAGGTTGATGGTGTTGGTGCCCTTGGTGAGGCTCGGCCAGGCGAAGGTGGTCGTCCAGCCCTTGGCGAAGTCGCCGTCGGCGGCCTTCGCGTAGTTCTTCATGCTCAGCTTGGACCCGAAGGTCTTGCCGTTGATCGTCAGCGTCATCGACTGGTCCTCGCCCGCCGCGCTGTAGTGCGCGAAGAGGGTGTAGGTGCCGTCCTTGGGGATGCCGTTGACGGTCCAGGTGACGGAGCTGCCGGGCTGGTTGAGGTTGGCGACGTAGATCCCGCCGTCGGCCTGCGCGCCCTGGACGTCCGAGGCCAGGGAGGCGCCGCCGTCGAGGCGCAGGGCCTTCGCGTCGATGGTCGGCAGCTCGGCCTCCTCGCTCGTGTCGCCGCCGCCGGACTCGCTGGGCGAGGCGCTCGCGGAGGCGCTGGGCGTGGTGGAGCTCTGGCCGCCGGCCGTGTCCCCGTCGTCGGTGTCGCCGTTGGCCATCGCCACGGCGATGCCGACGACGACCGCGGCGACCACCGCGACCGCGCCGATCAGCAGGCCCTTGGTGTTGGGGCCGCGACCGCGGCCGCCGCCGGGCGCCTGCTGACGGTTGCCGGTGGGCGTGCCGCCGCCCGGGAACGTCTCGGGCGCGGCGTAGTGGGTGTTGGGCTGGCCGTACACACCCTGCTGCGGAGCCGTCGGCTGCCCGTACTGCGCGGTCGGCTGCTGCGGCTGCTGTCCGTACCGGCGCTCGCCGACGGTGCGCACGCGGCTGACCGAGTTCGGGTAGCCGTAGCCGCCGGAGGGCGGCTGTGCTCCGTTGGCCTGGCCGTCGGCGTAGAGGTAGCCGAACGGGTCGTCGTCCTCGGGCGTGCTCGCGCCGTTGTTGCCGGGCGTCATCCCTTCGTACTCCTCAACAGGTGCGGGGCGGATGCGTACGTGTCTGAATACGTGTGGAGAAGAGCGAGCCTACCCGGTCCACAGGGCCCGAACGGGTGACTCGGATCGCACACGCTCGATCAACAAGTCCCTGACCTGCGGGATCAGCCCGCCCGTCTGTGTTGTTTGGGACGAGATCGTTTCTCGACGTACATCCGCTCGTCAGCGGACTTCAGGACCTCGTCGGCGGTCATCCCGCAGTGTGCCCAGCCGATGCCGAAGCTGGCGCCCACGCGCACGGCGCGGCCCTCGGCGCGGATCGGCTGGATGATCTCGTTGCGCAGCCGGACGGCGAGGTCCTGGGCGTCGGCGCGGCCGAGGCCGTCGGCGAGGATCACGAACTCGTCGCCGCCGAGCCGGGCCACGGTGTCGCCGTCGCGGACGCCGTGCGAGAGACGTCGGGCGACCTCGATGAGGACCGCGTCACCCGCGTTGTGCCCGAACCGGTCGTTGATCGACTTGAAGCCGTCCAGGTCGCAGAAGAGGACCGCGAGCCCCTTGGTGCCGTCGTCGCGGCCGCCCTCCTCGGGGGCGACGGTGTGCACGTGGTGGTCGTAGGCGTCGTACGCCTCGCCGCCGCCGGGCCGGTAGTCGAAGCCGTGGCCGTTGGCGTCGAAGGCGGGGTGGCCGTAGGCCGCGTCCATCGCGTCGACGGCGGCCGGGTGGGTGGACTGCGGGCGCTGACAGAGCCGGGAGGAGAGGCGGGAGCGCAGCTCGGCGGAGTTCGGCAGGCCGGTGAGGGAGTCGTGGGAGGCGCGGTGGGCGAGCTGGAGCTCGCGACGCTTGCGCTCTTCGATGTCCTCGACGTGGGTGAGGAGGAAGCGCGGGCCGTCGGCGGCGTCGGCGACCACGGAGTTGCGCAGGGACACCCAGACGTAGGTGCCGTCGCGGCGGCCGAGGCGGAGCTCGGCGCGTCCGCCCTCGGCGGAGGTCCGGAGCAGGGTGCCTATGTCCTCGGGGTGGACGAGGTCGGAGAAGGAGTAGCGGCGCATCGCGGAGGCGGGGCGGCCCAGCAGGCGGCACAGGGCGTCGTTGGTGCGCAGGATGCGGCCGTGCTGGTCGCCGCCCATCTCGGCGATGGCCATGCCGGAGGGGGCGTACTCGAAGGCCTGACGGAAGCTTTCCTCGCTGGCGCGCAGGGCCTGCTGCTCGCGCTCCAGGCGGACCAGGGCGCGCTGCATGTTGGCGCGCAGACGCGCGTTGCTGATCGCGATGGCGGCCTGGAAGGCGTACATCTGGAGCGCCTCGCGGCCCCAGGCGCCGGGCCGCCGGCCGTTGCGCGGCCGGTCCACGGACAGGACCCCGATCAGCTCGCCGCAGGAGCCGCCGCCGGGCGCGGCCGGGGTGTACATCGGCGCGAAGAGGCGGTCGGAGGGGTGCCACTCGTCCTCGAAGCGGGGCGCGGGCCCGTCGGTGTACCACTGCGGGACGTCGTCGTCGTCGAGGATCCAGCCCTCGGTGTGCGGTATGAAGACCAGGTCGCCCCAGTTCTCGCCCATGCTCAGGCGCCGCTCCCAGGACTCGCGGGAGCCGACCCGGCCGGTGATGAGCGCTTCGGCGGCGGGGTTGCCGGAGAAGGCGGCGACGACCAGGTCGCCGTCGGGGCGTACGAGGTTGACGCACGCCAGCTCGTAGCCGAGTGCGGTGACCACGCCGTCGGCGACGGTCTGCAGTGTGTCGGCCAGGCTGCGGGCCGTGTTCATGTCGGCCATGACCTGGTGCAGCTGTCGCAGGGACGCAAGACGGACGTAAGGCTCCGACTCGGTCTCCATGCTCGCCCTCCCCCCGAGACTTCGCAGCGAATCAAGGGTTGTCTTCGGCGTGACGTCGTTTCTCTTCGTCGTGTCTGCCGTTGTTCCGTCGTCGGATCAGAACCGGTGACTCTTCCGTCTCGGGTCTGAACCAGTGACGCCTCCGCCACTGAATCACAGCGCGCTGCCCACTCGGTACACAGGGTCAACAATTCCCCGCTCTTGTGACTCAAGTCACAGGAGAACGTGAACAATTGAGTGGTGTTTCTGCGTTTTTCCTGTGTGTTTACTGAGCGTATGGCAGCGCACACCCGAGCGTACGGGAATCCGCCCGCAGACCTACGACCGTACTCGGGCGGAGGTCCGATGCGGGGCGGCCCGCACGGACACTAGCGTGCGGGCGTGCCTCCAGACGTGCTGAAGTCCCTCCCCGCCCCCGTCACCTCCCCCGCCTCCGGGCATGCTGAGGGGGTGAGCAACGACGAGTTCCGCGCCGCGCTGTCCCGACTCGCCGGCGGTGTGGTCCTGCTGACCGCGCAGGAGCCGCCGCTGGACCCTGACGACCCGCGCGCACCGGAGGGCGAGTACGCCGGCATGACGGCCACGGCGTTCCTGTCCGTCTCCCTCGAACCGCCGCTGGTGCTGGTCAGCCTGCGCACGGGTTCCCGCATGGACGACCTGCTGGACGAGCAGCCGCTGTGGGGTGTGTCGATGCTGGCCGAGAGCCAGCGCCACATCGCCGGCCGCTTCGCGATGAAGGGCCGCCTCAGCGACCGCCTCCTGTTCGAGGACATCCCGTACACGCGCGGCGAGGCCACCGGCGCACCCCTGGTCGGCGGCGCGCTCGCCACCCTTGAGTGCCGCACCGAACAGCGGGTGGAGGCGGGCGACCACACGCTGGTGATCGGCCGCGTGCTGCGCGCCCGGGTGCCCAGCGCCGAGGGCGGCCCGCTGGTCTATTTCAAGGGCCGTTACCGGCAGTTGGGCTGAACGGACCGACAGAACCGGGTGCCGGGCAACTGAACGGGAATTCAGTGGCCCGGTATTGGTCCGCTCTCTACCGTGCCCCCATGACGACAACCGCAACGGGCACTTTCCTCAGGCTCGAAGAAATCACCGCCGCAAATATCGAGACCGCACTCGCCATTCGCGTGCGTCCCGAGCAGGAATTCGCGGTCTCCCCCGTGGTGAAGTCCCTCGCCGAGGCGTACGTCCATCCCGGTGTCGCCTGGCCGCGCCTGATCGTCGACGGCGACCGGCCCGTGGGTTTCCTGATGGCCTTCTTCGACATCGACTGGAACCTCGACGGCAGCCTCGTCCGCTCCGGCCTGTGGCGCCTGAACATCGCCGCGGGGGAACAGGGCCGCGGCTACGGCCGTTTCGCCGTCGAGTCCGTCGCCGCGGAGATCCGCCGCCGCGGCGGCAAGGAGCTGTACGTCACCTGGCACCCCGGCGAGCACGGCCCGGAGGGCTTCTACCGCGGCCTGGGCTTCCGGGACACCGGGGAGCGGAGCGAGGGGGAGACGGTGGGGGTGCTGGAACTGGGGTAGGGGCGTGGGGCCCGGCGATCGGAGCGGCTCGGCACCGGACCGGAGCCGGGACAGAGCCGGACCCGAGCCGGACAGAGCCGGACAGAGTCGGACCGAAGCCGGACAGAGGCGAGGCAGAGGCGAACCGAAGCCGCACGGAGCCGGACCGGGGTCGGTCCATGCCGCACTAGAGCAGCTCGACGTCCATCGCGGCCAGCCGGTCCGGGTCCGTCGCGATGTCGATCACGACGATCCGGTCGTGTACGACCGTGAAGGACAGCGCCCGCTCCACCCGCCCGTCGGCGAGGACGACGAGGCCGGTCGCGCCGTCGACCACAGCGGCGCGGGCGACCCGGGCGAGGTGGGCGTAGCCGCTCGCGCCGGCCGTCACCGCCGACGCGCCCGCGGTGACCCAGGCCTCGCCGCGGGCCATCACGTCCGGGTCGAGGACGTCCAGCAGCCCGTCGAGGTCTCCCTCCCGGGCGGCGGCCAGGAAGGCGTCCACGACGGCCCGCTGCCGGGCGCGGTCGGTGTCGGCTTCCTCGGCGCCGCGCACCCGGCGCCGGGCCCGGCTGGCGAGTTGCCGTACGGCGGCCGGGGTCGGTGACCCTCGTCAGTGATCTGACGGATCCGGGGCCGGTGAGGCGACAGGTACGGATCTCGGGCCGGTGAGGTGGCCGGTGAGGTGACGGCGGCGGGCCGCAGAGCGGGGCGGCACACCGCTCGGCAGGACGGCATACCGCGAGGCGGGACGGGGCGGCGTACCGCGGGAGGGGCGAGGGCCGGCGGCGGTCAGGACCAGTCCCGCCCGGTCCTCCCCCGCTTGGTCTCCGACCGCTGCTTCTTCTCCCGCAGCCGGCGCTCGTTGATCCCGCGCGGGATGCGGGTGGGCCTGCGGGGCTTCGGCGGGGGTGCCGTGGCCTCCGCGAGGAGGGCGGTGAGACGTACGGCGGCGGCCTCGCGGTTGCGCCACTGGGAGCGGTGCTCGGAGGCGCGGACGGTGACGACGCCGTCGACGAGGCGTCCGGCGAGCCGCTCCAGCGCCCGTGCCTTCCACACCTCGGGCAGCGCCTCGGTGCGTGCCAGGTCGAAGCGGAGCTCCACCTGCGAGTCACTGGTGTTGACGTGCTGCCCGCCGGGCCCCGACGACCGCGAGAAACGCCACATGAGCTCGGCCTCGGGGAGCGAGACGGAGCCGCGGATGACATGGGGACCGGACATGCCGTACATGTTCCCGCCTCTGACCCGTCCACGTCATCCCAATATCCGGTGGGGCCGTCCGAGGGTAAAGAGAGTAAAGACACGGGGAACCTTGGGCACCCTTCGCCGCGTTCATAGGGGTAGCTGTAGCTTCGTGGCGCACGAAGCCTCTACGCACCTAGGGAAAGGACTCCCAACCATGGCTGTAAGCCTGTCCAAGGGTGGCAACGTCTCGCTCACCAAGGAGGCTCCGGGCCTGACCGCCGTCACCGTGGGCCTCGGCTGGGACGTCCGCACCACCACCGGCACGGACTTCGACCTCGACGCCTCCGCGATCGCGGTGAACGCCCAGGGCAAGGTCTTCTCGGACGCCCACTTCGTCTTCTTCAACAACAAGCAGACGCCGGACAACACCATCGTCCACACCGGCGACAACCGCACCGGCGAGGGTGCGGGCGACGACGAGGCGATCAACGTCAACCTGGCGGCCCTCCCGGCCGACATCGACAAGATCGTCTTCCCGGTCTCCATCTACGACGCGGAGAACCGCTCGCAGAACTTCGGCCAGGTCCGCAACGCCTACATCCGCATCATCAACCAGGCCGGCGGCGCCGAGATCGCCCGCTACGACCTGTCGGAGGACGCGGCCACGGAGACCGCCATGGTCTTCGGCGAGCTCTACCGCAACGGCGCGGAGTGGAAGTTCCGCGCGGTCGGCCAGGGCTACGCCTCGGGCCTGGTGGGCATCGCGCAGGACTTCGGCGTGAACGTCTGAGCGAGCTCACGCCTCCCCGGAGCCCCCGGCCGCCGCGCGGCCGGGGGCTCCGCGCATGAACGGCCGACCGCGGGAGCGGTTGCGGTTGCGGTTGCGGTTGCGGCGCTCGGCGGTCCGGCGGTCGCGGCGGTCGCGGCGGTCCGACCATCACGCCGGTCCGACTCTCCCGGCCCTTCGACGTTCACGCCGCCTCGACGGTCACGCCGTGCGGTGGGCCCCGGGCACATAGTCTGCGCCGCATGCTTCTCGCCCCTCTCCCCCTCACCCCCGGCCACGACATCCCCGCCTCCCTCCTCGCCGAACTCACCGCCCTGTACGCCTCCCAGCGCGCGTTCCACGCCGCCGGCGGTGAGTTCCCCGACCCGGACGACATCCGCCCGGAGCAGGTCGCCGAAGCGCTGGCGGGGGAGGTGGCCCACCCGGACGCGGAGGTGCTGCTCGCCCGCGTGGACGGCGCGCTCGTCGGGATCGTCGTCACCCTCGCCCGCCACCCCGACCCGGCCGACCCGGACCCGTGGATCGGGCTGCTGATGGTCGACGCGGCCCGGCAGGGGCGGGGGTACGGGCGGCGGATAGCCGAGACCGTCGAGGCCCGCTTCCGCGCGGCCGGCCGCAGTGCCGTACGGCTCGCCGTGCTCGACACCAACCCCGGGGGCCTCGCCTTCTGGACGGCCCTCGGATACGAGGTCGTCGACCACCGCCGGGATCGTCGGCACGGCCGCCCGTGCACCGTGCTGCGCAAGCCGCTGCCCACACCCCCGCGCACGCCGCCGGCTCCCTCCTCACCTGGCGCCGGTGGCCCCGGGAGGCGCTGACGGAGGAGCGGGAGCCGGTGTGGCCGCCCGGGCCCGCCCGTCCGCTGGACGCCTGGGCAGCGGCCTGATCGGTCCGAGACGGGGCGGGTGTGACGAACGGCGGCCCGCGTGCACGCGGTGGCCTCGGCCTGGAACGCGGTCGACGTCAACCCGAGCCGTCCCGGGGACGGTTCGCCGAACCCCCGCTCCTCCTCACAGACGGTCCGGCTTCCCCTCCCCGTACAGCCAGTCCTCCCAGATCGCGTCGAAGTCCTTTCCCGGGGCCTGTTCCTCGACGTACGCCGTGAAGTCACCGGTGCCGGCGGTGCCGTGGCGGTGGGCGGCGGTCCAGCCCCGGACGAGGTCGTGGAAGGCCTCGTCGCCGACGGTCTGACGGACCTTGTGGATCACCATCGCGCCGCGCTGGTAGACGGGGGCGCCGGAGACGTGCGCGGCCCCCGGCTGCCGCGCGGGCGGGAAGGACCAGAGGTCCTCGTAGGTGTCCTCGCCGTGACTGTAGAGCGCCTTGAAGGTCTGCTCGGCGGTGGCGCCGCCCTGGTCCTCTGTCCACAGCCACTCGGCGTAGGTGGCGAAGCCCTCGCTGAGCCACAGGTCCTGCCATGTCCTCGGGGTGACGGAGTTGCCGAACCACTGGTGGGCGATCTCGTGGACGAGCAGCCCGGTGTCGGGGGCGCCGGGGAAGACGGGGCGGTTCTGGGTCTCCAGGGCGTAACCGGAGTCGTCCGGGCGCTCGACGATCGCTCCCGTGGAGGAGAAGGGGTACGGGCCGAAGGTGTCCGCCGCCCACCGCGTCACCTCGGGGATCCTGGCCAGCACCGTGCGGCTCGCGGCGCCCTGGTCGGGGTCGACGGCGACGTACACGGGCAGGCCGCTCCCGGTGGTGGACCGGGTGACGTCGTAGCGGCCGATGGCCAGGGTGGCGACATGGCTCGCCATGGGTTCGCCGGTGTGCCAGGCGAAGGTGGTCCGCCCTCCGGTGGTCCGTTCGCTCCTCAACTCCCCGTTGGAGACCACCGTCAGGCCCCGCGGCACGGTGACGGTGATGTCGTAGGACGCCTTGTCGGAGGGGTGGTGGCTGCCGGGGAACCACGCCATGGAGCCGGTCGGCTGGCCGAGGGCCAGGGCGCCGTCGGCGGTGGGCAGCCAGCCCTCCTGCGAGCCGTCCGGGTCGGTGACCGTCTGCGGGCGGCCCGCGTACCGCACGGTCACCTCGAAGGTCTCGCCCCGGTCGAGGCGTGTCCGCGGGCGGACGGTCAGCTCCTGCCCCTCGCGCCCGAAGGGGGCCGCCGCGCCGTCGACGGTGACGTCCTCGACCTCCATGCCCCGCAGATCGAGGTCGAAGGCGGTCAGGGCCTGGGTGGCGCGGGCGGTGACGCGGGCGGTGCCGGACAGACGGCGGGTTCCCGGGTCGTAGGCGAGGTCCAGGGCGTAGTGGCGGACGTCGTACCCGCCGTTGCCGGCCTTCGGGAAGTACGGGTCGCCGACGCCCGCGCCGCCGGCGCCGTCCGGCCCGCCCGTGCCGCATGCGGTGAGGGCTGCGGGGAGGGCGAGCGCCACGAGGGCGGCGGCCGACCGGACAAGGCGCGCGGACCGGGACATGCCAGGGATCCTAGGGTCGGCGGGCCCGGGTCCGGCGGAGGCCCGAGTCCGCCGGTCGTCAGTTCGGCGACCGTCCGAGCCCCGAGGTCGTGGGTCCGGTGGCCGTCCGAGCCGCGGGCCGTCGCCCCGGCGGCCGCCGCCCGAGCCCCCAGGTCGTCGCCCCGGCGGAGGCCCGAGTCCGCCGGTCGTCGGTCCGGCGGCGGCGTGACACCATCGCCTACGTGCTCGACATCGGCTACGCCCTCTCCAACCGCTTCCCCGACCCCCCGCAGACCGACTACCGCCGCGCGGACGTCCACGCGCTGCGGCACGACCTGTTCTGCGGGGACGTCTACCTGGCCGACACCAAGGCGGACCGGGAGGTGTCCACAGCCTGGGGATGGGTGCCGGTGCTCGACTTCGCGTGGGCGCTGTGCGACATCGTGGAGCGCCTCGACCAGGACCCGGCGGGCTCCCGCGCCTCCCGCCCCCAGTACGCGGAGCTGGACTTCACCGAGTCCACCGACCGCATGCTCTTCGAGCGCCGCTTCGGCTGGGTGGACATCGAGGCCGACTGGATGCCGGCCGAGGAGCCTCCGCTGACCTTCTCGCACTCCGAACTGCGCCGCGAGGCCCGCGACTTCCTGCACGACCTGATCGCCGACCTGGTCGACCTGCACGAGGACCTGGGCGAGAACCCGGCGATCTGGACCCTGCAGGCGCGCTTCCCCCGGGTGAGCTGACCGGCCCCGCCACCGGCCCCCACCACCGGCCTCAGCCCCCCAGCTCTCAGGCCCCAGGCCCCCAGATCGCAGGCCCCCACCACCGGGCCCCAGCCCTCAGCTCGCAGGACCCAGGTCCCCAGATCGCAGGCCCTCAGGCCGCAATCCCACAGCGCGCGGCCCCCGGCTCGCAGCCCTTCCTCCCCTTCCTCCCCTTTCATCCCTCCACCCTGATCCCCAGCTCCGCCGCCAACACCGGTGCCAGGTCCAGGAGTTGCGGCGCGCTGATCACCGCGCCCGACAGTCGGTCCAGGCCGCCCGCGATGTCCAGTTCCGTCGCGCCGCGCAGGTCCACGTCCGTCAGGGTCGCCGCGGTGAAGTCGGCCGATCTCAGGGCGCAGTCCACGAACTCGACCCGCTCCAGCCTGGCACCTGCGAAGTCGGGCTCGACCAGGACGCAGCCCTCGAAGACGACGTCCCGCAGCCGGGCCTGACGCAGGTTGAGGCAGTCGATCTTGCCGCCGCGCACCAGGACGCGCTCCAGGACCGCGCCGTGCACCTGGGTGCCGCCCAGGCGGGCGTCGACGATCTCGACGTCCCGCAGGGTCGCGTCGGCCAGATTCGTGCCGACGCCCCGGATGCCGGTCAGGACCGAGTCGAGGAGGCGGGCGTGGGGCAGCCGCGTCCCGTCCAGCGCGCAGCCCGTCAACGCGCAGTCCATGAAACGCGCCCCCGCGCCGTCCTGCCCGGTGAGGTCCGTCCCCGCGAACTCCACCCCGTCGTAGTCCCCGTCGGGCTCCACCTCCCCGCCCGCGTACGCCTCCAGCGCCGGCAGCCGCACCTCCGGCCGCCGCGCGCTCTTCACCCTGCTCCCGCCCGCACCCGTCCTCGCCATGCCCCCATGCTGCACCCCGCCACTGACAATCCCGCTGACCTGCGCGAAGCCGCCCGATGTCACGAACCGGGGGCCGTCGGCGGTCTACCCGGCACAGGCGGCCCCGACCAGAAGGAGATCCCATGCACCACCTCACCGTCATCGGCGGCGGCTTCGCCGGCCTGACCGCCGCCATCGCCGCCGCCGAGGCGGGCGCCAAGGTCACCCTGCACGAGGCCCACCACACCCTCGGCGGCCGTGCCCGGACCGCGCCGGAGCCGTACCGGACGAACGAAGGCCCGCACGCCCTCTACAACGGCGGCCCGCACTGGACCTGGCTGAAGCAGCGCGACCTGATCGGCCCGCTCGCCCCCCTTCCGCCCCTGGAGGGCGCCCGTCTCCGGCTGCGTCACCGGGGCGTCCTGCGCCGCACCCCGCCGTTCGCGATGCTCAAGCTGCTGCGCCCCGGCGCCCGCCGCGCGCCCGTCGACGTCGACTTCCTCACCTGGGCGACCGAGCTGGCCGGCGAGGAAGGCGCCCGCGCCGCCGCCCACTACTCCGCCGTCGCCCTCTTCCACCACGACCCCGGCGCCCTGTCCGCCGCCTTCGTGCAGGAGCGCCTGCGCCGCGCCACCAAGCTGCCGCCCGAGGCGCACTACCCGCGCGGCGGCTGGGGCGCCCTCGTCGACCGGATGGCGGCCCGGGCATGGAACCTGGGGGTCCGGATGGAGACCCTGTCCCGTGTCGACACGCTCCCCACCGGATCCCCCGTCATCGTCGCCACCTCCCTCGACGCCGCCCGCGGCCTCCTGGGGGACGCCTCGCTGACCTGGCCGAGCGGCCGTACGACGCTGATCGACCTCGCCGTCCGCAGCCGCCGCGGCGACGCCTTCGCCGTCTCCGACCTGGACGCTCCCGGCTGGATCGAGCGGTTCACCGCCCAGGACCGCACCCTCGCCCCGGCCGGCGAGCAGCTGATCCAGGGGCAGATCCCGATCGCCCCGCAGGAGTCGAAGCACGAGGGCGTCGCCCGTGCCGAGCACCTCCTGGACCTGGGGTTCCCCGGCTGGCGGGAGCGCGTCACCTGGCGCCGCGAGGCCGTGGCGGCGGGCCGTACCGGCGCGGTCGACCTGCCCGGCACCAGCTGGCGCGACCGCCCGGCCGTCGACCGCGGCGACGGCGTGTACCTGGCCGGCGACCAGGTGGCGGCCCCCGGCGTGCTCTCGGAGGTCTCCTTCAACAGCGCCCTGACCGCCGTCTCCCTCGCCCTCGGCCGGGACTCCCTTGACCTCAAGCGTGCTTGAGGTCAAAGAGTGGGTCCGCACCACCGCACCACCGCATTACGGCACAACGGCACAGGCCCCACGGGCCGCACCGGCCCGTGGAGCCGAACACGCCGCGAGGCCGCACACGCCACGCCACATCAGGCCGCACTCGCCACACGAGACTGCGGCCGCACCAGCCGCACACGCCGCCAAGCCGCACAGGCGGCCGTACGACAGGGGGACCCCATGCGCGCCATCCGTCTGCACACCTTCGGCCCCGCCGAGAACCTCACCCTCGAGGAGGTCGAGGACCCGCGCCCGGGTCCCGGCCGGCTCCGTGTCGCCGTGGCGGCGGCCGGGGTGCACCTGCTGGACACCGCCCTGCGCGAGGGCATCAAGGGCCCGGCGCCCGAGCTGCCCGCCCTGCCGACCGTCCCGGGCCGTGAGGTCGCCGGAGTGGTCGATTCCCTCGGCGAGGGCGTCGACGAGACGTGGCTCGGCAAGCGGGTCGTGGTCCACCTCGGCTTCGTACCGGGCGGCTACGCCGAACTGGCCGTCGCCGAAGCCGCCCGCGTCCACGAGATCCCGCCGGGCCTGGACGCCGCCCAGGCCGTCGCCATGATCGGCACGGGCCGTACGGCGATGGGGATCGTGCAGTTCGCCGACCTGGGCCCCGACTCGGTGGTCCTCGTCCCGGCCGCCGCGGGCGGCATCGGCACGCTGCTCGTGCAGTACGCCAAGAACGCGGGCGCCACCGTCGTCGGTCTGGCGGGCGGTCCGGAGAAGGCCGCCCGGGTGCGGGCGAACGGCGCCGACCTCGCCGTCGACTACACGGACCCGGCCTGGCCGGAGAAGCTCCGCGCCCATCTGGGGGGCCGCCCGGCCACCGTCGTCTTCGACGGCGTCGGCGGCGACGTCGCCCGCGAGACCACCGCCCTGCTCGGCCCCGGCGGCCGGCACCTCGTCTTCGGCTGGTCGGGCAAGGGCCTGCACGACGGCACGCCCCACCTCGTCGACGGGGTCTCGGAGCAGGTCCTGGGCCCGGTGATGATGGCGAGGGCGGGCGGTCCCGACCCGCTGCGCACCCTCGAACTGCGTGCCCTCGCCGAGGCCGCCGCGGGCCGCCTCACCCCCGCCGTGCAGCGCTTCCCGCTGGCCGAGGCGGCCGCCGCGCACCGCGCCCTGGAGAACCGCGCGACGACCGGCAAGGTGGTGCTGGAGCCGTGACGCGGCGTGACGGTTCGTGAGCGCCCCGGATGCGGGCCGGTCCGTTCCGTGATCTGCTGACCGCGTGAGTGTCTCCGGGGCAGACGAACCCACGGCGGGGCCGGACCCCCGCCGCTGGTGGGGCCTGTGGACGATCGCCCTCGCCCAGCTCATGGTGGTCCTGGACGCGACGATCGTGAACATCGCGCTGCCTTCCGCGCAGCGCGACCTGGGCATGACGGACGGCAACCGCCAGTGGGTGATCACCGCCTACACGCTGGCCTTCGGCGGGCTGCTCCTGCTGGGGGGCCGGATCGCCGACCTGGTGGGCCGCAGACGCACCTTCGTCATCGGCCTGATCGGCTTCGCCGCCGCCTCCGCGCTCGGCGGCGCGGCCACCGCACCGGGCATGCTGTTCGGCGCCCGCGCCCTCCAGGGCGTCTTCGCCGCCGTCCTGGCCCCGTCCGCGCTCAGCCTGCTGACCACGACCTTCACCGATCCCAGGGAACGCGCCAGGGCGTTCGGCCTCTACGGCACGCTCTCCGCCAGCGGCGCGGCGATCGGCTTCGTCGTCGGCGGGCTGGTCACCGAGTACCTGAACTGGCGCTGGTGCCTGTACGTCAACGTGCCCATCGCGATCGTCGCCGTTATCGGCGCCCTCACCCTCCTGCGCGACCGCTCCGAGCGCACCGCGGCCCGGCTCGACGTGCCCGGCGTCGTGCTGGGCTGCGGCGGCCTCATCGCCATCGTCTACGGCTTCGGCGAGGCCGAGCCACGCGGCTGGACCCACCCACTGGTACCGGCCGCGCTCGTGACCGGGACGGTGCTGCTCGCGGGGTTCGTGTGGTGGCAGAAGAGGGCGCCGGTGCCGCTGCTGCCCCTGCACATCCTGCGCAACCGCAACCGCATGGGCTGCTTCCTGACCATGGCCCTCGCGGTCGTCGGCATGTTCGGGATGTTCCTGTTCATGACCTACTACCTCCAGGTCGTCCTGGGCTATTCGCCCGTGCGGACGGGGCTCGCCTTCCTCCCCATGACCGCGTCGATCCTCACCGGCTCCACCCAGATCTCGGCCCGTCTGATCCACCGGGTGCCGCCGCGTCTGCTGATGGCCCCCGGCATGCTCCTCGCGGCCACCGGCATGCTGATCCTCACGCGGATGACGGTGCACAGCACGTACGCCACCGACATCCTGCCCGCCCTGGTGCTGATGGGTCTCGGCATGGGCCTGACCTTCATGCCGGTCTTCTCCACGGCCACCGCGGGCGTCGACCCGCAGGACGCCGGTGTCACCTCGGCCACCGTCAACACCTCCCAGCAGGTGGGCGGTTCCATCGGCACGGCCCTGCTCAACACGATCGCCACCACCAGCGGCGCCGCCTACGTCGGCGCGCACCTCACCGACCCGGCCCGCCGGGCCGAGGTCACCGCGGCGGGCACCGTGCACGGCTACACGGTCGCCATCGGCTGGGCCGCCGCCGTCATGCTGACCGCGGCCCTGACCGCGGCCCTGCTGGCCACGGCGAAGCCGACCCGGTACGACGCCGAGGTCGAGGACGCCGTACCCGCGCCCGTCGCCTGACTCAGTGCCGGCCCGCCACCCGGTCCGCGACCCGGGCCAGCCGCGACGACCCCGCGCTGTGCCGTTCGGTCTCCCGCCGGTCCGCGGCCCGGTAGGTCGCGTACATGCCCTGCACGCCCAGCCAGCGCAGCGGCTCCGGCTCCCACTTGCGCACCCGGTGCCCCACCCACGGCAGGTCGGTCAATCCGGTGCGGCCGTCCTGGCCGGAGTCGAGCCGGACCAGATCGCGCAGGGTGCGGCCGGCGAGGTTGGCGGTGGCGACGCCCGAGCCGACGTAACCGCCCGCCCAGCCGAGGCCGGTCGACCGGTCCAGGGTGACGGTGGCGCACCAGTCGCGGGGCACGCCCAGCACCCCGGACCAGGCGTGCGCGACCCGCACCCCGGCGAGGGCGGGGAAGAAGCCGGCCAGGATCTCCCGCAGCGCCTCCACGGTCGCCTCCTGCGTACGCCCGTCGTGGTCGGTCCGCGAGCCGAAGCGGTACGGCACCCCGCGCCCGCCCAGCGCGATCCGCCCGTCGGCCGTGCGCTGCGCGTACATGTAGGCGTGCGCCAGGTCGCCCAGGGTCTGCAGACCCGTCCAGCCCACCGTCTCCCACTGCTCGGCGGTCAGCGGCTCGGTGGCGATCATCGACGAGTTCATGGGCAGCCAGGTGCGCCTGTGGCCCTTCAGCGCCGCCGTGAACCCCTCGGTGCAGCGCAGCACGTACGGGGCGCGCACGGTTCCGTACGGCGTCACCGCGTGCTTCGGCCGGATCTCGGTCACCGGGGTCGCCTCGTGGATCGTCACCCCGAGCGCCTCGACGGTCGCCGCCAGCCCCTTCACCAGCTTCACCGGGTGCACCCGCGCCCCGTGCGGGGTCCAGGTCGAACCGACCGCGCCGGCCACCCGGATCCGCTCGGCGGTCTCCCGCGCCCCGTACAGCTCGCGGTCGTTCTCCCCGAACGCCAGCTCGTGCGCGTGGAACTCCTTCAACCGGGCCAACTGCGCCGGCGTACGGGCCACTTCGAGGACCCCGCCCAGGTGGACGTCGGCCTCGATGCCCTCCTCACCGACGACCCGGACCACCTCGTGGACCGTGTCGTTCATCGCCCGCTGGAGCCGTACGGCGGCCTCCCGGCCGTGCAGCTTCGCGTACCGGTCGCGGCCCGCGATGCCGTTGTACAGCCAGCCGCCGTTGCGCCCGGAGGCGCCGTAACCGCAGAACCGCTGCTCCAGGACGGTGATCCGCAGGAAGGGCGCCGCCTTCTTCAGGTAGTACGCGGTCCACAGGCCCGTGTAGCCGCCCCCGACGATCACCACGTCCGCGGAGGCGTCACCGGTGAGCGGCTCCCGCACCGCCGGGAGGCCGTCGTCCGCGTACCAGAACGAGATCCCGCCGTTCACGACATCGCTTGCCGAGCTGCTCATGGCCGGACGGTAACGCGCCCGGACAGCGGCTGTCTCCTTCGGATTCCGTGGTTCTCCACGCCTCCGGCCGGCCGACGACGGGAAATGCGCGGGAGCCGGTCCGCGCACGTCGGTATCGTCCCCCGCGTGATCGACGTACCGGACGGGCTGGCGCGGGCGCAGGCGAAGGCCAACGGGGAGGCGGGGCGGGCGTTCGTCGCCGCGCTGCCGGGGCTGGCCGCGGAGTTCCTGGACCGCTGGCGGCTGCGGATCGACGGGCCGTCGATGCACGGCGTGACCGCGCTCGTCCTGCCGGTCACCGGCGCCGACGGGACGCGGGCCGTGCTCAAGCTCCAGCTGCTGGACGAGGAGAGCGAGGGCGAGCCGGTCGCCCTGCGGGTGTGGGACGGTGACCGGGCCGTACGGCTGCTGCGGCACGACGCGACGACCGGCACCATGCTGCTCGAACGCCTCGACGCGGGCCGCATGCTCTCCCGCGTCCCGGACGACCACGAGGCTGTCCTGGTCATCGCCCGTCTGCTGGCCCGCCTGACGTCCGTCCCGGCCCCTCCGCAGCTGCGGCGCCTGGACGACATCGCGCGGGAGATGCTGGCGGAGACCCCCCGGGCGCTGGAGCGCGTCACGGAAGCGGCCGACCGCCGTCTGCTCGCCGACTGCGCGGCCGCCGTGCGCGAGGTCGCCGGCGAGAGCGGCGACCGGCTGCTGCACTGGGACCTGCACGACGAGAACGTCCTCGCCGCGGACCGCGCGCCCTGGCTGGCCATCGACCCCAAGCCGCTCGCCGGCGACCCCGGCTTCGAGCTCTGGCCCGCGCTGAACAACCGCTTCGACCCCGGCGACGTCCGGTGGCGCTTCGACGCGATGACCGACGTCATGGGGCTGGACCGGGGGCGCGCCCTCGCCTGGACGCTGGGCCGGGTGCTGCAGAACGCACTGTGGGAGATCGAGGACGGCGACCCGCCGCCGGCGGACGACCTGGAGCTCGCCCGCCGCCTGCGGGACCGCTGATCCGCCGGTCTACCGGCTGCCGCGCTCCCTCAGCTCCCCGGCCTGCCGGGCCGCTTTCTCGCGGTCGCCCGGCGGCAGGTAGGAGAAGCGGGGGCACAGGGTGTGCGCCGGGTCCGCCGGGAGCGGTGTGCGCATCAGGGCCACGGCCCGGTGCCGCAGCGCGTACATGCCGTGGACGGCCGTCGCCAGGGCCGTCCGTTCGCCGCAGAAGGCGGCGTACAGAACGTCGACGAGCCGCGAGTACGCCAGGTCGAACTCGATCAGCGCGGCCGTCTCAGGCCCCTCCGCCGGGTCGCCGTCGCGCGGGACGAACAGCGCCGGATGGACGGCACCGTAGTCGACCGGCAGCAGGTCTCCCCGGGGTTCCTCGTCCGCGGACTGACCGGTGCGGAAGCGGTGGCCGGTCCGCAGCTCGCGGAAGCGGGCGTAGGGGGACGAGGAGGGGGAGCACATCCGGACGGCCCTGAGCGCGGAGGCGCGGTCCCCCACCTCGACCACCTGGCCCGCGCCGCCGTAGTACTGACTGTCCGGCACCTGGTGGCGGTGCCGGAACACCGTGTCGGGGCAGATCGCCGGGTCCGCCAGGGCGGTGGCGATCGCGTCGTGGAACTCGCCGGCGGTGCGGTAGCCGCACGCGCCGGCCTCGATCTCGCGCACGTCGGCCGCGCCGTGCAGCGGGTGCCGAATCCGGACGAAGCAGTCCACGGCCTGCGGGGAGAGGGGCAGCAGCCTCAGTGTCCCGATGCCGGCGATCAGCGGGTTGTCCACCGGGTAGTCCGACAGGGGGCTCAGGTGCTCGTGGCCCCGGAACGCGACCGGTGCGGGGCTCGGCGTCTCCCCCAGCGCGTTGAGGACGTTCGCGGTGAGCGTCAGGTGGAGCATCTCCTCCATGACCACGCCGCGGATCGTCCGCGCCGCCCCGGTGTTGCGGCCCTCCTCGATGGACCAGAGGGCGGCGAGGTGGACGGGGATGATGCTGAGCCTCACGCCGATGGCCAGCTGAAGGACGGCCTTCAACTCGGTGAGCCCGCCCAGGGGGGTCGGCCGGGTCACCGGCCCGCCCCCTTCAGCTCCCCGGCGATCCGGTCGCCGGTGCGGATGGCCAGGGCGGTCAGGGTGAGGGTCGGGTCGGAGGTGCCCAGCGTCGGCATGCTGCCGCCGCCCACGATGTAGAGGTTGTCCAGGTCGTGGCTGTGCTGGTGGCTGTCGACCACGGAGGACCGCGGGTCGTCGCCCATCCGGTGGGTGCCCGCGGCGTGCCCCGCGCCGCGCACCCAGTACGTCACGCCCTCGTACTCCACGGCCGAGGCGTCGTTCGGGTCGTAGTGGGTGTAGTCGCCCGCCCCGTAGAGGGGGCGCCGCTGGGTCTCCGCGATGCCGAGCTGCCGGAACAGCTGCCGGCCGGCCTCCGCCGCCCAGGGCAGGGAGGCGCGCACGTATTCGGACAGGTCGTAGTGGATGACCGGGCGGTGCCTGCCCAGCGCGTCCCGGTGACGGTCGTCCACCAGGACCCGGTTGGTGGGCTGCGGGTCCTGTTCCAGCTCCCAGGCGAGGCGGAACTGACGGGGCAGGATCTCACCGAGCCTGCGGCGCAGCTCCCTGCCGTAGAGCCGCGCCCTGCCGTCCCGGCCGCCCCCGACCAGGTCGTGGACGGTGCCGTGGGGGGCGTTCTCCGGGACGTTCCAGCCCCAGTTGCCGATCTCCGCGCCGAAGGCGGTGCGTTCCCCGCGGAAGGGGCCGTCGCGGAAGGCCGGGATGTTGGAGGTGGACGCCGGACCGCGGAAGGCGCCGGCGTTCTCCTGGAGCAGACCCCAGGTCAGCAGCAGCGGATGGTCCATCAGGTTGCGGCCGACCTGGTCGCTGTTGTTGGCGGCGCCCGAGGCGAGGAGCAGGGTGGCGTTCTCGATGGCGTTGGCGGCCAGGACGTAGGTGCCGGCGGTCACCGTGTGGTCCGTCGGCGGCGTGCCGTTGTCGTAGTACGTCGTGTAGACGAGCCCGGTGACCGTGCCGGTCTCGCCGGGCTTCTGGGTGTGCCGCACCCGCGTGACGACGCACTGGCTGCGCACGGCGACCCGCGCCCGTGCCTGCTCCCCCGGCCCCGGCTTCCGGTCGGGGTAGCGCACGATCAGCTCGTGCAGCGTCTTGAGCGCGCTGTACCTGGCCTGCGAGGGACAGATCGGGACGCAGCTGGAGTTGCCCTCGCAGCGCTGCCCCCGGCCGGTGTCACCGACGGCGCCGACGACCTCGTACGCCGGTGTCGCCGGGGTGGAGTTGCGGGCGACGGGCGTGTTGCTGATCCGTACCGTGAACTCGTGGACGGTGTCGTCCCTGCCCCTGAGGGCGACCGTCATGCCGTCGGTCAGCTTGGCCAGGTACTGGTCGAGGTAGCTGGAGGGGATGCGCTCCATGGGGAAGCGGTAGGTCCCGTCCGGGAACCGCTTGGTGTCGGCGGCCTCGAAGAACTCCGCGGGGTTCGCGGCGAATCCCGGGTAGTGCTGGTCGGCGACGTGCGCGGCGACGCCGATGACGTCCCACTCGGCACGCTCGTAGTACGGCTTCAGCTCCTCGTAGGTCAGCGGCCAGTCGACGCCCCGCCGGTACGTCGAGTACATCCGGAAGTCGTGGGGCAGCATCCGCAGGCAGGTGCCCTGCCAGCGCAGGGTGGAGCCGCCGAGCGAGCGGACGTAGTCACTGCCGAAGGGCAGCGGGCCCATCTGGACGAAGTACCCGCGGTCGGCGGGCGTTGTGGTCCGCGTGCCGTCCATGACCGGCCGGCGGATGTCCCGCACGTCCGGCTGCGGCGCCGAAGCGCTCGCGGGGTAGGGCGAGTTGGGGGTCCTGACCAGCGCCTTCTGGTAGGCCTCCACGTAGGTGTCGTACTTGTCGGCGCTCATGGCCGTGGCCCGGCCGGCCTCCAGGATCAGGATGCGGGGGTGCCGGGCCGGGGTCCCGGCGGCGGCCTTCTCGACGACCGTCTTGGCGACCGTGGCCGCCGCGACACCGCCGCCGACGATCACCAGGTCGAAGTGCTCGGTGCTCATGCGGGTCCTCGGGCTCAGAGGGTCGGGTGCAGATAGGGGGGCTCGGCCCACGAGCCGAAACCGGGCGGCTTGGCGCCCATCGGGTGGGTGCCGGCGGCGGCCCAGACGAGGCCCTCGCGGTAGCCCCGGGCGGACACGACGTGCTCGACGTCGTCGGCGGTGGAGCCGCTGACGTCGCGGTGACCGCCGCCGGGCGGGTACCAGGTGCCGAGGTACCAGAGCTTGATCAGGCTGACGACGACCGGCCCGAAGCGGGGACTGTCGATCACGTCCGCCTCCAGCGCCGCCCGGTCGTGGTTCTCCCGGTCCGTCTCCAGCGCCTCGGCGGCCGCCCGCAGCAGCTGCCCGGCCTCCCGCTCGCCGATGATCCGCAGCAGGGTGTCGTAGTACGTCTCGATCATGCCGGTGCCCGCGAGTTCGGCCCGGTCGAAGCCGGTGAGGGCGCAGGAGAGGTCGGTGAAGATCTGCTGGGGTGTGGGGTGTGCGGTGCCGCGGAACCCTTGACTGGTCATAACCCCCTCATTCGCCCCCCGAGGGGCTCACGTAACAGTGGCGGAGTCCCGGCCCCCGGCTTAAGGGGAAGTGAAGAAGCCTTCACGACGTGCACATATGTGCCACACCGGCGGGGTGACGCCCACCATGAACACTTCACCCGCCCGGAGCAGGGACCCCACGCCGAACCCGTCGTCCGGCCGGAACCCGACGAACAGGTGACCGGTCACGAAACCGCCCGTCGCACAGACACCCGACGGGCTGAACACACGGCAGGCCCGGGCGGGTTCCGTCGGGGCGGAAGGCGATCGGCCGCCGGAGACGCCCACGGAGACCCGGGACGGCGGGGGAACGACTGCTCACGCGGACCGGCTGCTCGTCCGGCACCGCGGAGACCCGGGACCACCGTCACCCGACACGGCCGACGCCCCCACGATCCAAGATCGCGGGGGCGTTGTCCCTGGTCGGGCACGGAGCCCCCTGTCGGACTCGAACCGACGACCTTCGCTTTACAAGAGCGGTGCTCTACCAGCTGAGCTAAGGAGGCCTGCACACAGATGCTCGTGCAGTGTACCCAGCCCCGAGGGGTGCCCTGTCGAAAATTTCCTCGAAGTTCACATGGCCTCGGGTACTGACAGACCAGGCGAACGCCAGGTACCGTCCTGAGCCAGTTCACCCGTGTGGACTACACCAACCACCTTCCTACAACGGATCGTCCGGCACGTTCCTGCCGGTAGAAGGGGGCCCATCACCATGGCCACAGTCACGTTCGACAAGGCGACCCGGATCTACCCGGGTTCCACCAAGCCCGCCGTCGACGCACTCGACATCGAGATCGCGGACGGCGAGTTCCTCGTCCTGGTCGGCCCGTCGGGTTGCGGCAAGTCCACCTCGCTCCGGATGCTCGCGGGGCTCGAGGACGTCAACGGCGGCGCCATCCGCATCGGTGACCGCGACGTCACGCACCTGCCGCCCAAGGACCGGGACATCGCCATGGTGTTCCAGAACTACGCGCTCTACCCGCACATGACCGTCGCCGACAACATGGGCTTCGCGCTCAAGATCGCCGGCGTCAACAAGGCGGAGATCCGGCAGAAGGTCGAGGAGGCCGCGAAGATCCTCGACCTCACCGAGTACCTCGACCGCAAGCCGAAGGCGCTCTCCGGTGGTCAGCGCCAGCGTGTCGCGATGGGCCGCGCGATCGTGCGTGAGCCGCAGGTCTTCCTCATGGACGAGCCGCTGTCCAACCTCGACGCCAAGCTCCGTGTGTCGACGCGTACGCAGATCGCCTCGCTCCAGCGCCGCCTGGGCATCACCACCGTGTACGTCACCCACGACCAGGTCGAGGCCCTGACGATGGGTGACCGCGTGGCGGTCCTCAAGGACGGCCTGCTCCAGCAGGTCGACACCCCGCGCAACATGTACGACCGCCCGGCGAACCTCTTCGTGGCCGGCTTCATCGGCTCCCCGGCGATGAACCTCGTCGAGGTCCCGATCACCGACGGCGGCGTGAAGTTCGGCAACTCGGTCGTGCCGGTCCAGCGTGACGCGCTCTCCGCCGCCACCGACAAGACGGTCACCGTCGGCGTCCGCCCCGAGCACTTCGACGTGGCCGGCCCCGACTCCGACCTCGGCGTCGCGGTCACCGTCAACGTGGTCGAGGAGCTCGGCTCCGACGCGTACGTCTACGGCACCGCCAAGGTCGGCGGCGAGTCGAAGGACCTCGTCGTCCGCGTCGGCGGCCGTGACGTCCCGGAGAAGGGCAGCACGCTGCACGTCGTCCCGCGCGCCGGCGAGACCCACGTGTTCTCCACCTCCACGGGCGCGCGCCTCTCCGACTGAGCGGCGCGCACCGGGACGGATCACCCGGCTCGACGAGAAGGGCCCCGCAGCTGCTGCGGGGCCCTTCCCGCTGTCCCCGTACGCCCCGGCACACCGGGCCTTCCGAGCAGTGCGCGTCAACCCCTTACCCAAAAAGAAGCACCACATCATCCCCCGACCGAGTGACTGAAGGTCGCTGCGCCATTACGCCGCGCTACCCTCACACGCGTGAAGCACTCCGTGAAGCACTCCAGCACCCCACAGACGCGACGCGGCCGGGGCCCCGCCCGGCGGATCGGCCGCTCCCTCGCCCTCGTCCTGCCCGTCGTCATGGTGCTCTCGGGAACCCTCGCGGTCACCCGGGTCAACTGGACGGGGAACCCCTCCTCCGAGTCGGTGCTCACCGCCGCCGACGTCTCCACAGCGCACCGCGACGCGCGGGGCGCCGCCCAGGCCCCGCAGGACGTCCTGCGCGACCAGCTCCTGACCGAGCTCCAGGAGAAGGACCCGGGCGTCGCGCTGACCCACCTCCAGGCCGCGGTGAACGGCAAGCCGTCCCTGGCGAAGCACTGCGCCTCCATCGCCCGCGCCCTCGGCCGCGCCGCCGTCCGCGTGTACGGCCCCTCACGCGCCCAGTCCTACTCCCGCCCGGTCTGCGACACGTCCTTCGCCTCGGGCGTCCTGACAGCGCACAGCTGAGCCCCGCGTGGCTTCCCTCCGGGGGAGCCACGCGACCGTGGAAGGGCGCCGCGTACAGTGCGGGCATGACCCATCCGCACGCCGCGTCCCGCCCCACACAAGCCGTCGTCCTGGCCGGTGGCCAGGGATCCCGGCTGCGCCCCTACACCGACGACCGGCCCAAGCCGATGGTCGAGATCCCCGGGACGGGGACGCCGATCATCGGCCACCAGCTCGGCTGGCTCGCCGAGGAGGGCGTGACGGACGTCGTCGTCTCCTGCGGCCATCTCGCCGATGTCCTCCAGCAGTGGCTGGACTCCGCCGACCTCCCCGTGAAGGTCACCACGGTCGTCGAGTCCGAGCCCCTCGGCCGCGGCGGCGGCCTCAAGTACGCGGCCGCCCACCTGCCCCACCCCGACCGCCCCTGGTACGCGACCAACGGCGACATCTGGACCCGCTTCTCGCTGCGCGACATGGCGGACTTCCACACCGAGCGCGACGCCGTCGCGACCCTCGCGCTGGCGCGCCCGCGCATCCCCTGGGGGGCGGTGCAGACGGACGGGTTCGGCCACATCACCGACTTCATCGAGGCCCCGCCGTCGACGTTCGAGATCAACGCGGGGGTCTACGTCTTCTCCCCCGAGTTCGCCGGCCTGCTCCCCGAGCGCGGCGACCACGAGCGCACCACGTTCCCGCGCCTGGCCCGCGAACACCGCCTGGCCGGCTTCCCGATCCCGCAGGGCGCCTACTGGCGCGCCATCGACACCGCCAAGGACCTCACGGAGGCGGCGAGGGAACTGGCCGCCCTGGGCCGCTGAGAGAGGCCTTCACAGCCGTACGACGACGGGGTCCCGCACGTTCTCAAGCGCGGGACCCCGTCGTCGTAGGGTGAACCCGGTCCCGGGGCCGGCCAGGAGGGGGCCCCTAGCCCAGGAGCCCGCCCACCAGGCCCGGCCGGCCGGAGGAGGACGAACCGCCGCCGTCGGAGCCGCCGGTGGAGCCACCGGAGCCGCCGGAGCCGCCGGAGCCGCCGGAGGTGGGCCCGGAGCTGGTGCTGGGCGCCTGCTGCTCGTCGGGGGTGGACTGCTGCGGCGGCGCCTCGCCGCCGGTGCCCTGGGTCTGGCTGGGCGCGCCGGTGGTGGCGCTCTCGGTGTCCCGGGTGGCGCCCGGGGCGCTCTCCTCGTCCTGCGTCGGCGCCTGCGAGGTCGCGCCCTGGGTGGGCGAGGTGGACGCGGACGGCTTCTCGCTGGGCCGGTGCCTGCCGGACTCCTCGGGCAGCGGGGCGCCGGGCAGTTCGTTGCGCGGGGCCTCTCCCGGGCCGGGCACGACGACCCGGTCGGCGTCGCGGACCGCACCGCCGAGCAGGGAGCCGACGAGCAGGGTGAGTCCGACGACGACCGCGGTGACGAGGGCGCCGCGGCGCAGGACGTAGCGGCGCAGCTCCCACAGGTCGGAGCGCGGGCCGAGCCGGCGCCAGGCACCGGCGGCGAGCCGGCCGTCGATGGAGTAGACGGGGGCGCCGGCGATGATCAGCGGCGACCAGGCGGCGAGGTAGATGATGTCGGGGGTCTCGTAGACCGGGACGGTCTTCCAGCTGACGGTGACGAGGAGCGCGGCGGAGAGCATCGCACCGCCCGCGGCGGCGACCCGCTGCCAGCAGCCCAGGACCGTGAGGACGCCCACGACGACCTGGAGGAAGGCGATGACGAGCCCGGAGCCGACGGGGTGGTGCAGGGCGAACTGGCGCAGCGGCTCGGCGACTTCCCAGGGGTGCAGGGTGTTGAGCCACTTCACCATGGAACCGCGCTCGCCGCCGTCGAAGTAGACGGGGTCGCACAGCTTGCCCATGCCGGCGTAGATGGAGATGAAGCCGAGCAGGAGGCGCAACGGCAGCAGGACCCCGCCGAGGTTCATCCGGCGGCCCGGGAAGTAGGCGTGCCGGGCGGGGTCGTCGCCGTGCCGCCTGCCGCGCGGGGTGGTCTCCGCCGCGAGGGCTTCGCCGAAGTCCTCGAACCGGCTGTCGTCGTGGGCGGGCCGGTCGTAGCCGGGTTCGTCGTAGCCGGGTTCGTCGTAGGCGCTTCCGACGGTGCGCATCTGCGGCAGGAGCCGCTGCTCGCCGGCGCCGGGGTCACGCGGGTGGCCGACGAACGGGGTTTCGATGGTCTGCGTGGTGAGGTCGCCGTCGTAGCCCTCGTAGCCGTGGCCGTCCCCGACGCGGGGGATGACCTGGGTGGCGCCGGCGTCGGCGGTGGGCGCGTCGCCGTGGCTGACGCTGCCCGCCCGCACGGCCTGGAGCAGGCGGTGGGCGCCGGTGTCGTCCGGGGCCGACCTGCCGCTCCAGACGACGGGCCGACGACGGGCCCCGGCGGCCGTGCCGGCCGCGCCCGCGCTGCCCGCCGCCGCGACGACGGGGATACGCGTGGTGTCCTGGGTGGCGCTCAAGTGCCGGGCGACGCGCGGGGATTGGTTACGCCGGGTCGACGCGCCCAACTGCACGCGGAAGCTCGCGTGCGTGACGATGACCTGCGCCGGATCGCTCGGCACCTTCACCATGCTCAGCGCGGGAGCGTCGTCGAAGCCCGACGAGCGGTCCCCCGTGGGTGTGCGGGGTGTTCTGGTGTCCACACTCATCTAACCGAGTGACGTGTGGTTAGGACACTGCTCTGACCCGCCGGATCTGTCCGGACCGCGTCAAGGTTGCCCTACACGCCGGAATTAACCCGTTCAGGTGAGAACGGCGAACACGCGTTCAGCCCCGTCGGCGCGCCGCCTCGTACAGCACGATCCCCGCCGCCACACCGGCGTTGAGCGACTCCGCGCCACCCGGCATGGGAATCCGCACGCGGAAGTCGCAGGTCTCGCCGACCAGTCGGGACAGGCCCTTGCCCTCGCTGCCGACGACGATGACGACCGGGCCTTGCAGGGCCTCGAGTTCGCCGATCTCGGACTCACCGTCGGCGGCGAGGCCGACGACCACGATGCCGGCCTTCTTGTACGCCTCCAGGGCGCGGGTGAGGTTGGTGGCTCGGGCGACCGGCGTGCGGGCGGCCGTGCCGGCGGAGGTCTTCCAGGCGCCGGCGGTCATACCGGCCGCGCGGCGCTCCGGGACGACCACGCCGTGACCGCCGAAGGCGGAGACGGACCGGACGACGGCACCGAGGTTGCGCGGGTCGGTCACGCCGTCGAGGGCGACGATCAGCGGGTCCTCGCCCTCGTCGTGGGCGGCGGCGGCGAGGTCCTCGGGGTGGGCGTACTCGTAGGGCGGGACCTGCAGCACCAGGCCCTGGTGGTTGAGGCCGTTGGTCATCCGGTCCAGCTCGGGGCGCGGCGCCTCCATGAGGTTGATCCCGCCGCGCTCGGCCGCGAGTTGCAGCGCCTCGCGCACCCGCTCGTCGTTGTCGATGAACTGCTGGACGTAGAGCGTGGAGGCCGGCACGCCCTCACGCAGCGCCTCGACGACCGGGTTGCGGCCGACGACCAGTTCGGACGCCGACCTGCCGCCGCGGCCGCGCGGCGCCGGACGGCGTGCCGCCTGCTTCGCCTTGGCGGTGGCGAGGCGGTTCTTCTTGTGGCCCTTGCGCATCTCGGCGGGCGGGGTCGGGCCCCTGCCTTCCAGGCCCTTGCGCCGCTGGCCGCCGCTGCCGACCTGCGCGCCCTTCTTGCCGGACATGCGGCGGTTGTTGGCTGCCATGACCTACCCGTCTGTCGTGATGCGTGTGTGCGTACGTAATGCAGTGTGCCGCCCGGACGGCCGGGCGGCACAATCGATCAAGGATCGATCAGGGAGCGCTCAGCGCGTGCCGAGTGTCCAGCGCGGCCCCTGCGGGCTGTCCTCGATGACGAGCCCCGACTGGTTGAGCTGGTCGCGGATGGCGTCCGCGGTCGCCCAGTCCTTGCGGGCGCGCGCCGCCTCCCGCTGGTCGAGGACGAGTCGTACGAGGCTGTCGACGACGCCGTGCAGGTCCTCGCCCCGGTCGTTCTCCCCGGCCCAGTGCGGGTCGAGGGGGTCGAGGCCGAGGACGCCGAGCATGGCACGGACCTCGGCGAGGCGGGCCACGGCGGCTTCCTTGTCGTCGGCGGCCAGCGCGCTGTTGCCCTGCCGGACGGTGGTGTGCACGACGGCGAGGGCCTGCGGCACGCCCAGGTCGTCGTCCATCGCCTCGGCGAAGGCGGGCGGCACCTCGGCGGCGGGCTCGACGGCTCCCCCGGCCAGTTCGACGACCCGCTGCACGAAGCCCTCGATCCGCGCGAACGCCGACTCGGCCTCGCGCAGGGCCTCCTCGCTGTACTCGATCATCGAGCGGTAGTGCGGGGTGCCGAGGTAGTAGCGCAGGACGATGGGCCGCCACTGCTTGACCATCTCGGACACCAGCACCGAGTTGCCCAGCGACTTGGACATCTTCTCGCCGCTCATGGTGACCCAGGCGTTGTGCACCCAGTACCGCGCGAACTCGTCGCCGTAGGCCTTGGCCTGGGCGATCTCGTTCTCGTGGTGCGGGAAGATCAGGTCGAGGCCGCCGCCGTGGATGTCGAAGGCGCTGCCCAGGTATTTGTGGGCCATCGCCGAGCACTCCAGGTGCCAGCCGGGCCGGCCCCGGCCCCACGGCGTCTCCCAGCTCGGCTCGCCGGGCTTGGCCGCCTTCCACATCGCGAAGTCGCGGGAGTCCCGCTTGCCCGTCTCGCCGTCACCCGACGGCTGGAGCAGGTTGTCCAGCTCCTGGTTGGACAGCTGGAGGTACTCCGGGAAGGAGCGCACGTCGAAGTAGACGTTGCCGTCGGCCTCGTAGGCGTGACCGCGCTCGATGAGCCCGCGCATCATCTCGATCATCTCGGGGACGTGCCCGGTGGCGCGCGGCTCGTACGTCGGCGGCAGGCAGCCGAGGGCCCGGTAACCGTCGTTGAACGCCCGCTCGTTCTCGTACCCGATGGACCACCAGGGGCGGCCCTGGTCGTGGGACTTGGTGATGATCTTGTCGTCGATGTCGGTGACGTTGCGGACGAACGTGACGTCGTAGCCGCGGTGGGTGAACCAGCGGCGCATGATGTCGAAGTTCAGGCCCGAGCGGATGTGCCCGATGTGCGGGGCCGCCTGCACGGTGGCACCACACAGGTAGATCGAGACACAACCCGGCTGGAGCGGGGTGAAGTCACGAATCTGCCGGGCGCTGGTGTCGTACAGGCGAATAGTCACCTCTCCAGGGTAGTGGGCGTGGGGCGATGCCCCGCGCCCATCCACTCCAGGGCCACACATTCGTGATGATTGCCCGCGGCGCCCCAGCCGGAGGGTGGCGGTCCGCGCCGCGCCGCCTTCGGAAGCCGCGCCGCCGGGCACCGGTCGGCCCGAACGGCCTCCTCCTCAGGCGCCGGACCGGCCGGTCCTCACTCCGCCGTCCGGATCACCAGGGCCGTGGCCACCGCCATCAGCCCCTCCTCACGGCCCGGGAAGCCGAGGCCGTCCGTCGTCGCGCCGGACACCGACACCGGCGCTCCGGCCGCCTCCGACAGCAGCTTCTGCGCCTCGTCGCGCCGCTTGCCGATCTTGGGACGGGGGCCGACGACCTGGACGGCCACGTTGCCGATGGTGAAGCCGGCCTCGCGCACGATCCGGGCGGCCTCGGTGAGGAGGGTGACGCCGGAGGCGCCGGACCACTCGGGGCGGCCGGTGCCGAAGTGCTGCCCCAGGTCACCGAGTCCGGCGGCGGAGAAGAGGGCGTTGCACGCGGCGTGCGCGACGACGTCCGCGTCGGAGTGTCCGGCCAGCCCCGGACCCTCCCCTTCCCACTTCAGGCCCGCGCACCACAGCTCGCGGCCCTCCTCGAAGGCGTGGATGTCGGTGCCGATGCCGACCCGCGGCAGGACGGGAGGCGTCTCAGAAGCCATCGTTGAGCCTCCTGCGCGCCAGGACCGCCTCCGCGAGGACGAGGTCGAGCGGGCGGGTGACCTTGAAGGCCTCCTCGTGGCCGGGGACGACCACGACCGTCAGCCCTATCCGCTCGACCATGCCGGCGTCGTCGGTGACGTCGTCGGCCACCGTCTCGTGGGCGCGGACCAGCGTGGCGCGGTCGAAGCCCTGGGGCGTCTGGACCGCACGGAGGCGAGCACGCGCGGGGGTGGCGACGACCGGCTCGGGCTCGCCCGGGGTCGCGGCCGGCTCGACCTCCTTGACGGTGTCGGCGAGCGGCAGCGCCGGGACGACGGCCGGGGCGCCCTCGCGGACCGCCTCGATCACCGCGTCGACGGTGTCGACGGGCACCAGCGGGCGGGCGGCGTCGTGCACGAGGACGATGTCGTAGCCGGGCGGCAGCGCGTCCAGGCCGAGCTTGACGGACTCCTGCCGGCTCTCGCCGCCGGGGACGACGAGGAAGTCGGTGCGCTCGGGCAGCGCGTGCGAGTCGAGCAGCGACTTGACCTCGGCGGTGCCCTCCGGCGGGGCCACGACGACCACGAGGGAGACGGCGCGGGAGGCGGCGAGGGCGCGCACCGCGTGGATCAGCATGGGGGTCCCGCCCAGCGTGCGGAGCGCCTTGGGGGCGCCCGGGCCGAGACGTACGCCCCGGCCGGCGGCCGGAATCACCGCGGCCGTGCGGGCGGGTGCGGGGGCGGGAAGCGAATCGTCAGACATCGGTTCCTGTCAGGTGTGTGTGCTTCCGGCGGCGCCGCGGGCGTGCGTGCCGGGCGTTGCCCGGCAGAACGCCGGTTTGACGGCCGGGCCTAGGTGGGTACGGAGACAGCGTGCCGGGCGCGACGCCTTGACCGGACCCTTCCGTGACGCGCCGGTCGAGCCAGCTGCCCGGGCCCGGCACGCCAGGACCGGGGGGACGTCCCTCCGGGAGGAACAGGCGTACGGCGTCGGGAACGCGACATGCCGCAGCGCCCGGCGACAGGAGTTACGTCATCGGGCACCGCGGCATTTCACTGTGCTGAGCCGAGGCCGGCTTGCGTCGGCGTCAGGACGCGAGGACCTCGTCGAGGAGCGCCTCGGCCTTGTCCTCGTTCGTGTTCTCCGCGAGCGCGAGCTCGCTCACCAGGATCTGGCGGGCCTTGGCGAGCATGCGCTTCTCACCGGCGGAGAGTCCGCGCTCGCGCTCACGACGCCACAGGTCACGCACGACTTCCGCGACCTTGATGACATCGCCGGAGGCGAGCTTCTCCAGATTTGCCTTGTAACGACGCGACCAGTTCGTGGGCTCCTCGGCGTACGGCGCGCGCAGCACCTCGAAGACCCGGTCCAGTCCGTCCTGACCGACCACATCACGCACGCCGACGAACTCCGCATTGTCCGCTGGCACACGTACCGTCAGGTCACCCTGGGCGACCTTCAGCACCAAGTAGGTCTTGTCCACGCCTTTGATCTGGCGAGTTTCGATGGCCTCGATCAGCGCGGCCCCGTGATGGGGATAGACCACGGTGTCGCCAACCTTGAACGTCATGTGACAGGTACCCCTTCCGTGGCTATCCAGGGTAACACGGATACGGCGTCTTCTGAATGGCGTTTTCGCAGGTCAGGGCATATCTCGGGGCTTGACAACAGCGACAGGAACGTGCTGCGGACCGTCTCCGGAAGCAGGTATTCGCAGGTCGGAGCGGCTCTCCGAGGGGGGTGAAACGCGTACGTTACACGCATCCGGAGCCCTCTCCGGATGGCCGAACATCCCCATATGTCCGGTTCCGGACGTGCGACTTCCGCTACTCCGTTCGGCGTCCGGAGTCGGATCCACGCCGTTTCCGGAATTGATCACACCGGCGGTCGAACAGGCGATGATCAATTCCCGGGACGGCCTCGCATTCCTTCACGGAAAATCCGCGAGCCCCCGTGAGCGGCGCTTATGTGAATGCGGGACGACGCACGGGCGATCACCGAGATGCCAAAGTGACTGGTGGGTCACTTGTGACTGTTGTGACAGCGGTGACACGCGTGACTGAGTGTGACGAACGTCCCCGTACGGCGCCCGCCGGGGCGCCGGAGCGCGCTAGAGGCGGGTCGGGTGCGGCGGCGCGGGAACGGCTCGGTAACCTAAGGCCCGCTGACAGACCCTTAGGGCGGCTTTATCCAAGGAGAGCTGCCCCTGCGTTCCAAGGAGTTGCCGCCGCCGTGAGCAGCAGCCTTCGACGCGGCGCCCTCGCCGCCTCCGCCCTCGCGTTCTCGATCGCCACGCTCGCCGCCTGCGGCGCCGGCAACGACGCCCAGACGCTGGAGATCAAGCCGGACAACGCCGCCGCCACCGTCGGCGACATCAAGCTGCAGAACGTCGTGATCATCACCCAGCCCGACCCAGAGTCCACGGGCCCGGCCGTGATCTCGGCGACCGTCTTCAACAGCGGCCGGACCGCGCAGACGCTGGAGTCGATCTCCGTGGACGGCGCCGGCAAGACCGCCGAGCTCAAGCCCGCCAAGGGCAGCGGCAAGCTGACCGTCCCGGCCGGCGGCTCGGTCGTCATCGGCGGCAAGAACAACGCCAGTGCCGTCCTGCCCAGCAGCCGTGAGGCCGTCGAGGACGGCGACGCCCAGAAGATCACCTTCACCTTCAGCGAGACCGGCGACGTCACCCTGCGCGCCTTCGTCGTCCCCGCCGAGAGCTACTTCACCGAGTGGGGCCCGACGGAGGTCGCGACCTCCCCGGCGCAGTCCGCGTCCCCGTCCGTGAGCGAGTCGGCCTCCGGGACGCCTGGCACGGCGGGCTCCGAGGAAGAGGGCACGGCCGAGAGCGGCGCCCCGTCCGACACCGCCTCGGCGACCGCGTCGGAGTCGGCGGAGGCCGGCCACTGAGCGTCTGAGGCAGGGAGCCCCGGACGTAGGAGGCTCCAGCGCGGTGGGGGGGGTGGGGGGGGGGGGCCCGGGGGGGGGCCCCCCGGAGCGGCCGACCAGCCGCCGGGGGGGGGTGTAGGG
>NZ_JBITEN010000015.1:149147-219267 GCF_044455165.1 Streptomyces sp. NPDC051315
CTCTGGCGGGGCCCCCCGGAGTTCGGAGGCCCCCCCGCTACCGGCTCATGGGGGGTACCCCCGCGGGGGTACCGCCCTTCTGCCGTACGCGCTGCCGTACGTGCTGTAAGTGCTGGCGGGGATTCTTCTCACAGCTCCGGACAGCACGTCCTACGGCTGCCGGAGGGGGTTCCCACGGCTGCCGGAAGGTGTCTCTACGGCTCGAACTTGTAGCCGAGGCCGCGGACCGTCACCAGGTACCGGGGCGCGCCCGGGTCCGGCTCGATCTTGGCGCGCAGGCGCTTGACGTGGACGTCGAGCGTCTTGGTGTCGCCGACGTAGTCGGCGCCCCAGACGCGGTCGATGAGCTGCATGCGGGTCAGGACGCGGCCCGCGTTGCGCAGGAGCATCTCCAGGAGGTCGAACTCCTTCAGGGGCAGGTCGACCTTCGAGCCGGAGACGGTGACGACGTGGCGGTCGACGTCCATCCGGACCGGGCCGGCCTCCAGGGCAGCCGGAGCGACCTCCTCCGGCTCGCCGCGGCGGCGCAGCACCGCGCGGATACGGGCCACCAGCTCGCGCGAGGAGAACGGCTTGGTGACGTAGTCGTCGGCTCCTATCTCCAGGCCGACGACCTTGTCGATCTCGCTGTCCTTGGCGGTCACCATGATGACGGGGACGTTGGATCGGCCGCGCAGCTGGCGGCAGACCTCGGTGCCGGGCAGCCCCGGCAGCATCAGGTCGAGGAGGACGAGGTCGGCGCCGTTGCGCTCGAACTCGTCGAGTCCGTCGGGCCCGGTGGTCGCGACGGCGACCTCGAAGCCCTCCTTGCGGAGCATGTACGACAGGGCGTCGGAGAAGGACTCCTCGTCCTCGACGACGAGCACACGGGTCACGGAAGGACCTCCGGAGCGGAAAGCGTCTGGTACGCGGTTGAGTCAGGGGGTGAGGAAGGGGATGAGGAAGGGTGGATGCCTCCGGCGGAGCCGTCGGCCTCGTCTTCGTCGTCGTGGTGCGACATCTTGTGGTCGCCGTCGGGGGGCTGGTGGGCGCGCTCGCGGGCGACACCCGCCTCCGGCAGCCGGAGCGTGAAGGTGGAGCCCTGTCCCTCGGCGCTCCACACCGTGACCTCCCCGCCGTGCGAGGCGGCCACGTGCTTGACGATCGCCAGCCCGAGGCCCGTGCCGCCGGTGGCACGGGAACGGGCCGGGTCGACGCGGTAGAAACGCTCGAAGATGCGCTCCTTGTCCTTGTCGGAGATGCCGATGCCCTGGTCGGTCACGGCGATCTCGATCAGGTCCCCGCCGTTCATGGTCACCCGGCGGGCGGCTATGCCGACGCGGGTGCGGGCGGGTGAGTAGTTGACGGCGTTCTCGACCAGGTTGCCGAGGGCGGCGGCGAGCTGGCCCCGGTTGCCCCAGACGTGCAGGCCGGCCGTGTCCGCCTGCCTTCGCTCGCCCTCGCCGGACGGTTCGCCGGGCTCCTGGATCGCCGCCGCCATGGTGATCTGCTTGGCGCCCGCCTGGTGCCGGCAGCGGTCCATGGCCTCGGCGACGAGCTCGTCCACGCGGACCGGCTCGGCGTCCTCGAGGGGATCGTCGTTCTGCACCCGGGAGAGGTCGATGAGTTCCTGGACCAGGTTGGTCAGCCGGGTCGCCTCGATCTGCATCCGGCCGGCGAAGCGCTGCACCGCCTCCGGGTCGTCGGAGGCGTCCATGACGGCTTCGGAGAGCAGGGAGAGCGCGCCGACCGGTGTCTTCAGCTCGTGGCTGACGTTCGCGACGAAGTCGCGTCGTACGGCCTCGATACGGCGGGCCTCGGTGAGGTCCTCGACGAGGAGGAGTACGAGCCGGGAGCCGAGGGGCGCGACCCGGGCGGAGACCGCGAGGGCCTCTCCCCGTCCCGTACCGCGCCGGGGCAGGTCCAGTTCGACCTGGCGTATCTCCCCGTCACGTCTGGTGTCGCGGGCCATCTGGAGCATGGGGTCGACGGCGAGCTTGCCGCCGCGGACGAGCCCGAGGGCGTACGCGGCGGAGCTGGCCTTGACGACGGCGTCGGCCTCGTCGAGGACCACGGCCGAGGAACGGAGGACGGAGAGGACGGTGTCGACGCCCGGGGGCAGGACGGGATCGGTGTGCAAGGAGGTCCTGGTGGGTCGGTTCTGGTCGCGTTCGCTCCAACGGAACGCCAGCATGGCGATGACACCGGTGAGCACCCCGGCGATCGCTGCCGCTGCGGCGACCGCCGCGTTCACGTCCATGGCACCAGGTTAGGCATGGCATCCGGCCTGGCCACAGCCATCGAGGTGGGAGCTCGAACACTCGTCGCCCAGAGTTCACCTTGGAGCCAGTGGCGGTTCATTTGGGGTGACGGAATCCGACGCGTAAGGGGCCGACCGTGACAACGTGGGGTTCGCAGGGCCGGTTGCACGGCCGGTTCTCGCCCCCGGAACCCCAAGAGCGACGCACGAGAGGGAACCCTGATGCGGGACGCGTACCACGAGGAACTGGACTCGATCGGCGACGGTCTGGTGGAGATGGCCCGGCTGGTCGGGTCGGCCGTCGGGCGCGCCACGACCGCCATCCTCGATGCCGATCTGAAGCTGGCCGAGAGCGTGATCGAGGCCGACAAGAAGATCGACGAACTGCAGCACGACCTGGAGGCCCGGGCCATAGCGCTGCTGGCGCGACAGCAGCCGGTGGCGACGGACCTGCGGATCGTCGTCACGTCGCTGCGGATGTCGGCCGACCTGGAGCGCTCCGGCGACCTCGCCCAGCACGTGGCGAAGCTGGCCCGGCTGCGCTACCCCGAGCGGGCGGTGCCGCAGGACCTGCACGCCACGATCCTGGAGATGGGCCAGCTCGCCCAGCGCCTGATGGCCAAGGCGGCCGAGGTGATCATCACGAAGGACGTCGACCTCGCGCTCCAGCTGGAGACGGACGACGACGCGATGGACCTGCTGCACCGCACGCTCTTCCAGCACCTCATCGACGAGCGCTGGAAGCACGGCATCGAGACGGCGGTGGACGTCACCCTGCTCGGCCGCTACTACGAGCGCTTCGCCGACCACGCGGTCGCGGTCGCCAAGCGCGTGGTGTTCCTGGTGACGGGCGAGCACGCGGACGATCTCCAGCAGGACCTGCAGACGGAGATCCAGCCGGTCGAGGGGGCGTAGGGCGCGCGACGGGAGGCGGCGGGACGCCGGGGAGCGTGGGCGTGTGCCACGGGGTCCCCGCGGCTCGCGGGGGCGTGGGAAAGCCCCCGTGCGCCGTTGATGCGCCCGGCGGAACGGGCATGGAATGGGCACAGGCGCTCTAGCCTCCAGGAGGAACCCATGGCCGAAGCCCCCAGCACCTCCACGCCCGACCCCGCCCGTGAACGCCCGACCGAGCAGCCCGCCGAGATCAGGAACCTGACGCTGATCGCCGCGTGCGGCTGCGGCTCGGGATGCGGCTGCGGCTGCCAGTCGGGCAACCCCTGCCAGTGCGGCTGAGGGATACGCGTCCGTACTCGTACGACGGGTGAGGGGTCCCGGTGTTCCGACCGGGGCCCCTCACCGTCGTACGGGAACTGGCGGGTGCCGGGGTCCCGGGCGCAGCATGGAAGGGCGGAAGGGACAAGAAGGCAGAGAGCGAAGAGCGGCGAAGAAGCAGAGAGGGGGTGCACGGTCATGACCCGGTTCATGGACGTCCACCGCGGTATGAAGGGCATCACAGCGGACCAGCTGCACGAGGCCCATCAGGCCGACCTCGCCATAGAAGCGGAAGAGAACGTGCACTTCGAGCGCGCCTGGGCGGACCCGGAGTCCGGCACCGTCTACTGCCTGTCCGAGGCCCCGTCCGCGGACGCGGTGCAGCGCGTCCACGAACGCACCGGCCACAAGGCGGACGAGATTCACGCGGTGCCGTTGTCGGTCTGACGGCGGCGCCTACGCTCCCGCCCGCAGCATCGTGGAGTCGAGCTGGCGGAGTTTCCTGAGCTCGATCTGCTGAGGCGTGCCGCCCGCTATCTCCACGGAGAAGACGGCTTCGAACGGGTGCCCCTCGGCGACCACGGGGTTGTTGAGAAGGTCCGAACCGGCGAGGAGCCGTGCCGCGGCGCTCGTACCGAAGCCGAAGCTGCCGGCGAGGATGATGACGTGCCGCTCGCGGTTGAAGGGGTTGGTCGCACGGATCAGCAGGCCCTGATCGACGGTGAGTTGATCGTTGGAGTCCATGACACAGCGCATGACCTCTCCGGTCAGGGCGTCGTAGATGTTCGCGTCGTGCGTCTCCACCGCGCCGAAGCTGAACGTCACGGGCAGGCGCCGCATGACCTCGGCGGTCACCTGGTTGGAGTGCGGCCCGCCGACCAGGACCAGGTTCCCCTGTCGCTCGAGTCCCGTGAGCTGGTGACTCGGTGTCAGGGGGAGATGGCTGACGCCCACCCGGTAGAGCTGCTGTCGCAGCTCGTTCAGAGCGAGTACGTCCCCCACGCCGACCAGGCCGGAGCGCTCCCAGATGTAGTGCTCCTCCTTGATGAAGATCGACGTGACCACCTTCAGGTCACGTGTGGCGAACTGCTTCCAGAAACCCCGCACACTGCGGAAGCGCCAGACGTCCCGCACCCTGTCGAAGGACCAGCCCGCCGCGAAGGCGATGGCCGCCGAGGACAGGTTGATCACGAGGTCGTGGAGGCTGCCGCTCATCCAGGGGTGCTCCGATCGGGAAGGTCCGGCGGTGGGCGCTTCCTGGTTCCTCCCCCTGCCGATCGCCGCTGTCACCGGGTCCCGTGCTGAGCGGTGACGTATTTTTCCTCCGTCACCTCATGCCACTGCTTCGACGTCCGCCGCGTGAGTCCTGCCCGGGACCATGAGACCCTCGGCAGCGCTCCTCGTGGATCGCGGGTGGGCTGGATCGCGGGTGGGTTCTGTGATCCGCTCTGCGAGGCGTGCGGGGTGAAACCGCACGTCCCGGGCCGAGTCCTGCGGCCTCCGCCGACCCGCTGCGGGTGCGCCGGTCCGGGGGCCCGACAGTGCGCTGGTGCCCGACAGGTGCGCTGATCCCCCGGGTGGGCCCGACAGGTGCGCTGGTCCCGGGTGGGCCCCACAGGTGCGCTGTTTCCGGGTGGCCCGATGAGTACCCGTACTCATGCCTGACGGCGTCCTCCGGTCCACCGTGGAGATCACCAACCCGGACGGACCCGAAGGAACCCTGGATGCCTCAAGCCTCCCGCCCGCGCCGCCTCCTCGCCCTTGCCACGGACAGCCTGCTCGCCCGGGGCTACCTGGCGGTGTTCGCCGTCTCCGTCCTGGCCGTGTTCCTCTTCCCGGACGGCGGCTTCCCCCTGGATCCCCTGATGCTCACGGCGCCGCTCTCGTTCCTGAGTGTGGTCCTGCCCTTCGGTCCCGGCACCGGGGGCGGCGGGGCGGCCGGGGTGCTCGCCATCGGCTTCTGGGCCGTGTGGCTCCTCGCGTGCGCCCTCGTGAACGCCGCCGTGCTGGGCGCCCTCGTCGCGAGGTCCGCGACCACCGCGGCGGCCGGCGCGCGTGAGCCCCTCCCGCGTGTCCCGGACCCCGCGGAAGAGGAGGGAACGGGCCCGGCGCGTCCTGCGCGCCCCCGCCTCCAGAGGCTCAGGGCCCTGCTGGCGCCCGCGGTGGACAACTGGCTCGCGCGCGGATACCTCGCGGTGGTCGCGGCGGCGCTGGGGTTCTTCCTGTACGCCGTGTACCTGTCGCCGGACCCGGGGTTCGCCGGGATCTGGCCGCTCATGGCCACGGCGCCGCTCAGCATCCTCGCCTCCGCGGTGGCGGCACCCGCGGAGTACGCCTCGCTCCCCTGGCTGAGCCCGTTGGTCTTCTCCGCCGGTATGGCCCTGTGCGGGCTGTTCAACGCCGTGCTGCTCGGTCTGCTCGCGCGCCGGCTGCGGGCGCGGGAGGCGCGCCCGGCCACCTGAGGGACGCCGAACACCGGCCGGCCGTCACCTCGAACCGGCACCGGAACTGTCGGACGCTTCCTTCACGGCACGGCGGTACTCCGCGTTGATGCGCTGAGCCTCCTCGAGCTGGTCCTCGAGGATGACGATGCGGCAGGCGGCCTCGATCGGGGTTCCCCGGTCGACGAGCTCGCGGGCACGAGCGGCGATCCGCAGTTGGTAGCGGGAGTACCGCCGGTGTCCGCCCTCCGAGCGCAGCGGAGTGATCAGCCGAGCCTCACCGATGGCTCGGAGGAAGGCAGGGGTGGTGCCGAGCATCTCGGCGGCGCGGCCCATCGTGTACGCGGGGTAGTCGTCGTCGTCCAGACGATCACTGAGTGGAGTATCTGCTGCCATGTCACCTCGTTGTCGCAACGCGTCGAGGGGCCCTGGCGCCGTACGGCACCAGGGCCCCGAAGGAAATACAACACCATCTGTCGGCCCTCATGCTGTGCCGACCTTCTGTTTCCGCTATCCGGCCCGGCAAGGGCAGGGATGCGGGGATCGCGGCTGCGTGACCGGGGACCACCATCCAATCCGGGGTCTTGCGGTACCCGGACCGAGAGCTCCTCGGGCCCGGGCGATCCTGATGGCGTCTGCTCCTCCGTCCTTCCTCTGAACCAACCACTGGGGAACGGGTACTGCGGTACCGCTCGATGATGCTGTCGGCAGCCCCTCGACCTGCGGGCCGCCCAGTGCGGCTCTCAGCCCCGTCGCCGTTCTGCTTACACCTTGGCTTCGGAACTCCAGAGCCGCACTGACCTGCGAACTTCAGCTACTTCTGCCCGCCAGTTCGTGTCTGCCGGGTCTCGCTTGACCGTCTCAACGAGAAAAAGAGTAACCCTGCCGGGAGCCAATGTCTACTCTGGCAAATGTAGATTTTGGCGGGGCGGGGCCGAAGGTTTCGCCTGTCCTGCGACGACGGTGGAAGCACGTCCTCGTGGGGCGGTGCGGCGTCCGGGTGGTGCGGTCGCCAGGGCGCGGCCGCCTGGTGGCGCGGAGGCACGGCGGCCAAGTGGCGCGAGGCGCCGGCGGCGGCGCGCGCGGCGGCGGCGCGGAGGCACGACGGCAAGGTGGCGCGGCGCAGGCGGCCAGGTGGCGCGGCGCCCGGCGGCGACATGGCGGCGCGGCGGTGATGCGGCGGCGCGGCGGTGATACGACGATGAGGGCCCTGCCGACGCGCGTCGGCAGGGCCCTCATCGGGTCTTCGAGGGCGGTGGTCCGCCCGTCCTCACACCGCCGGGGAGGCGGCGCCCCCGAGCAGCGCCGATGCGGTCTGCAGCGGAGTGGGGGCACTCACCGGCGCGGTCCCGGGGTGGTCGTGGCACGTGAAGCCCAGGCGGGTCATGGCCCGGACGACTTCGCCGCTGGTGAAGTCGCGGCGGTCCTGCCGGGTGATGACCTGGCCTACTTGCTTGACCGGGTAGCGGCGGCGGCCGATGGTCACGGACTCACCCGTGACGAGCTCGGGCCGGACGCCCTTCATCGAGGCGAGCACCCCGTCCTTGGTCAGGTCGAACGGGTACCGGGCGATGACACAGCGCATGACGCCTCACAGAGCAGACAGAGAAGACAGAGGAGCCCGGGAAGACAGAGGAGCCCGGGAAGAAGGAGTACGGACCGACCGGGCGAGGGTCAGGGCCCTCGGGGTCCGGCCGTGCTCCCCGACGGCGCCGGGCCGAGCGCCGGGCGAGGTGAACGGTCCGTCGAGGACGTCCCGCAGACGGATCCGGTCCGTGTAGGTGGCGCTGTCGCGGAGAACGGCGAGCCGGGCCAGGGTGACCAGGCCCGTGCTCTGGTCGTCCCCGTCGCAGAGGACGAGGTGATCGACCCGGGCACCGGCCATGAGGGACAGCGCCACCTCGACCGTCATGTCGTCACGGACCCGAGGTCCGGACGCGTCCCCGTCGTCGACCACGGCCTGGGGGAACGGATCCACTCCATGGTGCTGCGTCTGGGTCGGCGTCATAGGTGCCTCCTACCGGAAGGGGGTGGGCTGTGTGATCACAGCGGAACTAGGCGGCCGAGTTGAAGCCGGGCCGCCGCGTCCTGCGGCGCGCCGCTTCGCCGACGGGCCGGCCCTGGTCCGGGCGGCCCCGGCGACCCCGACGGCCCTGGGCCGAAGACGCGCCGCGGGGGCGTTCCACCACCGGCGCGGTGACGACGACCGGGACACCGGAAGGGGCCTGGGCGCCTGTGATGCGGGTCAGCTCCGCCTCGCCCGAACGCACCTGGGTGATCCGGGGGGTGATGCCCGCCGAGGCCATCAGCCGGCTCATACCGCGACGCTGGTCGGGCGTCACCAGGGTGACGACGCTGCCGGACTCGCCGGCGCGGGCCGTACGACCGCCGCGGTGCAGGTAGTCCTTGTGGTCACTGGGCGGATCCACATTGACGACCAGGTCGAGGTTGTCGACGTGGATCCCGCGCGCCGCGACGTTGGTCGCCACCAGTACCGTCACGTGCCCGCTCTTGAACTGGGCCAGGGTCCGCGTGCGCTGCGGCTGGGACTTGCCACCGTGCAGGGCAGCGGCGCGGACGCCGTTGCTCAGCAGGTGCTTGGCCAGCCGGTCCGCCGCGTGCTTGGTGTCGAGGAACATGATCACCCGGCCGTCTCGCGCCGCGATCTCGGTCGTCGTCCGGTGCTTGTCCGTGTCGTGCACGTGGAGGACGTGGTGCTCCATGGTGGTGACCGCGCCCGCGGACGGGTCGACGGAGTGGACCACCGGGTCCGTCAGGTAGCGGCGGACCAGCAGGTCGACGTTGCGGTCCAGGGTGGCCGAGAAGAGCATCCGCTGCCCGCCGTGACGCACCTGGTCGAGCAGGGCGGTGACCTGGGGCATGAAGCCCATGTCAGCCATCTGGTCGGCTTCGTCCAGGACCGTGATGCCGACGTCGTCCAGTCGGCAGTCGCCCCGGTCGATGAGGTCCTTGAGCCGCCCGGGCGTCGCGACGACCACCTCGGACCCGGTGCGCAGCGCCCCGGCCTGCCTGCCGATGGACATGCCGCCGACGACGGTGGCGAGCCGCAGGCTCACCGAGCGGGCGTACGGGGTGAGCGCGTCGGTGACCTGCTGGGCGAGCTCGCGGGTGGGGACCAGGATGAGGGCGAGCGGCTGCCGTGGCTCGGCACGCCGCCCCGCTGTACGGGCCAGTACGGCGAGGCCGAAGGCGAGGGTCTTGCCCGAGCCGGTGCGGCCACGGCCGAGTACGTCACGACCGGCCAGGGAGTTCGGCAGGGTCGCCGCCTGGATCGGGAACGGCGCGGTCACGCCTTCGCGGCCGAGCGTGGCCAGCAGCGGCGCGGGCATGGCGAGATCGGCGAACGACCCGACGGCGGGCAGCGCGGGGGTGATCGTCTTCGGCGGCGCGAACTCGCCCTGGAGGGCACGGCCGGCCTGCCGGTTGCCGTAGCCCTTGGAACGGCGCGGGCCACCGGAGCGGCTGGCGCCGGCGCCTCCTGCGAAGCGGTCATATGTGCGGGACGTGTGGGCTCGCTTCATGCGGAACCTTCCTTGATGGGCGCGTAGCAAGGAATTCCCGCAGCAGAGTGAGCGGCGCAGAGAATTGCGAGACGAGCCGAAGTCGATGGGGGTCGTGCCGGACCGACGGGAAACGCGTCACCGGTCGGTGATGCGCTGAAAACTGCCCGTCGCGCGTCCTGAAAAGCAGCGAGCTGGGGCCCGCACCCCAGAGGTGCGGGCCCCAGCTGCGAAGTATGCGTCAGCGCCGATGTCAGGCGGGGACGATGTTCTCGGCCGTCGGGCCCTTCTGGCCCTGCGCGATGTCGAAGGACACCTTCTGGCCTTCCAGCAGCTCACGGAAGCCCTGGGTGGCGATGTTCGAGTAGTGGGCGAAGACGTCGGCGCCGCCGCCGTCCTGCTCGATGAAGCCGAAGCCCTTTTCCGCGTTGAACCACTTCACGGTGCCAGTAGCCATGTCATTTCTCCTTCGGAGGCGGTGTCAGGAATTCACCCTGTGCAAATTCCGTGTCGCCGTGATGATTACCCCGTAGGAAATGAACCTTTTGGCAACCACACCTGCAACTGAGATCGACAGTAGCACGGTGCGATCGGCCCTGCACGATCAAGGAATTCCAACCAGATCCACGGTCGAGGAATACTTGCCGAGCCCGGCACCTATTTCTCCTGTCGCGGGCACAGATATTGCTCGTACGCCGACGCGGCTTTCCTGCCGCACCCTTCCGCCCGCAGCCCTGTGACCTCCGGGGACGGCAGATGTTCCGCTTCCCGCGTCACCGGCGGGCGGCACCACGCCGAACGCCCTGGAACACCCCTGCCGCGACGAAGGTCACATGTGCCACGAAGGGCGCGTCGAACAGCGCGTCGGCTGGCGACCGACAGGCCGTCGCGTGTGTCCGCCGGCACCGCGCAACCGTCGACATCGGCACGGCCCCCCGTGGGTTGCTGCACCTGGCGCTGCTACCGGGGCACCTCGTGACCGGTGCCGAGCATATTGAGTAGTGGCCCCATACCTGGGACGGAATGATCTGTCCTGTGACAGGGACGGCCGACGCGGGCATCGACGACGATCCCGAGGGGATCAGGGGCTTGGCATGGGCTTACGGCCTGATCTCACCGGACCCTGCTGAGCGCGATGCCGCCCTCGACCGTCACGCCGCAGCCCGCAGGAAGGCCGAGCTCGCCTGGGACCGGCTGAACCAGGCCGATTCACCGCCGGCTGGTTGAGGTCCCGAGCAAGAACGCGGGCCTATCTCAGGGCCTGCGGTCGTTGCCTGCCGGGAGCGCTGTGGACCGGGAGCAGATACGCCCACGGGAAGATCAGCACGTGGCCGCGGCTGCCCCTCGCGTTGCTCTTCCTGGAGTGGGAGGCGCGTTATCCACAGGAGTGGACGGGCACGCCAAGCACTGGGGAACGAAAGAGGCTCTGATCCGCGACCTGGCCGCCACCGACCATGATCAGGATTTGACAGCGCGACTCGTCGATCTGGTCGACCTGGCCGTCCAGCGGACCTACCGGTGCAAGGACCGCGAGTACGTGCGTGTCGCCCGAGCAGTGGACGGAGCGCAGCTGCGCGACAGGCTCCACAACGCCCGTCGCTCGCGGAACCCTGCGGCACAGCTTCACGCGGGCTATGTCCTCTGGCTCCTCGACCATCCGGAGACGCCGAACACCCGCCACGTCTGGCGCAGCCGGCTTTCCGGCCCCCGCGCCTGACCCTCACCGGGTCGCGCGGCAACCACGTCACGGCGGACGTCCCTCCACGAGAAGTCGTGCGGACGAGGCGCCCGAAAAACCAGTGGAGCAGCGCCGCTGCGCGCCCTTACCGTGCTGCCCGACCGAGTCGCCCAGGCAAGGACGTGCCGTTGTACACCGTGTGAGACCTCCCGAGCGCTGTTCTGTCGCGCGTCGCGCATGTGCGCCGCGCTGCTTTTTGCTGCGGACTTCTCACTGAAACCGGTGTACTCCTGTGCTCACCACCTGGGTGGTCATGCCCACCTGCCTGCCTACCGTTCTCCGCCGCTGCCACGTGTGCGCGTCGGAGCGCTTCCGGGCGAACGGCAAGTTTCGCGTCAACGCCCACCACAAGCTCCTCGACGCCTGGCTCCTCGTGCTCTGCACCGCGTGCGGGGACACGGCGAAGCTCACGGTCCTGGACCGGATGAATGTCCGCTCCGTACGGCCTGAGCTGCTGGACCGCATGCACGACAACGACCCTGGCCTGGCGGCTGAGCTGCTCCGGGATCCGGTCGTGCGGCGCCGTAATCGCATCGCCCTCGACTGGGACGACGCCTGGCGCCTCGACACCGGCGGATCGGATCACCTGGACCGCGAGGTGATCGACGTCTCGGTCCGTTTCGCGGCGCGGATCCCCGTCCGGCCGGTGCGACTGATCGCCGAAGGCTGCGGTCTTTCGCGGGCCGAGGTCGAGAGACTGGTCAAGGACGGGATACTCGTCTCGGCGGTCCGGTTGAGCGGCAAGCTCTCCGGCGACTTCAACTTCACGCTCAAGCGCTGAGCCCTCCTCGGGACCAGGGGCCTGCCCGGCGAGATCCGCCAGTCAGGCCCCAACGGTCCTCACGCCTCCTCGTCGCCCTCGTCCGGGCCGCAGCCCGCTTGGAGCGCGGCCACCTCGGAGCACGCTCCGAGGCCCTCGCGGCCTGAGCCACCTCAACTGGCTCACAGGTAGTGCCCCCCTCACTCCACCGGACCTGTCTGCGCGTAGGGGCGGATGGCCACGGTGACATCCATGTCGAAAACGTTCGCCCCCGCCGCGGACGGCAGGCCCAGGACCCGGTCGAGCGCGCGGCTCAGGGGGCCGCAGCCGCTGGTGCCCGGGGCGGCGAACTCGGCGTCCTGGGCACCGAAGGCGACGACCAGGGGGTCCTTGGATATCACCCGGGTGGGATCGGTGTCCTTGAGCACCAGGTGGACCGCGTCCTCATCGCTGCCCACCGAGCAGCCGGACGACGGCAGGGCCGGCAGCCTGTGCGCCGAGCCTATGGCGAACTCGATGTCGAACTCGCCGCGCCGGGTGTCGTCGGAGAGGAAGTCCGAGTAGCCGCCGTAGCGCGGAGTCAGAGTCAACGGGGTGCCTGCCACCCGGATGGGCGCAGCGGTCATCTCCCCGAAGACCTGGCGGAATTCACCGTCCACACGGCCTTCCGCGAAGGTGATCCTCATGGGTTCGGTGAGCGGCTCGTCGACGGCGCCCATGCGCAGATGCCCCGTCGCGTGCATGACCTCGCAGCGCCAGGTCCCGGGGTCGGCGCCCGCGGGCAACTCATCGACGGCCGGGCAGGCGGAGAAGTCGAACTCGGGGAGACCCGCCGCCCCTTCTGCTCCCTGCGCGGGTGCGGCGCCCAGGACGAGTCCGGCAAGCAGGACCCCGGCAGCGGCACTTGCGAAGCGGCGGACTGTGCGATGGAAGGTCACTCGGTTCGGCGTCATACCCCCAGCATTGCAGAGATTCCTCTGCAGAGAAAGGTCTGCAGAGAAATCGCTGCTGTACGGATAGACTGGCGCCATGACGAACGAGCGGAGAGCGGAAGCCCCGGGGCGGCGCACGGTCGACAGTCCTGAGGTGCTCAAGGCCCTCTCGCACCCCCTGCGCCTGCGCATCCTGCGCCACCTCGGCACGGTGGGCCCGGCCACCTCGACCACGCTGGCCGCCGCCCTCGGCGAGAACACCGGGACGCTCAGCTACCACCTGCGCATGCTGGAGCGCAGTGGCCTCATCGAGGACATCCCCGAGCGCTCCGCCGGGCGTGAGCGCTGGTGGCGCGGGGTGCGCGGCCTCGACATCCGCAGACCGCCACAGGACGAGCTGACGGAGGCCGAGCGCGCCATGTCGGCCGAGCTGGACCGGATGAGGATGGAGGAGGACGTCGAGCTCGCCCGGCGGTTCACCGCCGGACAGGCGGAGTCCGAAGGCTGGATGCGAGGTTCACGCAGCCTCACCCACCTCACGAAGAGCGAGCTGGACGCGTTCCATGACGACTACCTGGCCCTGCTCGCGCGCTATGCCCGCGGACCCGAGGACGCCCCCGACGACGCCCGGCCCGTACTCCTGCGCTGGTTCGGCCTCCCCGCCGACTGACCGGCCGCCGCCCGACGAACTGCCCGATCGGCCGACTGACCGTACGGGCGACACGTTCGAGGCCGTCAGCGACTACCTGGGGCACCGCGGATCCGGGGCTGACGCCGAGAGCGGGTACGCGCACCTCATGCCGAGCAGCCGGGGACCGTGCCTGTCGTACCAGCTCCCCGCCACGTGACTCATGATGGCGGCGTTACGGCGCTAGGCGGTCGGCTTGCCCTCCACCTCGAAGGCGGCCGGCGTGAACATGTGGCCGATGTCGTTCCACATGAAGCCCTCTCGCCATCCGGGCTTGTCGGCGGCCCAACCGAGGAGTGCTTGCAGCACCGTGTCCTGGGAGACGGTCTGCGTCTGAAAGTGCTCGGCGGCGACGCCCTCGCGGTATTCGAGCATGTAGGTGTTGTTGTCGCGGAGCAGGACTTGGCTCTGTACGCGAGAACGGGCAGCACTTGTGCACCAGTTTGGGAGGCAGCCAGCGTCCGTCAGCGAGTCGAAAAGTTCACGAGTTTCGACAGCACCAGTCTCGGCGGCATCTGATCAGTCTTCAGGCTGCCCGAAGCGCGCTCCTATCCGCTGCGGTCAGCCGGTGCGATGGGAGCGGGCCGGCGCCAGCAGCGCGGCCACGATGCCCCCGAGTCGCCCGGCATTCATGGTGTGGACGTTGGCGGCGGCCAGCTGGACCGAGGCCTGCGCGGCCGCAGATGCCGACGATCGACGTTCGGAGTGGGATGACGGCAGCGGCCGCCGCTGGAAGCCGTTTGAGGATCAGGAGGGCAGGGTTCCGCCGTCGACCTCGCGCCAGAAAGCGTCGACCCGTGCGTTGAAGACGTCCGGGGACTCCTGGAACGGCTGGTGGGCCTCCCCCGCCATGACCTCGAAGCGGGCGCCCGGGATGGCGTCGGCCACGACCCGCCCGAGCCGCGGTGGCGTGGTGATGTCCCGCTCGCCGGCCAGGACGAGGGTCGGTGCGGTGATGCCGGGCAGCCGGTCGAGCGTGTCGTGCCGCATGAACGGCTCCAGTTGACGCTGGAAGGCCTCGGCGGACTGCGGGTACGGGAAGGCGAGCGTTTCGTCGATGAACCGCTGCACCGTGCCGTCGGCGTGGGCGCGCGGAGTGTACATCCACAGGAAGAATGCCTCCTGCATGGCGCGCTCGTCGGGCGCCTCCGTCACTAGCCAGTGCCAGAAGCGGGTCATCGCGGTGAAGTAGGCGTCCGCCCGTGCCCAAGTGCTCATGAGGACTAGGCTGCGGACGGACTCCGGGTGGCGGAGCGCCAGCTCCTGCGCGATCGCGCTGCCGCCCGAGAAACCGGCGACATGCGCCCTGCCGACCCGGAGCACCCGGAGCAGTTCCGCAGTGTCGTCAGCCATCATGGCCACGGACATGGGCCCGTCGGGCAACGGCGTCCGCCCCGCCCCTCGGTTGTCGAAGGCGATGACCCGGTACCGGTCCGACAGCCCGTCGAGTTGCGCCTGCCACGCCTCGGCGGGGTCGCCCAGCCCCGCGATCAGCAGGACCTCGGGCCCTCGGCCACGGCTCTCGGTCCAGATCGTCGTCCCGTTGGCTTCAACGTACTCGCCCATGGGCCACACCTCCCGCCCCATCGTCTCCTCTGCCAGTCCGTGATCAAGTACCGCCGCGCCGCACGCACTCCCGAATACCCTCGGCCACCCGGCCGATCCCGAACGCCCACACCGCTGATGCCTCGAGCAGTCGTCGGATGCCTTGAGCCAGGATGCTGTCGTTTCTCGTGAACATCGAACACGGCAGAGTTCGGGTGCCTCCCGGAGAGCTGAACAACCGCTGCCCCAACTCATGAACAAAACCAGGACCTGGATGTACCAGTCCCCGTCACGGTCCTCGTCCTGCCGCTCAAGCACCATGTGCTCGTTGCCGCGCCGCAGGTTGGCGAGCATCGTCCCGATGGCCGGCTTCGAGGGGCGCTTCACCACGTGACCCCGGCCGCTGGTCGCAATCAGCATGGGCGGATTCTGACGGGAGGGTCTGACAGGGGCGGGAACCGCGACCGCTCGGCTCCTTCCAGCCTGCATACATCCGGGACGGGGGGGAGCTGAGCGAGAGCAGCATCCGGGGCCTGAACGCCCGCACCATCTAGTCCAACGTGCATGCCGCCCTCAGTACGGCCGTGGACGGTGGGCACATTCCCGAACGCGCCCGCCGCTCGCTCCGTCTGGCCACCGACGGTGGATGACAGGCGCGTCGCCGCGGCGGTCACGTATGGCAGACGTCCCTCGATGAGGAGGTGCCGAAGCGGGCGCACGCCTCCGCGGGGTGATCCCCGAGCGGAAGCCGGACGAGTCGTACGCCGAGTCCCGCCAGAACGGCACCCGCGCCCTCCGGCACTTCTACGCCTCGGCGCTCCTGGAAGCCGGAAAGCACATCAAGGCTCTCGCCGAGTACCCCGGCCACTCGGACCCGGGCCTGACGCCACGGGTGTACGCGCACCTGATGCCATCCAGCCAGGAACGGTCCCGCGCGGCTCTGCGTCGGTCTTCGTTCATCGGTGAAGACAACGCCGTAATCGGAGATCGGTACTGCCGTACCCGTATGAGCAGCGGCGTAGGAGTCCTCTGAAGAGTCGAGAGATCAAAGTTCGCGGACAAGCTCACGAAGTTGATTCGTGATTTCACGCGTGAGAGATTGGAGTCTGGAAAGACTGCGGACCTGGATCCGGTTGCAGCCGGACCCAGGCCTCGTGCAGTCAGCGAGCCCGGTCGCCTAGCAGCAGACCGGGCTCGCTGCATGTACAGCTCCCGGTCGCGACCGTCCTCGCGCGTGACTCGCTCATCGAGCGAGCTGCATCACGCTGGTAGCGGTGGTCACCAGCAGACCGACTCCCGCAAGCCAGACCTGCCACTTCTCAGCGCCGGTCCACCTGCGAGGCCTGTCCTTCTCAAGGCTCACCTCTACTGCCTCCCTTCCCCTCCAGCCGACCCGCTTCTCGAGCCGGGGCCTTGGAACTCAGGCGCATCCGCGCGGAGTTCAGGGGAGGTTCAGATGAGGCGCGACCAGCATACCGGGGACATCGCTATTCACCGAGGCGCACGGGAACGCTTGACAGCGGCCCGGAATCCCTTTCACGGCCCGGCGACGGCTCCAGTGCAAGAACAAGCCCCCTGCTCGCGGCAGAACCGCAGGCAGGGGGCTTTGCTGTAGGCGCCTACTTCTTCTTGCCCTGGGTCTTGCCGGGGATCTTGGTGAGCTGGGTGTTTGCTGGTCAGGGGCGGTGGGCTCGTGCGCCTGGTGGTCGTCGTTGGTCGTCATTGGCCACTGTAGAGCGGCGTCGGACGGCCCAGGGACGGCCCAGCTTCGCCCGGTGCGGGTCCTCGCTCGGCTGACGGCCGGCACCTTCGTCGCGGTCCGTCTCAGCCTCAGCCGACGAAAGCCCGCCACGACGGCGCGTCAGTCGACCGACCAGGCGCGCGTGTGTCTCGCTGCACCCCCACCGGCCTCAGCCACGCTATTGGTGTCGTCGACCAGAGCAAGCCGCGACGGTCGGCCCGCGAAGGCAGCTCGTGGCATCCACCCCTCAAGCTCTCAGCTTGGGAAGCTTGGGTTCTAGGAGCTCGATAGTCCCGCTGACCTGCTGTCGATCCATGTCATGACCTGAGGGCGCCTCTGGGTGGGTGACCGCTGTTCCCCGTGGCTCCCCGCAGTATCTGGCACGGGTCTGGCACGGGGCGCGTTCAGGCGGGTCAGTCAGCCGCGCCGCGACCCTGGCACGCCGATACCGGATCCGAGATCGGTGGAGGCGGCCAATGAGTGGGCCGCGGCCCTGAGACCGTTCTCCCATTCCGGGAGTTCGTCCGCGCCCATCCATTCGCTGTAGTCCGCTGCGATGGAGAGAAACCGTGTCTCCTCCGGGGTGCGGGCCGTGACCGTCATCGACAGCTGGTCGGCCACGTCCTTGGGGCTCAGCTCGGCATTCGCGAGACCGACCGCGAGGCTTACGAGGAGCCAGCGGCCAGCTGTCTCCTCGTCGGGAAGGGGTACGCCGAGTTCGTTCAGGGCCTGGACGAACAGTTCACGGATCTCAGTCTCGTCGCTCCTGCGTGGCAGGCCGGCCAGCTCGAGCAGCGCGGGGGAATCACGCCCGTCGACGAGTGCATGAGCAGCAAGCATCGGGAGCTCCTCGGGCGGGAGTACCTCCGCCACATACCGCCAAGCGCTACGCTGCAACCGGTCCATGCACTCATCGTGACACTCACTCTTGCGTGCACGGGTGCTGAAGCAGAGTCCCCTAAAGCTGCACTGCTGTCGGACCCTACGCGCCTACTGCTCCTTGGCCACGCGCATGCCAGCCAGCTCACCGATGGCGTCCTGCAACCGCTGCTCCGCAGTCTCGAGCCAGGCATCGTCGACGGCGAAAATCTCGTTCCCGTCGGGATGCCAGCGGTACAGCACTTGCTTGCCGTCGAGAGTGGCGGGACGAGCATGGAGAACGGCGTTGCGGTCACGAGCAGTGATCGCCAGCAGCTCGCCGGACCGCCGAAGCCAGTCTCGGGTCGAGGCATCAGGCACCTGGTTCAGAACTACCTCGCTCTGGAAGGTCCGTGCCAGACGGCCAGTGGTCATGCCGACCAGCTTCCGCAGGTCCAGTTCGGCTGGCAGGCCAGGAATTTGCGGAAGATCGCCTAGAACCTGCCACTCAAGGTAGGTGACCAGGTAGGAGTAGCGACCTATGCGAATCAAGTAGTCATCCTCGGCAAGCATGAGTACAGAGTGCCGACACTGACAGTCGCCGACCACCGCTTTAGGAGAGAGGCGGGGTGATCTGGCAGCTGAGCCGCGGCTTCACTGACCGAGGAAGGGGGCGGGCACTTGACTTTAGGGCACCGGTGCTGACCGTGGCTGACCGCTGCATCTGGCACGGTTGTGGCACGAACCTTAACCGACGACAGTCAGCCACGACGGTGGGCGCGCCGACCGATTAGGCGCGCGTGTGCCTCGCTGCACCCCCACCGTCCTCAGCCACGCTACAGGCTTGTGTCCTTGACCAGAGTAGATCGCGACGGACGCTCTCTGACGAGATCGGTGTCCTCAGCTGCGGAGCGTTTATGAGTCAACTGCGCACCTGATTACTGAGTATGACCTCGCACACCAATAGCCTGACAAGGTCAATGTCAGGCCATAGAGCCTCAGCTTCATCACTTTGAGGCAGCAGGGCGGGGGTGTCTTGATACTTCGGGTCATCCTTCGCGTGGACGATTCGGTTCCTGATTCTATACACGCGCTCCGCGACCTGATGAGTCAGTGGAATTTTTCGATTTTCTAGATTGACGTTTTCTTCGATCCCCTTGATCGGCCCCTGCTTGGTGAAATGCTTACCCCAGTGATTTTCTTTGAAGAAGTCCTCCAGGATGTCCCCTCTTACGAATTCATCGAGAAGCATCTTGAGGTGTGCTGATTCCGATGCCGTGGCGACACCTTCGCCAACGTTGAGCAATCGCATTAGGTGCTTATCGTTCCGGCGATTGAACAGGGGGTTAGTCAGTTCGCGCTCAATCTTTTTGAGTGCACTTCTTCTTCCTGCGGTCGGGAAGAAGCTTTCCAGGACCTGATAATAGGACAAGAATGAGAGTGGTGGGTTCCCTGAAGCGCTTCCGGCGAAGCGGAACAAGACGGAAATCTCCGGCTCGATTACGGTCTCAGGGAAACGTACAATTCGTTCGGGGGGCTCTGAAATTGAGGGGCGCCGATGATCTATCTGGCTGGGCCACTTGGGCGGACGCATGTTGAGGCGGTTTCGAACGTCCAGCTCGTATAGCAGTGAGGCGAAAACTGGCTCCGCCTGTGCCTCAATCTCGTCCGACTTCATGGGCCTGTCATAGAAGATCCGCAATGAAGTGACGTATCGAGGCGTATCGCTGAATCCGTGATTAACTAGGATGTGGCAGGCTGGCGAAGGGCCGGAAATCTCTATACAGGCATCTTCGCCACTTAGGTGAATCTTGATCGGGCGAAATTCGTCTCGCAACCTTCTGAATTGCAGAGAGGAAGAGTTGTCTAGGTCGTGCTGTCGACTGCACTCGCTTTCGATGCTGTCGGAGACAAGTGCTGACAATTTTCTGGCGAGGTAGTGGGTAGGTACCTGCGCCTGATTGGGGCCGAGGAGTACCTCTAGATACCCCTCAGACGGAATCTTAATTCCGGCCCATGCCTTCGTGTGTTCGATGTCTTTTTGCAACTGACTTAGAAGTGTGGCGTGATGGCTTCTGGGGAGATGCGCCTCTCGATTTATAGTCGTGAAGTTCCACTTCGGGTGCGCTGTGAATGCAAAAGATTCGGCTCTTGTCTTCTTTAGGCCAATTCTGTGTTCGGCCAGTGCGCGGATCATCCTCTGCTCTGAGTCTGTTTCCGTCATTGCCGGCACAGGGGATTCGCCCTGCTCGGCCTCCGGTAGTTCTACGTCTCCCCAGTCCTCTTCGTGATCCTGAGCGGTCATAGCTCCCCCCATGTTGGTTGGAGGAGAGGGTATCCGTAGAGCGAGCGCGGGGGAGCAAGTTTGGCCGACGTTCCGCCCGTGGCGACTCGAGCGGTGCAGTGTGCACGAGTGGCCCCTCGGCCGTATCCAAGGTGAAACCATGACCGGCCAAGTGGTTAAAGCTGTGGAGCTAACGGCCCTAGCGCGACGTACCTCCTCCTCTGGCTCGGGTGGCTGATCGTGTGCGGGCGGCGCGGGCGCCGGCCGGGCTGGAGCGGGGCGGAGACAGGAGCGCAGGCCCGGCCGGGGGCCGGGCCGCCCGCGGTGAGCGGAGCGAGCCGCCTTGAACCCGTAGAGAAAGTTGTAACGCAGTTGGGAGTCTTGGGCTGTCCGGTCCCGGGTGATGCTTGACAGCAACTCAGGGCGTGAAGGGTTTGAAGTCGTATGCGCACATGGGGAGTTCCGCGCCCTGTCGGTGTGCGAGGGGCAGGAAGAGCGCTGGTCGGACGGTCCATGTGACGCGCAGGTCGGCGTGCGTGACAGACACGGTGAAGTGCTCGCGGTGCAGGAGCGCTCGTCTCGTGTCGATGCGGTGGTCGTGGAGCCGTGTCCATGCCTCCTGTGACGCGGCCGTGTCCAGCGCTGGTGAGATCGTGCGGAGGATCGTCGCTACCCAGTTGTTCGCTTCGACTGCCGAGTACGCGTCGTAGGAGCCGACCAGTGCCGGCGCCTGCTGCTCGGCCATGTCCTGCGTCCAACACTCGCACCAGAAGCCGGACTTGATCGTCGTCTTCAGCATGGGTGCTCTCCTCGGCGTGCGTCCGTGAAGAGCTCCGCAGTGACCGTGTGGCCGTGGTCGGTGGCGTGGACGGCAACGCGATGGGCGAGTGCGGTGACCATGCCGAGTCCGCGGCCGTGTTCGGCGTCCTGGTCCTGGTGCTGGACCTTGAGGGCTGTATCCGTGCCTCCGTCGTCCGTCACCGATACCGCGACCACTTGTGCCGAGACGGCAAGAGCCAGGTGGAAGCCGCCCTGTGCGCCGCCGCTGGCCGTGTGGAGGATCGCGTTCGCGCTCAGCTCGCTCACGATCAGTTCGGCGTCTTCGGCTAAAGGGGAGCCACGCAGGATGTCGCGGGTCCAGCGGCGGGCCCGGCTGACCTCTTCTGGGAAACCTGGGCAAGACAGTCCCCAGACCCTCGCTGTACTCGTATACTCGTGCATACAAGTTCCTTCGTGCTGGTAGGCCGCCATGTGCAGCGGGTTCGGGCTAGACGAGTTTCACGCCGTCGTGGGCGCGGATGGCCGGCGGAGACGCCGCGTCGAGTGCGTCGATGACGCGGATCGCGTACGCCTCGTCGGCGAGTTCGGAGACTTCTTCACGGGTCACCCAGCGCAGTGCGCGGGTCTCGTCGCCGGTGGTGGGCGTGCCGTCGGCGGCCTCACAGCGGAAGACCAGCGAGACGATCAGGCCCGTCATGTTCTTGTAGACGCCGGTGAGGGTCGCGGGAAGTGCGATCTTGATGCCGGTCTCTTCGAGGACTTCGCGCTGAAGGGCTTCGGGGATGGTTTCCTCGCGTTCGAGGACTCCGCCCGGCGGTTCCCAGTGACCGTTGTCGCGGCGCTGTATCAGGAGGGCCCGGCCCCGGTCGTCGACGACGACTCCGGCCACGCTCACGGAGTGCGGGCGTTCTGTGCTCACGTTCCTCGGCCCTCTCGGATGGCTAGGCTCTCCACCGTAGCAACAACACTCGCCAGCTCGTCTAGATATCTAAAGGAGTACACACGTGAGCCCTCTTCCTTCGGGCCTCCTCGGTGATCTCGACCCCACGAGCGATCGTGCGGTCTTTCGGCAGATCGCCGACCAGCTACGTGAGGCCATTGACCGTGGGCGATTCCGGGAGGGCGAAAAGCTGCCTTCGGAAGCTGAGCTGGTGGACCACTACGGGGTATCCCGTATGACGGTCAGAAACTCCTTCTCCGTCCTCCAGGGCGAGGGCCTGGTCCACGCTGAGCACGGCAAGGGCGTCTTCGTCCGCCCGCGTCCGCCCGTGCGGCGTCTCGCCTCCGACCGGTTCGCCCGGCGCCATCGCGAGCAGGGGAAGTCCGCGTTCATCGTGGAGGCGGACGCCGCCGGCAGCCACCCGCAGGTCGACAGCCTTGAGGTGAAGGAAGAGAAGGCCACTCAGGACGTCTCCACCCGGCTCGGGTCCGTGCGGCGGGTGCTCGCCCGTCGGCGCCGGTACCTCCTCGATGGGCGGCCGGTCGAGTTCGCGACCTCCTACCTCCCGCTCGACATCGCGCGCGGCACTCAGATCGCCGAACCCAACCCCGGCCCCGGCGGTATCTACGCCCGTCTCGAAGACCTGGGTCACCGCCTCGACCACTTCGAGGAGGAGATCCGCGCCCGGATGCCCTCGCCCGCCGAGGTCAAGACGCTCCATCTGGCGGCCGGCGTGCCCGTCATCCACCTGATCCGGACCGCCTTCGACACTGAGGGGCGGCCCGTGGAGGTCTGCGACACGGTCATGGCGGCGGACGCCTACGTGCTGTCGTACCAGCTCCCGGCCACATGAGCGCGGATCGCGCTGTGCCTGGCGGCGCTTGGACGGGGGACGACAGCGGCCACAACGATGCGTGTCACGAGCGCTGGTCACAGGTGCAGAACAGGCGCACTGATCAGCCCGGTTACCGGGATGACTGGTTCGACGAGCAGTGCGGCGGTTGTCGGTTCTGGGTCGCACTGACAGGAGAGCTGGGGCGGGACTGGGGGGTCTGCACCCATCCTGGCTCGGCGTTCGACGGGCGAGCCCGTTTCGAGCACGACGGTTGCGACGTGTTCGCAATCCGGGAGGACGGTACCTTCGGGTGACCGCGCGGAGGGGCGGACGCTTCTATGAACTCGTACACCCCAACACGCTTACTCGTATAGACGAGTGGGCAAGTTGTGTGGCAAGGTGATCGTCGTGAGTCCGGAACATCGGGTTCGCAGGTTGCTGCATGTATAGACGAGTAGACAGGAGTGTGTGCCTTGCGCACCATCGCGTTGAGACCTCCGCCGCCACCATCCTCCTGACGGAGGCACCGGAACCGAAGGTCCGCGACCGGCAGACCGGCGAGATCGCCAAGGACGCCGTCAGCGGTGAGGCGCTGATGACCATCGGCGTCGTCTACATCGAGGACGGGGAGTCCTCGCTGATCAAGGTCACTGTTCCTGAGGGTGGCGTCTCCGAGGGGCTGGTCCTCGGCTCGCCTGTCTCGCTGCCGGGGCTCGTCGCCCGGCCGTGGGAGTCCGTGTTCAACGGGCAGCAGCGTCACGGCATCGCCTACCGTGCCGCCGCCGTCACCCCGGCCGCCTTCCCGGCCGCCATGGGGGCCACCGCCTGATGACCGATCTCGCGACGCTCCTGGAGGTGGGTGGTCCCCTCGCCGCGCTCGGCGGCGGGGCCGCCTACGCCCGGGCCCAGCACCCGGCCGTGTACTGGTCGGCGGTCGGCGGTCCGATATCCACCATCCGGCTGCTCAGCTCGTACGCATCGGTCATGGAAGCCTGCGGTCTGACCGTGGCGCCGTCCCGGCTGCGGGCCTTCGCCGTCCAGGCCACCACCTGGCGGGAGGTGCGGCCCGTACCGCCCCGGCGGGGCATCATCCGGCCCACCTCGACCGGCTTACGGCTCCGTCTTCGCCTCGCTCCGGGGCAGGAGCCTGCCGACGTCGCGGCCTCGGCCGAACGGCTGCGGCACGCCTGGGGTGTCCACGCCGTGTACGTCACCACCGTCAAGCCGGGTGTCGTGGAACTGCGGCTGGTCGGCTTCGACGTCCTGCGCAAGGTGCGGATGCCACGCAAGGTCGACGCCGGGGTCCTCAAGGTGCCGGTCGCGCTGCGGGAGGACGCCATGCCCTTCATACGCGACTACAGGACCGTGCCCCACCAACTCACCCTGGGCGCAACGCTCTCGGGGAAGTCCATGTACCTGCGCCACCTCATCTCCGGACTCGCCCGTCAGAACGTCGCCCTCGTCGGTATCGACTGCAAGCGCGGCGTCGAACTGGCGCCCTTCGCCCCGCGCCTGTCCGCCCTCGCCACCGACCCGGACGAAGCCGCGGAACTGCTGCCCGTGCTCGTGAAGGAGATGGAGGACCGATACGACCTGATCAAAGCCCGACAGGGCATCGCCCCCAGCACCCCGGACGAGGAGATCACCTCGGACATCTGGGGACTGCCCGAGAGTGAACGGCCCGTGCCCGTCGTCCTGTTCGTCGACGAGGTGGCCGAGCTCTTCCTCACCGCCACTCGCAAGGACGAGGAACGGCGGGACGAGATGGTCACCCAGCTCATCCGCCTCGCCCAGCTCGGCCGCGCGGCCGGCATCTACCTGGAGGTGTGCGGGCAGCGCTTCGGCGCCGAACTCGGCAAGGGCGCCACCATGCTCCGGGCCCAGCTGACCGGCCGCGTCTGCCACCGCGTCAACGACGAAGCCTCCGCCAAAATGGCCCTCGGCGATATCGCCCCGGAAGCCGTCCTCGCCGCCTGCGCCATCGCCCCCGAACGCCCCGGCCTCGCCGTCGCGGGCGACACCTCCGGCGGCTGGTCCCGCATCCGCACCCCCTACCTCTCGCTCGGCGAAGCCGCCGACACCTGCCGGGAAACGGCCCACCTGGTCCCCGACGTACCCGCGCTGAAGCCGTTTCGCCCCGACGTGGCCGTGCGGCCTGTCGAGCCGCTGGCCGACGTCGTCCAGCCGCCCCCGCAAAGCTCCACTGACCGGCGTGACTGCCTCGCGCCACGTCCCTACCCCTCCCATGCCCGAACCCGGAAGGAGCCGCCATCGTGCGCGCCCAACTGGCCCGTTTGGACGCGGTGCTCGTGCAGGCGCTCATCGCCGCCGCGCTGTCCTTCGCTCACATCCATGACGTCGCCGTGGCTGCCGGACAGGACGGCTGGAAAGCCTGGGCCTATCCGGTGTCCGTGGACCTGCTGCTCGTCGCCGCCTGGCGTCGGCTGCGCTCCGGCACCGGCAAGGCAGCGGCCTGGTGCTGGTTCATCATCGCGCTCGCCGCGTCGCTCGGCGCGAACGTCGCCACCGCCGGCCTTCTCGACCTCGGCGACGTCCCGGCCTGGCTGCGCATCCTCGTCGCGGGCTGGCCCGCTGTGGCTTTCCTCGGCGGAACCCTCCTCGCCCACTCCGCACCCAAGACGGCCACGGGCGCCGAGGTCATCGAGGACCAGGAGGACGGCCCCGAACCCATCCACGAGCCGCCTGCCCCCGACCCGCCCGCCATCGAGGCATCACCGGAACGCCCGCCTGTCCCGGTCCCGGCCGCCCTCATCGACCACGCCCGCAAGGTCGCCGCCGAGCACCACACCCGCACCGGCACCCCGATCGACACCCCGACCCTTCGAACGCGCCTCGGCGTCCCGGAGCCCATGGCCGAAGCCATCGCTGCCCACCTCTGAAAGGAAGAGGTGGTGCTCGTCGACTGTGGGCCCCGCGAGATGGATGTGATCCTGGCAGTGCGCAAGGTGACCGGGCAGAGCTTGTGGCACAGCCGAGTCCTGGCGCGCCAAGCTCCCGTCACCCTCCTTGGGGGTCTGTCCGCGTACAGGGCCCAGTCCGCTGTCGCTGTGCTCCAGAGCGTCGGCGCCAGAGCGGAGTGGAGACAGGAGCCGGAGCCCGGAGAGCGCACGGCCCCATCGCCCTGACGGCCCGGAGACGGCCCAGAGGCAGCGAAAAGCCCCCTCCCAGCGGAGAAACCGCAGGTAGGGGGCTTATTCGTGGGCGCCTACTTCTTCTTGCCCTGGTTCTTGACCGCCTCGATGGCGGCCGCCGCCGCCTCCGGGTCGAGGTAGCGGCCGCCCGGGGTCACCGGCTTGAAGTCGGTGTCGAGTTCGTAGTACAGCGGGATGCCCGTCGGGATGTTGAGGCCCGCGATGTCGGCGTCGGAGATGCCGTCGAGGTGCTTGACGAGGGCGCGCAGGCTGTTGCCGTGGGCGGCGACCAGGACCGTGCGGCCGGTGAGGAGGTCGGGGACGATGCCGTCGTACCAGTACGGCAGCATGCGGATGACGACGTCCTTGAGGCACTCCGTGCGGGGGCGGAGCTCCGGGGGGATCGTGGCGTAGCGCGCGTCGTTCGCCTGCGAGAACTCGGAGTCGTCGTCCAGCGGCGGGGGCGGGGTGTCGTAGGAGCGGCGCCAGAGCATGAACTGCTCCTCGCCGAACTCGGCGAGGGTCTGGGCCTTGTCCTTGCCCTGGAGGGCGCCGTAGTGGCGCTCGTTGAGACGCCAGGAGCGGTGGACCGGGATCCAGTGGCGGTCCGCGGCCTCCAGCGCGAGCTGCGCGGTGCGGATCGCGCGCTTCTGGAGGGACGTGTGCACGACGTCGGGGAGGAGGTCGGCGTCCTTCAGGAGCTCGCCACCGCGGACTGCCTCCTTCTCGCCCTTCTCGTTGAGGTTGACGTCCACCCAGCCGGTGAACAGGTTCTTCGCGTTCCACTCGCTCTCGCCGTGGCGGAGGAGGATCAGCTTGTACGGTGCGTCGGCCATGCGTATGAGCGTAATCCAAGGCCCTCTGTCGGCCCGCCTCCCGCCCGCAGAGCGGACGGTTGACTGGTTCTGTTAATTGAGTGGCCCTGGACGGGGCTTCCTTCGTAAGTTCTCGGTACCGCTCGCGCCGCTTACATCGGGGGATCATCCATGTCCGTAGCGTCCCTGAGACGTGCCACCCGGGAGACCGTCTCCGGACTCCCCCGCGAGTTCTGGTGGCTGTGGACCAGCACCCTCGTCAACCGGCTCGGGGCCTTCGTCGCCACCTTCATGGCCCTCTACCTGACGCTCGACCGCGGGTACTCCGCCTCCTACGCCGGGCTCGTCGCCGCGCTGCACGGGCTGGGCGGCGTCGTCTCGTCCCTCGGCGCGGGTGTCATGGCCGACCGGCTCGGGCGGCGGCCCACCCTGCTCGTCGCCCAGGTGGCCACCGCCCTTTCCGTCGCCGCCCTGGGGTTCGTGCACCATCCCGTCGCCATCGCCGGCGTCGCCTTCCTGGTCGGCATGGCCTCCAACGCCTCCCGGCCCGCCGTGCAGGCGATGATGGCCGACATCGTGCGGCCGCAGGACCGGGTCCGGGCGTTCTCCCTCAACTACTGGGCCATCAACCTCGGCTTCGCGGTCTCCTCCATGGCCGCCGGCTTCATCGCCGAGGTCAGCTACCTCGCCGGCTTCCTGATCGAGGCCGGGATGACCCTCGTCTGCGCGGTCGTCGTCTTCCTCAAGCTGCCCGAGTCGCGGCCCCGGAAGGAGACCAAGGGCGCCACGCAGGACGCCGTCGGGCTCGGCACCGTGCTGCGCGACGGACGGTTCATGGGGCTCGTCGGGCTGTCCTTCCTGGTCGCGTTCGTCTTCCAGCAGGGGGTGATCGGGCTGCCCGTGGCGATGGGCCAGGCCGGGTTCACCCCGGCCGACTACGGCATGGCCATCGCCGTCAACGGCATCCTCATCGTCGCCCTGCAGATCCCGGTCACGCGGTTCATCGAGCACCGGGACCCCGGCCGGCTGCTCGTGATCTCCTCCGTGCTCGCCGGGTACGGCTTCGGGCTCACCGCGTTCGCCGGGTCCGTCGGCGTCTTCGCGCTCACCGTCTGCGTGTGGACCCTCGCCGAGATCGTCAACGCGCCGACCCAGACCGGGCTCGTCGTCCGCCTCTCCCCCGTGCACGGACGCGGGCGCTACCAGGGCATGTACACCATGTCGTGGGCCGCGGCGTCCCTCCTCGCCCCGCTCGTGTCCGGCTTCGTCATCGACCGGTTCGGGGCGGAGTGGCTGTGGGGCCTGTGCGCGGCCGTCGGGACGGTGACGGGGGTGGGGTTCGCCGTCCTGATGCGGCGACTGCCGGCGGAGACCCAGGAGGAGGCCCAGGCCAAGACCCTCGGGGAAACCCCGGCCGAGACGCCGGCGGGAGCCTCGGCGCGGACCCCGGCGGAGACCTCGGCGGAGACCTCTGCACGGACCCCGGCGGAGACCTCGGCGCGGACGTCGGCGGAAGTCCTCGCCGGGACCGACGAGCACCCCGGCGAGACCGACGGTGCCCCCACCGCCCCCGAGGCCGATGCGGGCGCGGTCAAGCCCGAGGTCAGCCCGGCCTGACCCGCCGGACTGCCGCCTGACCACCGGCCGGCCGTATGCCCCACCGGTCGGCCATCCGACCACCGGCCGGCCGCCTGACCCACCGCCCCGCCATCCGACCACCACCACTGGTACCGGCACCCGCACCTCACGGATGCATCCGCGCCCCCTTCAGCGCCTTGTCCACCGCGTTGCGCGGGCCGTACACCGCCAGCCCCACCAGGTCGAGTGCCGTCGTCCCGACGGCGCGCACCGCCGCGCGGTTGTCGCGGTCGTTGCCGGTGGCGAAGAGGTCGCCGGTGAACATCGCGCGCGGGAGGGCACGGGACAGCGCGCGGGCGTGGGCCGCCGTCAGCGTCTCCTTCGTGCCCTCGAAGACCAGGACCGGCTGGCGGAACATCGGCAGGTAGGAAACGCCGTCGGCGTCCTCGTACGGCTCCCCGACCACCTCGGGAAGCTGCGTGCCCAGGCCGCTGACCAGGAACGCGGTGACGTTCAGGCGCTGCCAGGTCTCCAGGTCCTCGCGCAGCAGGACGGCGATCTTCGTGTCGAAGCGGATGGGTGCGTCGTCGTTCATGGTGTGAGACTGCCGTCCGCCGTGCGGCGGCGTCTTGTACGTTTTTTGCATGGCCGTATCCCGCCCGGAGCCGCGGACCACCGCCGACGTCTCCGCCTGGCGCCCCCGGGTCCCGGGTGTCGTGGAGGTCTTCCACGCGCACTTCACCGGGTACGCCTACCCGATGCACGTCCACGATGCCTGGACGCTGCTGATCGTCGACGACGGGGCCGTACGCTACGACCTCGACCGGCACGAGCACGGGACGCCGCACGACACGGTGTCGCTGTTGCCGCCGCACGTGCCGCACAACGGCTCCCCCGCCACCCCGGACGGCTTCCGCAAGCGGGTGCTGTACCTGGACGCGAGCGTGCTCGGGGAGGAGCTGATCGGGCCCGCCGTGGACGGGCCGGACCTGCGTGATCCCCTGCTGCGGCGGCGGGTCGGGCAGTTGCACGCGGCGCTGGCCCGGCCCGGCGACGAGTGGGAGGCCGACAGCCGGCTGACGCTGATCGGCGAGCGGCTGCGGGGTCATCTGCGGCCCAGGGATCCGGTACGGCCGGCCCGCCGTGACCCCGTCCTCGCGCGGCGGCTGCGGGAACTCCTCGACGGGAGCGTGGTCGAGGGCGTCGGCCTCGACTCGGCCGCCGGTCTGCTCCAGGCCCATCCGGCGCATCTCGTACGGGCGTTCAGCGGGGCGTACGGCATCGCGCCGCACCAGTACCTGACCGCGCGCCGGGTCGACCGTGCCCGCCGGCTGCTGCTCGACGGGCGTCCGGTGGGCGAGGTCGCGGTGGCCGCCGGCTTCTACGACCAGGCCCATCTCACCCGGCACTTCCGCAAGCTGGTGGGGGTGACCCCGGGGCGCTACGCGACCGCGCGTCACGCGGCCACCGCCGCTCCACCGCGCGCCACCTGACGTCGACGTGGTCGTCGGCCGCGTCCACCACCTCCGCCCCGGCGGAAGCGGGGAGCGGCGGCCGGCTGACAGCAGGTCAGAGAAGGCCGAGCGGCAGCAGGTCAGAGCAGGCCGGCTGACAGCAGGTCAGAGGCGTTCAGTCGGTGGGGCGGCGGGTGAGGTGGCTGAAGGCGTCCAGGTTGCGGGTGGACTCGCCGCGGGAGACGCGCCAGGCGTACTCCTTGCGGATCGCGGAGGCGAAACCGAGCTCCAGGAGCGTGTTGAAGGCGCCGTCGGCCGCCTCCAGCACCTGGCCGAGGAGGCGGTCGGTCTCGTCGGGGGTGACCGCGGCGAGGGGGAGGCGGGCGGTGACGTAGACGTCGCCGAGCTGGTCGACGGCGTAACTCACGCCGTACAGCTTGAGGTTGCGCTCCAGGAGCCAGCGGTGGACGCCTGCCTCGTTCTCGTCGGGGTGGCGGATGACGAAGGCGTTCAGCGAGAGGGAGTGGCGGCCGACGATGAGGGAGACCGTCGTCCTCAGCTTGCGGGTGCCGGGGAGCTGGACGACGTAGGTGCCGGGATCGGGGCTCTCCCACTCCAGTTCGGCGTCCTTCAGGACGCCTTCGATGACCTGCGTCGCGCGCTGCTGCTCACCCATGCTGGGAGCGTACGCGACGGCGGTGGGCCTGTGTCGCGGCCGTGTAGACGTCGGCGGTGGCGGCGGCCGCGGTGTCCCAGCCGAAGGACTGGGCGTGCCGGGCGGCGGCCGCGCCCATCCGCGCGGAGAGGTCCGGGGTGTCGGCGAAGTCCGCGAGCACGCGCGCGTAGCGGGCCGGTTCGTGGCCGTCCACCAGGAAGCCCGTCTCGTGGTCGCGGACGGCCACCGGCAGCCCGCCGACCGCGGCGGCGAGCACCGGCGTACCGGTGGCCTGCGCCTCTATCGCGACCAGGCCGAAGGACTCGCTGTAGGAGGGGACGACGAGGACGGAGGCGGCGCGGAACCAGTCCGCGAGCTGGTCCTGTACGACCGGCGGCCGGAACCGTACGACGTCGGAGATGCCTAGGCGCGCGGCGAGCTTCTGCAGGCCTTCCGGCTTGGCGAGGCCGCTGCCGCTGGGGCCGCCGACGACGGGGACGACGACCCGGGAGCGCAGTTCGGGGCGCTCGTCGAGGAGGACGGCCACGGCGCGCAGGAGGATGTCGGGTGCCTTGAGCGGCTGTATGCGGCCCGCGAAGAGGGGGATCAGGGCGTCCTGCGGGAGGCCGAGGCGGGCGCGGGCGGCGGCCCGGCCGTCGGCGGGGCGGAAGCGGTCGAGGTTGACGCCGGGGTGGACCACTGCGACCCTGCCGGGATCGGCGGAGTAGTGCCGGACGAGTTCGCCGGCCTCCTCGGCGGTGTTGGCGATCAGGCGGTCGGCGGCGGCGACGATCTGGGTCTCGCCGATGACGCGGGCGGCGGGCTCGGGGGTGTCGCCGTCGGCCAGATTGGCGTTCTTGACCTTGGCCATGGTGTGCATGGCGTGCACCAGGGGGGCGCCCCAGCGCTGGGCGGCGAGCCAGCCGACGTGGCCGGAGAGCCAGTAGTGGGAGTGGACGAGGTCGTAGTAGCCGGGGCGGTGGCCGGCCCAGGCCTGCATCACGCCGTGGGTGAAGGCGCACAGCTGGGCGGGGAGGTCCTCCTTGGCGAGGCCCTCGTAGGGGCCCGCGTCGACATGGCGGACGAGGACGCCCGGGGCCAGGTCGACGGTCGGCGGGAGCCCGCCGGTGGTCGCGCGCGTGAAGATCTCGACCTCGATGTTGATCGCGGCGAGGCGCCGGGCGAGCTCCACGATGTAGACGTTCATGCCGCCCGCGTCGCCGGTGCCGGGCTGGTGCAGGGGTGAGGTGTGCACGGAGAGCATGGCGACGCGGCGGGGGCGGCGGTGGAGCCTGAGCCGCGGTGGGGCCGCCGTAGAGCGACGCCCGAGCCTGCTGACGTAGTGGCTCACGTGGCGTTCCTCCTTGCTGCGGGCATGCCGGAAGGAGGGTGTGGGGCGCCCTCCAAGGGGGTGCAACACCGGAGGAGGGCATTCCCATTCCGATGGATCCGGGAAGGGGAGGGCTTTTTGCCCAGGCATTACCGGGGGTCGCTCAACCGTTCGAGGGCGAGGTGCGTCCGGCCGGGACGTGGGCGAGACCGCGGGGCCGGGTCGCGGGCTCAGGAGACAGACCCGCGGGGTCGGGTCGCGGGCTCGGGAGGACCGCAGGGCGGGTCGCCGGCTCACGAAGCCCGCAGGGCACGGGTCGCGGGGGCGGGGGGCCGCCGGGCGTGGGATCGCCTCCCCGCTCACCGCATACCCTCATAGGCATGACATCCCGCGCGACCCGCCCCGTGGGCACGGTCACGCGCGGGACGACCAACCCCAATCGGCTGCGCCGCATGGACCGCTGGATCGCCGCGGTCCACGGCGCCGAACTGCGCCGCGCCGGCGTCCCCGTCGCCGTCGACCTCGGCTACGGCGCCGCTCCCTGGACGGCCGTGGAGCTGCTGACCCGTCTGCGCTCCGTCGCGCCGCACGCGCGCGTGGTGGGGGTCGAGATCGAACCGGCCCGGGTCGCGGCCGCGAAGCCGTACGAGCGTGAGGGTCTCGTCTTCCGGCACGGCGGCTTCGAGGTGCCGCTCCCCGGGCGCCCGCACCTCATCCGCGCCGCCAACGTGCTGCGCCAGTACGACGAGGACGAGGTCGGCGGCGTCTGGGAGCGGCTGTGCGCACGGCTCGCGCCGGCCACGCAGACGTCCCGCGGGGGATTGCTGGTCGAGGGGACCTGTGACGAGGTCGGGCGACGGCACGTGTGGGTGGCGCTCGGTCCGGAGGGCCCGCGCACGGTCACCTTCGCGACCCGGCTGGGCTCCCTGGAACGGCCGTCGGACCTGGCGGAACGGCTCCCGAAGGCGCTGATCCACCGCAATGTGCCCGGCGAGCCCGTGCACGCCTTCCTCCGCGACTTCGACCGCGCCTGGGCGGCGGCCGCGCCGTACGCCGCCTACGGCGCCCGCCAGCGGTGGATCCGGGCGGTACGGGACCTCGCGGCGGACTGGCCGGTGACGGGCGGGCCGGGGCGGTGGCGGCAGGGAGAAGTGACGGTGTCGTGGGAGGCGTTGGCCCCTCGGGGGTGAGGTCGGCGTACCGCGGGGCGGGCGACTGGCTGAAGGCCGCCGAGAAGGCCGGGACCGGGCGGGCGCCGCGCGGTTCACGCCCGCCTCCCGGCCGGCCGCACACCCGCCTGACCGCCGGACCGCGCCGGCCGCGCGCCCCGCCTCCCGGCCGGCGAACGCCGACCCGTCGGCCCCCGCTCCCCCACGGCCCCCGTCGCTCCGTTGGCCCACGTCGCTCCCGGCGGCCCCCTCTCCCTCGCCGCCACCATCGGCCCTCGCCGCTCCCGCCACCCTCATCGGCCCCCTGCCGCTCCCGCCGACCCGCCCCGCCGCTCCCCGCCGGGAACGATCTCCGTGAGGCGTTCGTCACAAAGATGGCGAGATCGTCGTACCGGGGAGAGAGCGGGGGGAAGGCAACCTCTGTCGTTTTCCGTCGTGTCGTGGCACGATCCCCCAGGCGACCGTAAGTTACTGACGGTAAATCACTTTTGATCGGCTCTTGGTGTTTTGGGGGACATATGGGTACGGGCAAGCGCGGCCTGCTCGCGGCGGCCGTGACCGTGGTCTGCGCGGTCACCGTCCTTGCGGTGCCGGGTACGGCGCTCGCGGCCCCGAGCCCCACGCCGCTCCCGACGACGAACCCCAACCTGACCCCGCCGCCGGCCGCCCCCGTCCCCAACAAGGACCTCGAGGCGATCCGGAAGAAGCTCGACAAGCTCTACCACGACGCCGCGGTCGCCACCGACGCCTACAACGCGGCCGAGGAGCAGGCCGAGAAGCAGTCCGCGGAGCTCGTCGAACTGGCGAAGAAGATCGTCAAGGGGCGCGAGAAGCTGACGGAGTTGAAGGACCGCGCGGGCGCCGCGGCCCGTTCCCAGTACCGCGGCGGCGGCCTGCCGGACGAGGCCCAGCTGCTGCTCAGCGACGATCCGGGTGAGTTCCTCGACGGGGCGGGCCGGGTGATCCAGGGCCAGCGGGCGACCAAGGGCCTGATCGGCGAAATGACCCGTACCCAGCAGGACTTGGAGCAGTACGCCAAGGACGCGTCCACCCAGTGGCAGAAGCTGGAGGCCAACCGCAAGACCAAGGCGGAGGCCCAGAAGAAGATCGAGAAGCAGATCACGGCGGCCGAGAAGCTCGAGTCCCAGCTGGAGAAGGAGGAGAAGGAGCGCCTCGCCCAGCTCCAGGAGCAGGCCGCCCAGCAGGCGCAGACCGCCTGGCTGGACACCGGCGTCCTCGACGGCACCAAGGGCACGGCGACCGCGCAGGGGCAGCGGGCCGTCCAGTACGCCACCGCGCAGATCGGCAAGCCGTACGAGTGGGGCGCCGAGGGCCCGTCCTCGTTCGACTGCTCCGGTCTCACCTCCCAGGCCTGGGCGGACGCCGGCCGCACCATCCCGCGCACCTCGCAGGAGCAGTGGCGGCAGCTGACGCACGTTCCGGTCGAGGACATGCGCCCCGGCGACCTGATCATCTACTTCTCCGACGCCAGCCACGTCGCGCTGTACGTCGGCGACGGCACGATGGTCCACGCCCCGCGCCCGGGCCGCAGCATCACGCTGGCGGGGGCCGGTTCGATGCCGATCCTCGGGGTCGTCCGACCGGACGCGTGAGGTCGGGGCGTGAGGTCGGGGCGTGAGCCGACGGGGGCGCCGACGCGGGACGCCGACGGGCCGACGCCTGACCCCGACGGGGCCGGCGAAGGGCTCCGACGAAGGCTCCGACGAGGGGCATCCGCCGTGTGAGGACGGACATATGAGGCCGGACGCGTGAGACCGGGCACGTGAGGCCGGACACAGCCACGGTGGGTTCGCGTGAGCGCGACCACGTGACCCACGGCACGCCCGTGAGGCGCCAAACCCCCACCGACGTGACGTTCGTCATCCCCGGACGCCTTCCGCACTGCCCAACTGCGGTGGATATCGCGGCATATGACAGTGGCCTGAGATCAAGCTACGTGCTCCACGCCATTCCGCTGCGGCGGCTTCTGCCGCTATGGTCCCCGTCGGTGGGTCGAGGTCCCTCGTCCCCGCCATGCCCTCGGGGGGAGGGAAGGAACCCATCACGATGCCCGTACCCGTACCGCGGCAGAGAGCGATCCCGGCCGTGGAGTGTGGTCAGGCGCAGGCCGCGCCCGCAGTCGGCGGCCCCTCCAAGGAAGAAGCCCCGCGCACGGACGACCGGAACGACGATCGCAACGAAGCGAACAACGCGACGGTCGGGGACAACGCCACACCCGGCGACGGCGTCCCCCACGGCGTGAGCGCCGCCACCCACACCAACCTCACACTGCTGCTGATCGAGGACGACCCCACGGCCGCCCCGATCGTGCCCGACCTGCTGGACTCGGCCGGCAAGCCGATCCGCGTGCGCACCGCCCGCAACCTCACCGAGGCCGAGCGGCTGCTCACCGACGACGTCCACTGCATCCTGCTCGACCTCGCGCTGCCCGCCCCGGGCCGCGTCGACGACGACGAGCTCGCCGTACTCCGGCATGTGCTGCGGCTCGCGCCGCGGCACGCCGTGCTCGCGCTGACCGCGTCCGGTGACGCCGAGCGCGGTGCGGAGGCGGTGCGCGTCGGCGCCCAGGACTACCTGTTCCGCGACGAGCTGGACGGCCGGCTGCTGAGCCGTGCCATCCGGTACGCGGTGGAGCGGAAGCGTTCGGACACGGCCGAGCGGCGGCTCGCCGAGGGCAAGCTGCGCGCCCAGGAGAACGCCCGCCTGGAGCGCGGCCTGCTGCCCACACCGCTGCTGGAGGGCTCCACGCTGCGCTTCGCCGCCCGCTACCGCCCCGGTCGCTCGCGCGCACTGCTCGGCGGTGACTTCTACGACACCGTCCGCACCCCGGACGGCACGGTCCACGCCATGATCGGCGACGTCTGCGGCCACGGCCCGGACGAAGCCGCCCTCGGCGTGGAGCTGCGGATCGCCTGGCGGGCGCTGACGCTGGCCGGCCTGTGCGGCGACGAACTGCTGAACACCCTCCAGCAGGTGCTGGAGCACGAGCGCGACGACGACGAGATCTTCGCGACGCTGTGCACGGTGGACATCGCGCCCGACGGCCGTCGGGCCGGACTGTGCCTGGCGGGCCATCCGGCACCACTGATCGCCCGCCCGGACCGGCCGGCCCGACTGTTGCCGTACGACAACAACGGCCCCGCCCTCGGCCTGCTGCCGGGCGCCCGCTGGCCGCGGATGCAGGTCGAGCTGGGCGCGGAGTGGAGCCTGATGCTGTACACCGACGGTCTCATCGAGGGGCGCGTCGGCGAGGGCCGGGAGCGGCTGGGTCAGGACGGCATGGTGGAGATGATCCGCCGCCAGCTCGCCGAGGGGCTGAGCGGCGAGGAGTTGTTGCGGGCGGCCGTCAACGAGGTGCGGGAGCTCAACGGCGGGGAGCTGACGGACGACGTGGCGGTGCTGCTGCTGGACCGGGTGCCGTAACGCTCGGGGGCCGGGGAGTTGTTCGGACGCCCACCGTCCGTGGTCTCGTCATGTCGATCGCGGCGCGTCTGTGCGGACGCTGGGCGAGGGTGGCCGGCCGCCGGGTCCCGTGCGGGCGTCTAAGCCGCGCCCGTCGGGGCCGCACCCGAGCCAGAGGCGCCCGAGAGCCGGAGGCGCCTGAGCCGGAGCCGGAGCCCCCGCCGGGGCGTCTACCGGCCGCCGTTGTACGGCCCGTACGGCCCGTCGCTGCTGGAACCGCCCCGGCTGCGGCCGCCGCCCGGCAGGGAGCGCAGGGCGGGCCGGACGTCGACCATGTACACGATGGTCGCGATCAGGCCGATGATCGGCAGGAACGACAGGATGGGGAAGAGCAGGTTCACCACGAAGGCGAGCCCGAGGATGATCAGCCAGAAGGGCTTGGTCTTCTTGTCCGCCGCCCGGTAGCCGTCCTCGCGACGGATGGCGGCGTCGAACAGAGCGAAGCCGCTGAACACGATCAGCGCCAGGCTCAGCAATGACATGAACCCCGCGAACCCCTGCATCAGCACTACGTCCACCACCCGACTCGGCACGACTCGGCTCGTCCTTACGCGGTCACCGTACCCGCAACCGCGCTCCCGTTACCCGTACAACGGGCCGGGCACCGTCCGAGTGCCCGGCCCGTCGCCGTATCCGTACCCGTATGCGTCTCCGTACGGATCCCGCCATGCGCATCCGTATGCGTGGATCCGTCACGCGTATCCGCATCCGTACGCGATCCGTCCGCGGACCCCAGTGTGATCCGTTCGTGGATCTCTCCCGCAGGTCTCACCTGACCGGCGGAGTGGTCTTCTTCGCGGTGGTGGTCTTGCGGGCCGGGGCCTTCTTGGCGGGAGCCCCCGTCGCCGCGGCGGGCCCGGCCTCGGCGGACTTCGGCTCCTCCTTGACCTGGACCGGCTCGGGCTTCGGCTCGTCCCTGCCCTCGACGACGATCGCCAGTTCCTCGATCTCCTCGGCGGCCTCGCCGCGCCAGGTCCTCACGGCCTGCTCACCGTGCTCGGCGACCTTCTCGTAGGTCTCGCGGGCCTTCACGGCGTACTCGGCGGCGACGCCGACGCTGCGCAGCGCGAGGTCCTGGGCGCTCTCGCCGAGTTTCTTGAGGTCCGCGTCGATCGTGCTGCCCAGCTTCTTCAGGTCACCGTCGAGGGCGCCGAGGAACTCGCCCACCCTGGCCTGGAGACTCTCCTGCGCTTCCTTCGCCTTGACGCCGGCCTCCTTGGCGCGGGCGGCGGCCTTCTCCTGGACGGTCTTGGGGTCGGTGTTGCGGACGGCCTCGAACCGGGCCGGGGCCTCGGTGCGCAGCTGTTCCACCAGGCTCGGCACCTTCTTCGCCTGCTGGATGGCCAGGTCGGCGGTGCCGGCGGCGAAGTAGAGGGGGGTCGGGTCGGTGAAGGTCTTGCGCAGGTCGTCGGCGATGGCCATGGTGATGGTCCTCCGGTGTTCGCGTTGTGGGCGTGTGTCGCGTTCGTGGGTGTCGGTCGGTGCGGGTCCGCAGTCGGGCGGCCGGTCCCCTGGTCCGGTCAACCGGCCGTCTGCTGCGGACCGGCGTCGGTGCCGCCGGTCGTGCGGAGGCCGCTCACGGTGTCGTCGTCGTCCTGGGCGTCCACCGCAGCGTCGGTGACCGCGAATCCGTTCTCCTTGCGGAAGGACTCGTAGATCTGCAGCAGCACCTGCTTCTGCCGCTCGGTCAGCGTGGGATCGGCGAGGATGACGGCGCGCGTCTCGACCTCGTCCCGGTCCCGCTCGGCATCGAGGATGCCGGCGCGGACGTACAGCGTCTCGGCGGAGATCCGCAGCGCCTTGGCGACCTGCTGCAACACCTCCGCGCTGGGCTTGCGCAGCCCGCGCTCGATCTGGCTCAGATACGGATTGGACACCCCGGCGGCATCGGCGAGCTGCCGCAGCGAGAGCTGAGCGTTGCGCCGCTGCTCGCGCAGGTACTCACCGAGATTGCCGACGTTGAGCGATGCCATGCCTCCAGCGTGCCCCACCGTTGCTAACTTTTGCAAGCACCCGCTTGCAAAAGTGTGTCGCGTCACGGGCGGGCGCGCCCTCCGACAGCCTCCGGGACGCGCGTACCCCTGCAGCTCCCCGGGATGCCCCGTCTCCGTGAACCGGATGACGCGCCGCCGGAGACGTCGGACCCCAGGGCCTCCCCTCCGTGGTCACGGGCGGCCGACAGTCCCGCTCGTCGGCGGCCCGCGCGCCGTCCGCATCCCATTCGGGCCTGACGGGCAGCCGTACGCGTCCTCGAGGCTCGCGGCCATGGTGCGCACCGTGTCGGTGATGTCGTCGCGCCGGTGATGTCGTCGCGCCACCGAGCCGGCCAGGCGGCCGAGCGCGGTGGCTGATCCCCGGCCCGGTTCACGCCGTGTGCGTCGACGTGTACGGGAGCGGTCGGTCGAGCCAGGCCTCCAGGGCCGCGAAATCCGTGTCCGTGAGGCCGTACCGGTGGTCCACGCGATGCAGGAGGGCGGGGGCCGGATGGTGGGCGGCGACCCAGGCGGCGTCGGTGGGCGTGATCTCGTCGTCGAGCCAGACGAAGGGCCGGCCGTCCGCCCAGGCGGCCAGGGCCTGTGTCTTCCAGTGCAGGCCGGCCCGCGTCGGGGTCTCCGGCCAGTCCACCACGGGCAGCGGGGGCAGTCCGAGCCACGGCGCGACGACGGCGTTCGCGTCGTCCAGCCAGGTCGTGGCCCACACCAGCTCGCACCCCAGGGCCAGCAGCCGCGGGCCGAGGGACGGGGCGAGGCGCGTCAGGAGCGGGTGCGGGGAGGGGTCGATCCCCGCGCGGGCGCCGTGGACCGGGTACGGCCCCGGCCCGCCGAACGGGATCAGCGGCCCGTCGACGTCGAGGAAGAGCAGCATCGCCGTCCAGCATCGCCCGAGCGCCCCGGGCGCGGCCACCCCGTGCCCTACCAGGGCACCCCTCTCCCCTCCACCACCTCCAGCCGCGACACGGCCCGCGTCAGCACCACGTACAGCCGGTTCAGCCCCCGTTCCTCCGCCTCCGCGATCGCCATCGGTTCGACGGCGACGACGTGGTCGTACTCGAGGCCCTTGACGGCGGTCGCGGGGACCACCGTCACACGGGCGGTGGCGTCCTCGGGGCCGGTCGCGGTGGGGATGCCGGCCTCGGTGAGGGCACGGTGGACGCGGGGCGCCTCGGCGTCGGTGGTGATGACGCCGATCGACCCCTCGTGGGTGAGGGCGTCGCGGACGGCGGCCACCACCGCCTGGGGTACGTCGCCCTCCGCCCGCCGGATGCGGAGTTCACCGTCGCGGCGGAGGGAACGGGCGGGCGGCACGTCGGTGCCGAGACGGGGCAGCAGGCGGTTGGCGAGGGCCAGGACCGCGCCGGGGACACGGAAGCCGGTGGTCAGCGGGACCACCTTCGCGTCGGGTTTGCCCAGGTGGGTCAGCAGGTCCCGCCAGGAGCGCGCGGCCCAGGGGGTGGTGCCCTGGGCCAGGTCGCCGAGGACCGTCAGGGAACCGAACGGCACCCGGCGGGCGATGGCCCGGCACTCCATCGGGGAGAGGTCCTGCGCCTCGTCGACGACGATGTGCCCGTAGCCCGGCGGGTGTTCGAGGAGTCCGGCCACCTCGTCGAGGAGGACCAGGTCGGCGGAGGACCAGCGGGCGGACCTGACGGAGCGGGGCGGGCGCGGCCGGCGGAGGGCCTCCCGCTCGTCGGCGCTCAGCAGGCCGGCCGATGACCGCTCCAGCTCCTCGGAGGACGAGAGGAGTCCGTGCACCACCTCCTCCGGTCGCGCCTTCGGCCACACCCGCTCCACGCACGCGCTCACCGGCCTCGCGCGTTCCAGCCGGCGCAGCCAGGAGGCGGGGGGCGGCCCGCCACGCCGTTCGGCCTGCTCCTGGATCCGGCGCACGATCCGGCTCCGCACGCGCTCGCGCCCGACCTCGTACGGCGGCTCCTCGGCGAGGACGTCGGTCACGATCCGGGCCAGTTCGTCACCCGTGACCCGCCAGCGGTACGAGCCGTCCGGCACGGTGAGGCCGTCCGCCCCGTCGGCGGTCACCCTGCCGTACAGCGCCCGGCGCAGCACCTCGGCCATGCGCGGGTCGTGCTTGACGGCGGCGGTGGGCGCGGGGTCGGTCGCGGTCACCGGGTGGCGGGCGATCTCGTCGGAGAGGGTGGACTGCCGGACGCCCGTCTCGCCGAGGGAGGGCAGGACTTCGGCGATGTAGGAGAGGAAGGTGCGGTTGGGGCCGAGGATCAGCAGGCCGCCGCGGCGGACGCGCTGGGGGTGGGTGTAGAGGAGGTACGCGGCCCGGTGCAGGCCGACGGCGGTCTTGCCGGTGCCGGGGGCGCCCTGCACGCACACGGACTGGGCCGGCTCGGCCCGTACGAGGTCGTCCTGCTCGGGCTGGATCGTCGCGGCGATGTCCCGCATCGGCCCGACCCGGGGGCGTTCGATCTCCCGGGCGACGAGGTCGCTCACCCCGGGCACCTCGGACCCTGCGGACTCCCCCCGCCCGAGGTGTTCGTCCTCCAGGCCGGTCAGGTCGGCGGAGTCGCCCCGGCTGCCCGGCGCCCAGCCGAAACGGCGGCGGACGGCGACGCCCTGCGGGTCGCGGGCGCTCGCCTGGTAGAAGGCGCGGGAGACGGGGGCGCGCCAGTCGACGACGAGGGGCGGGGCGGCGGGGTGCTCGCTGATGCGCACGCGCCCGATGTGGTAGCCGAGGCCGTCATGGTCGCCGCCGGCGCCCTCGGCGAAGTCCAGGCGGCCGAAGAAGAGGGGGCCCGGGGGGAGTTCGCGCAGGGCCTTGGCCTGGCTGCGCAGCCGGTGTCCGAGGACCTCGGCGTCGGCACCGGAGGCGGAGACGTCCTCGCCGGTGACGACCTGGTGGTCGGCGCCCGCCAGCATCGCGGCCAGGGCGGCGCGGCAGGCGTCGTGGTGGGCGCGTTCCCGCAGGAGGGCGGCGTGGAGGGCGGGGGCGGGGAGCGGGGTCGGCTGGTCGTCCTTCGGGGCGGGGTCGGGTGACGTCATGCGGGCGAGCCTACCCGTATAACGTAACCGAGTTAAATTTATAACCGCATCTCACAACAAGGTGCCACCCTACGCCAGGTGCGGCATCCCCGCCCCCAGCACCGCGAAGGCCCGCTCCGCCGCCGCCACCGCGTCCGTCCGCACGTCCTCCACCGGCTCCCCGTCCGTGATCCGCCGCCAGTTCTCCTGCGCGAGGATCCGCCGTACGGCGATGATCTGGCCGGCCGCGAGCCGGGCGTCGAGGTCGCCGCCGAGGGCGTCGGCCAGGGCGGCCTCGGACCGTTCCAGGTGGGCGTGGAGCCGGGCGACCAGGGCGGGGGTGCCGTACAGCAGGGCGTAGAAGGCGCGCACCTGCGGGTGGTCGTTGATCCCGGTGATGGGATCGGCGGCGGCCAGCCCGTCGAGGAAGTGCCGGCGCAGGGCGGCCAGCGGCGCGACCCCCTCCGCCCGCGCCCCCGCGACCACCTCCGCCGCCTCCCGCTCGTGATCGGCGATCCGGTGCAGCACGAGGTCCTCCTTCGCCGGGAAGTACCGGAAGAGGGTCGGCTTGGAGATCTCCGCGGCGGCGGCCACCTCGGCCACGGACACCGCGTCGAAACCACGCTCCAGGAACAGGCGGACGGCGACGTCCGACACGACCTGGTACATCCGCCTCTTCTTGCGCTCGCGCAGCCCGGTGTCACTCATGGGGCGAGCCTACGCAGCCCGGTTTGAGGGTGCCTGTCTGCCGCTGGGCCGCGCCGGCTTCCGCGACCCCCTCGCTCAGCACCCGCCTCGCGTCCCGCGGGTTCCCCGTCGCCGCCGCGCCTCGTTCGGCTCTCGGAGCTCGCTCGGTTCAAAGGGCACTAGCCGAGTGTCAGGTCCGTGGTGATGGTTTCCCAGAGGCCGTCGAACCATTGCTGCGACTCCTGCACGAAGGCCGCCTCCCTCGGGCCCTGACCCGCCTCGAAGGAGAAGAGCAGGGACATGGAACCGAGCACGTCGTACACGTCCAGCGTCCCCGTATCGGTGGCCTCCTCGCGACGGGTGACCATGTAGTACGCCACCAGGGCCTCCTCACGGTTGAGGAGGTACAGCTTCACCGGCGGGGTGAACGGCAGGGCGCGGAAGGTGACATGGACGTCGATGCCGTGCGCGCGCAGGGTGAGCAGGTTGTGCCGCAGGACCTGGCCCTGGGCATTGCGTAGCGACAGCCAGCGCTGGTGCACCGGGTCGTCGTCGCCGTGACCCTCGACCTGGACCGGGAAGGCGAGGGCGATGTCCCGGGACGGCAGCAGGATGCGGACGTCGACCCGGTCCGGGCGGATGCGGCCTTCGTGGATGAGGCGCAGCGGCTCGCCGAGGGCCAGCATGAGGGTCTCGGCCGTGAGGCAGGCGGCGTCGATCCGGACGTGGGGTGCGGCGAAGGCGGCCGCCATACGGGGGGACAGCGCCACCATCGTGGGCTGGGGCTCGTTGCGGGCCGGCGTCGGCTCGGCGATGCGCGGCGGGCTGCCCTTGCTGACGTTGGTGAGGAGGCCGTCCTCCTGGAGTACCCGCAGGGCCTGGCGTACGGCACCACGCTCGACCCCGAACTCCTCGGCGAGCTCGGCCTGGGTGGGCAGACGGTCGCCCGCCTTGAGCTCCCCGAGGCGGATGCGTGCCCGCAGCGCCTCGGCGATCTCCTGTGGCCTGTGCCGTCTGCTGCCGTTCACAGCCGTGTTCTCCTCGGTCACGCGCCCACGGTACGGCGCTTTCAACCCGTCAGGAGCAGTTCGGAACTGATGGTCTCCCACAGGGAGTTGAACCACAGGTGCGACTGCTCGACAAAGGCGCTGTCGCGCGGTCCGGCGCCCTGGTCGAAGCTGAACAGCATCGACTGGGAGCCCTCGGCGCCGTACGTCTCCAGCTGCACGTCGTCGAGACCCGCCGCCCGGCGGCGCAGGGTGTAGTAGGCGAAGAGCGCCTCCGTCCCGTTGAGGAGGTAGAGCTTGACCGGCGGGGTGAAGGGGAGCGCGCGGAAGGTCACCCGGACGTCGATGCCGTGCGTGGAGCGCAGGGCCAGCAGGTTGTGCCGCAGCACCTGGCCCTGGGCGTTGCGCGTCGCGAGCCACTGCCGGTGGACGGGGTCGTCACGGCCCTGGTCCTCGACCGGCACCGGGAAGGCGAGGTCGATGTCCCGGGACGGCAGCAGCACGCGCACGTCCACCTTGGCCGGTTTCAGTCGCCCCGCGTGGATCTGACGCAGGGATTCGCCGAGGGCGAGCGTCAGCGTGGCCGAGGTCAGGCACACGGCGTCGATCTCGACGTGCGGGGCGCCGAAAGCCGCGGTGATCCGCGGGGTCAGGGCCACCGCGGTGGGCAGTGGCGGCGCCGAGGAGCCGACGAGCGTCCCGGCCGGGTCGGGGGCGACGGTCGCCGGGCTCCCCTTGGACATGTTGGTCAGCAGGTGCTCGCTCTGGAGGATCCGCAGCGCCTGACGTACGGTGCCGCGTTCCACGCCGAACTCGTCGGCCAGCTGGGCCTGGGTGGGCATGCGCTGGCCCGGCCTGAGCGCACCGGACCTGATCCGGGCGCGCAGCACGTCCGCCACCTCGGGGGGTGACGGACGCGGTCTCCGTCGACCGTTGAGCACGGCGCTTTCCGACTTCACAGCGCAACACTACAACTTTGCGCCATCTTAGGGCAGTTGCTCAATAGGTGGTTACAGGACACTTCCAAGTCGAAACAACTGCCGCTAAGTTGGCAACCAACTAATCCAACATGGCTGTACTTCACCAGGTTGGTCGGACTCCCCTCCGGAGGGGAGCCGGGAGCCCGACCGTTCCGAGCGCATCGCGCGGCACAACCGAACAGCACAGCCACAACTGAACATCGGGCACCACCGCACAGCCACAACTGAACAACGGCACAGCACTGCACCGCCGACTCGGCTGTCACTGCTACGGATCACCGAGATGGCACGGCCGGCGACAGGAAGGAGCGTCAGAACAGGTCCGGGCACCAAGGTCGCCTGGACGTACGCAGCAGGGCGTCGGCCGACCGGACGGCGCCCGCTCGTTCTTCCCGCACCCGCCCCAGCGCCGCCAGCCGCACCGCCGACTCGTCGCCCAGCCACAGCTTCGCCAGTTCGCCCACGTCCAGCGAGAGGTCGGCGCTCTGTGCCGTCGGCGTACAGGATCCGCCGCGCGGCGACGCCTCCAGCCGGTAGCGGCCCGCGGCCAGGCCTCCCGCGTCGGCCACCTCCAGCACCAGCGATCCCTCACCCCCGTACGTCCGCGCCTCCAGGGCCCGTACGACGTCCAGGATCCGCACCCACATCCAGTCCGCGTGCGCGGTGATCCTGGCCGACCGCGGGTCCGGCAGCAGGAAGGGGAGCAGGTCGTCGGGGGCGCGCCAGCCGCTCTTCACCGTCGTGACCCAGTCGATCGAGCAGAGGTAGCGCCACAGGGCGCGCTCGGCGGCCGGGGTCGCCGCGAGCAGCCACTTCACGGACACCGTGTCGTGCGGCCGCTTGTCGGGCCAGTGGTCGTCCGCGGTGTACGCGGCCAGGCCCTCGACCTCGCCGTCCGGCGAGCGGTACAGCGCGTGGAAGGGCTCGGTCCACGACGGCCCGAAGCGTACGACGCCGGTGTTGAGCTGCCACCACAGGTCGCTGCGGCTGACGGCGCCCGGCTGGACGCGGCGGATCCGCTCGTGCAGGTCGGGGCCGAGCTTGCGGACGTCCTCGCCGTCGACGAGGTCGATCCGGCCGCCGGCCTCGTCCTGGCCGGAGCGGCGGGGGTCGAGGCCGGTGCGCGGCACGTCGACGGTCCACTCGGTCGCCCAGGTGGCGGGGCCGAAGCCGTACCGGCCGTAGATCGGGTATTCGGCGGAGATCAGGGTGGCGACGACGGCCCCGCGGTCTTTCGCGGCCGCCAGGTCATGGCCCATCATCCGGCTGAGGAGGCCTCGGCGCCGGTGGGTGGCGGTGACGGTGACGCCCGTGACGGCGTTGGCGGGGACGGGCGCTCCGCCGACGGCCGTGAGCTGCTGGTCGAAGGAGCGGAAGGTGGCCACGCACCGGCCGACGTCGAAGGCGCCCAGGTAACGGCCGGGGACGAATTCGGTCCGGCGGTTCGACAGCTCGGGCTCGGCGGCCACCGGCTCCCGCAGGAAGCCGGTGTTCACCGCGCGGAGCCAGTCGGGGAACTCGTCTTCGGTGACGGGACGTACGTCGATGGCGGGGCGCGGGTCGCTCATGGGGCCACGGTAGGCGGGTCGCGGGCCGGTGTCGTGGAGTTTTCCGCCCCTGCGGCCCCGCCCGTCCCTCCGGATCCCTCCTCGTCCCGCCGGCCCCGGCCCGTTCCGCCGGCCCGGCCCGTTCCGCCGGCCCGGCCCATCCCGCCTGTCCGCCGGCCCGCCCGCTCCCGCCTACACCAACAGGTCGTCCACCTGCGCCTCCCCCTCCCGGTACCTCCGCGTGATCTCCGCGCCGCAGTCGTCCGCGGTCTTCTGCAGGAGCTGACGGCGGCGGGAGACCTGCTGCTCGTAGCGGACGAGGCGGGCCATGGCCTCGTGCAGCTCGGGGTCGGTGCGGGCGTCGAGGTCGGAGAGTTCGACGTCGGCGAGCATGTCCGCGGCCAGCCGGCGGTACTCCTCGCCGTGCGGCGTGCCCAGGGTGACGTGGCGGGCGGAGGAGCGCTGGCGGGCCGGGGCGTCGGTGAGGATCTCCGACAGGCGCGCGACCATGGAGGCCTCGGCCGGCTCGGGTACGGATGCCGGGCCGCGGCGGCCCAGTTCGGCGCGCAGGATGTCGATACGGCCCTGGAGCAGCCGTCGTACGTAGCTGAGGTCGGCCTCGTCGCGCTGGGCGTCCCGGCGCAGGGTGCGCAGTTCGGGCAGGCTCAGGCGGGCCAGGCCGCGCTCGGGCGGATCCGTGCGCGGAGCGCAGGGTGGACTGTCGGTGCGCTGCACGGGCGGACGCTGGGTGGTCGGGCCCAGCTGCCCGGTGCTCGGTGTGCTCATGTGCCTCTACCGTCCCCTCGACCGGCGTGTGGAAAGCATCGTGCCACCCCAAGTGGCCGCTATGTGACCGAGTGCCCCCGAACGGCCCAGATGCGGGCCAAAGGATCAAAAAGAATTCCCTGAGCGGCGGTTGCGGGAGCGCACGGCATGATGGTGCGCATGCGTGCAGTGGTGCAGAGGGTGGACGGCGCGAGTGTCGTCGTTGACGGCGAGACGGTGGGCGAGATCGTCGGCGAGGGCCTGTGCGTCCTGGTCGGTGTCACCCACGAGGACACCAAGGAGAAGGCCGCCCAGCTCGCCCGGAAACTGTGGTCGATCCGGATGCTGGCCGACGAGCGCTCGTGCAGCGACGTCGACGCGCCCCTGCTGGTCATCAGCCAGTTCACGCTCTACGGCGATGCCCGCAAGGGCCGCCGTCCCACCTGGAACGCGGCCGCCCCGGGGGAGGTCGCCGAACCGCTCGTCGACGAGGTGGTGGCCCAGCTGCGTTCCCTGGGCGCGACGGTGGCGACCGGCCGGTTCGGGGCGCAGATGCGGGTCTCACTGACGAATGACGGCCCGTTCACCGTCCTGATCGAGATCTGAGCCGGGCACCGCAGGCCTGTGGGGCCGGCCGGGGACATGACGGGCCGGCCGGGGTTTCGCCGGGACGGCTTCACGCCACGTGCCCGCAGTTGTCGGCAGCTTGTTTATGGATCCCGGCCATGCGGGGATAACTACCGCAGAGTTGGTTGCCAACTGGGCAGTGTTGGCGCAAGATGCCCTCGGTTTCCTGGCTTCCCTGTCAGCCCAGGTGAGCCGGAGACGGAGGCCGTCGCAGCTGATCACCGGGGCCTGTAGCAGCGGGCCCCGGAGGACTCGGATCGCCCCGGGGGCCTCCAGCGGCCCCGGGGACAGTCGTTCGTTCCCTACGGAGAACGGCGGAGGCCGCCTCCCCTCCCGGCCGTATCCCTTTTCCCGTACACCGGCGCGGTGTTGCGTCGCCCGGCCGGTGGGCATGTCTCCGGCACGGCCACCGCGGCTGCTACCGCGTCGGCCGCTCACCTGGGCTGACGAAGGGAGAGGGGCATGGGACACCACCTGCCCGCGGAGCGGGGCCCCGGGACACCACCGGGGACGGGGGAGGACGGGACCGGCGTCGCGCGACTGCCGGTGTCGAACGCGATCGCGGCGGTGATCATCGCCGTCGCGGCGCTCCTGGGCGCCGTCGCGGTGCTGCTCCTGATGCCGGGCACGCTCGAGGCGCTCGGCACCGCCGTGACGATCAGCGGTTCGGGCTTCACACTGGCGGCGAGGATCGCCGTTCCGCGCTGACCGGACGCCGACCCGCACCGACCGGCCCGGACGGCGCCGGCCCGGACCGCGCTCACCGGCACGCCGGGGCCCGTCGCACGGGACCCGGCGGGCGAGGGCCGCTCAGGGCTCGACCACGACCTCCTGGGCCGCCGCCGTCGTGTCCGCCACCAGGGGCGCGTCCACCGGGACGTTCCGCTTCACCAGGGCCAGGGCGACCGGGCCGAGTTCGTGGTGACGTACGGACGTGGTGATGAAGCCGATCTTGCGGCCTTCGGGGCCGTCGTCCCGGAGGCGGAGCTCGGTGCCGGCCGGCGGCAGGTGGACCTCGCTGCCGTCCAGGTGCAGGAAGACCAGGCGGCGCGGGGGCTTGCCCAGGTTCTGGACACGGGCGACCGTCTCCTGCCCCCGGTAGCAGCCCTTCTGGAGGTGGACGGCGGTACCGATCCAGCCCAGCTCGTGCGGGATGGTGCGGTGGTCGGTCTCGAAGCCGAGGCGCGGGCGGTGCCGCTCGACGCGCAGGGCCTCGTGGGCGAGGATCCCGGCGGCGGGGCCGGCCTGCTCGGCGTACGACTCCAGGTCGGCGCGCGGGAGGAAGAGGTCACGGCCGTACGCCGTCTCGCGGATGACGACGCCCTCCGGCACCTCGGCGATCGAACCGGCCGGCAGGTGCACCACCGCGAAGGCGTCCGTGCGGTCGGCGACCTCGACCCGGTAGAAGAACTTCATCGACTCCAGGTACGCGATCAGCGCGCCCTGGGTGCCGGGCTCCACGTGCGCCCAGACCGTCGTACCGTCGTCCACGAGGTAGAGCGCGTGCTCGATGTGGCCGTGGGCGGAAAGGATCAGCGCCTCGGTGGCCTGGCCCGCGGGCAGGTCACTGACGTGCTGGGTGAGCAGCAGGTGCAGCCAGCTGAGCCGGTCCTCACCGGAGACCGTCACGACCCCTCGGTGCGAGAGGTCCACGAATCCGGTGCCGTCGGCGAGGGCGCGCTGCTCGCGGAACAGGTCGCCGTAGTGGGCGGCGACGCCTTCGTCCACGCCCTCGGCGGGGACGGCGCCGGGCAGGGACAGCAGGGGGCTCTTCATGAAGCCAAGCCTACGACTCGGTAGTTGAACTCTTGGCCGCCGAACCCCTGAGCGAGCAGTCCTTGCAGCGGCCGAAGATCGCGAAGTGCTTCATGTCGGTGTCGAAGCCGAAGGTCTCGCGCAGTTTCGCCGTGAACTCGGCGGCGACCTCGACATCCGCCTCGATGACGTCGCCGCAGTCACGGCAGACGAGGTGGATGTGGTGGTGCCGGTCGGCGAGGTGGTAGGTCGGGGCGCCGTGCCCGAGGTGCGCGTGGCTGACCAGCCCGAGCTCCTCCAGGAGCTCCAGAGTCCGGTAGACGGTGGAAATGTTGACCCCCGACGCGGTCTTCCTCACTTCCACGAGGATGTCGTCGGGGGTCGCGTGCTCCAGGGTGTCCACGGCTTCGAGCACGAGTTGCCGCTGCGGGGTCAGGCGGTAGCCGCGCTGCCGCAGGTCGCTCTTCCAGTCGGTGCTCACCACACCGGAGAGTCTAGGCGGTGTCCGGTGGATCAGGCCGGTTTCGAGTGCGGGTGCCTGCCGGTCGGACCGAACGGGTCTGGTGCGTGCCAGGGCCCGCGACCCCGGCCGGATCCACCGGACACCCCCGGGGGACTACTTGAAGAAGGCGATGCCGTCGTCCGGCATGTCGTCGGGCAGGGCCTTGGCCCAGCGCTCGACCTCCTCCGGGGTGACGACCTTCTTCAGGTGGGCGGACATGTAGGGGCGCAGCTCGACGTCGGGGGTCTGCTTCTCGCCGACCCACATCAGGTCGCTCTTGACGTAGCCGTACAGACGCTTGCCGCCGGAGTACGGGCGGGAGGCCGCCGTCCGCGCCACCGCGTCCGTGACCAGGTCGATCTGGGGCTTCTTGTCGGCGAGCTCGCCGTACCAGATCTCGATGACGCCGTCGTCGCGGGTCAGGGTGACCTCGACCTTGCGGGCGTCGTCGATCCGCCAGAAGCCGGACTCGGACTCCAGGGGCCGGACCTTGTTGCCGTCCTGGTCCAGGACCCAGGTGTGGGAGCGGTACTCCAGGAAGTCCCGGCCGTCGTGCGTGAAGGTGACCTCCTGCCCGAAGTTGCACTTCTCGGAGCCGGGGAAGTCGTGCACGCCCGCGCCGGCCCAGTTGCCGAGCAGGAAGGCGAGGGGCACGAGGTCCTTGTGGAGGTCGGACGGGATCTCGATCATGGGTGGCAGTTCCTGAACGTGGTCGGTCAGCGCTGGCCCTGGTACAGCTTCTTCACGGTCAGTCCGGCGAAGGCGAGGACGCCGACGCAGACCAGGACCAGCAGGGCTTCGAAGAAGATCTCCACGGGGTGCTCCTCGGGATGAGCGTGATGGGTTCCGTACGGACACAGGGCCGGGCCCCAGCTTACGCGGCCGGGACCCGGACCTCCGTGTGAGGTACGCCCTCGCGGGGATCAGCCCAGCAGCTGGCTCTGCAGGGTCACCGTCTGCTGGAAGGGAACGGCCGGTGCGGCGCCCTTCCGGGTCTGCACGACCAGCGCCAGGACGTCGCCGGCCTGGAGGTACGCGTGGCGGACCTGCTCGGCGCCGTACGGTCTGTCCTCGACGTACGCGGAGCGCTGCACTCCCTCGACCCCGGCCTTGACCGGGAAGTCCGCGTCGAGGTGGGACGCGTCCGCGCCGCGCACCTGGTACCAGGCCTCGTCGAACGGGGCGATGTCCGCGCGCATCCGGTCCGCGACCTCGGCCGTGGCGAACCGCAGCAGGTAGACGCGGGTGTGCGTGCCGTCCTTCGTCGTCCAGCCACGGGCCGCGATGTGGCGCAGGCCGGCGTCGACGAGCTTCTGCCCGAACTCCTCCCGGTCCTGCCTCTCCTGGTACTCCGCGAGGAAGTCCTTCTGCGCCAGCCATCCGTCCGACCCGCGCAGGGCCTTGTCCTCGGTCGCCCCGAGGGGAGCGGGCAGGAGGAGGGCGCGCAGGTCGGCGTGGTGCGCGCCGGCGGTGTTGCCGTCCGCGAAGGGCCCGGGACTGCCGGAGGGCAGCGGCGGCCTGGTCAGCGGCGGGTACTCCCACCGCCCGTCCGACACCGTCTCCAGTCCCGGCACGTCCGTCCGCTCCATCCGCGTGATCCCGTACGCCGTCGCCGTCCCCACCGTCGCGAACACCACGGCGGCGGCGGTCCAGCGCAGCACGGCCCGCAGCACGCGGCGGTCCTTCGAGGGCTTCGAGGGAACGCGCTCCTGGGATTCCCGGGCCTGCTCCTGGGACTGCACGGCCTCCCCCTCCCCCCGGGGTTCCCCGGCCCGGCCCTGGGGCCGACCGGGCTTTCCCCCGGGTGCGGCGGGCAGGGGCGGCGGGACGACCGGCTGCTCCGGCTGCCACTCCGGTTCCGTCTGCTGCGTCTGCTCGGTCATACGGCCTCCCCCGGCTCCTCGACGCGGTCGAGCTGCTCGGTCAGCAGCGCGGCGACGGCCTTGGTGTTCATGGGCTTGACGGCCTCCGCGTTGACGCTGACCAGGACCTCTCCCTGGTACGCCGAGCAGGTCATCAGGTCGAGGTCCTCGTCGTCGTCCTTGGGCGTCAGGAAGCACTTGGCGTTCTTGTGGCCCTTGATCGTCGGCCCGTCGCGGAAGACGCCCAGGACCTCCAGGAACTCGCTCTGGAACGTCGCGATGTCCCGGACGGCCGCCTTGCTCTCCATCCGGGTCAGCACGACGCTCACGGTGACCGGCTGGTCGGTGAAGAAGGAGCTGCCGGGTCCCAGGACGTAGCTGCGCATGGCCATGCCCTGGACGCGCTGCTTGTCGATCTCCTTCTCCAGCAGCTTGCGCTGGGAGCGCGGCAGGCCGCTCAGCGACTCCTTGCGCAGGGCCGTGGCCTGGGCACCGCCGAGCTCCCGGTCGGAGCCGAACTCGCCGAGATCCGGTCCGCGCTCCCAGCCGTCGCCGTACGGCACGAGCGTGCCGGCCAGTCCGGTGCCCCCGGCGGACCTCGCCTCCACGGGTTTGTCCTTCGGGAACGCCCAGACGGGAGCGCCCGCGTCCCGGTCGGCGTCGTTCACGGTGACGACGGTGTAGCCCGCACCGACGACGACCGCCCCGGCCAGCAGCACGCCCCCGGCGACGGCGGCGACCCTGCCCGGGCGGATCCGCCGCCTGTCCCCGGCCTCGGCCACCACGGGCGCGGCGACGACGGGCGCGGGCTCCACGACCTCGGGCTCCACGACCGGCGGCTCCACGACCGGCGACTCCACGACCGCCGGCTCGGCTCGCCCCTCGGTGGGGTTCTCGACGTCGTCGCTCACAGCCGCTCCATCTGCCGCTCGGCCAGGTCCATGATCTTCTTCTTGCTGACCGCCCTGGAGCCGTGGACCCAGATCTCCATCGCGATGTCACCGCGCCAGGCGTGCGCCTGCGCGGTGTAGACCGGCAGATGGCCCGCCTCGGTCTCCGGCGCGCGGTGGACGTACACCATGCCGTCGCCGGTGCCCGGGAGCGGCCAGCTGTCGGTCTCCTTGTCCTCCGCCCAGTACTGGTTGTTGTCGCTGTAGTCGGCGGCCACGAGGTCCTCCTCCTGCCGGAACTGCACCAGCCGGATCTCCACGCTGTACGACTCGCCCTCCGCCCAGCCGGTGACGGCGGCCCGCCGGAACTCGTCCTGGACGAGCTCGCCGAACACCGCGCCCGGCTCCTCGTACAGCCCGGCGTAGTCGGCCAGGTCCAGCCAGCCGTCGGCGCCCTCCAGCCACTCGGCGTCCTTCGCTCCGCTGGGCTTCTTCAGCAGCAGTTTCCGCAGGTCGCCGTCGGTCTCGACCATGCGGTCACGCGCGGCCGACAGCGGCTCGGGGGCGGGCCCCGTCGCCTGCGGGAGCGTCGGCTGGGACAGCGGGGGCAGCCTCGTCGGCTCCCGGTCGGCCTGCACGAGATAGCCGCCGCAGGTACCGGCCACCAGGCCGAGTACGACGGCCCCGGCGATCAGGAGCCCGGTGGGCCCGCGCCGTCGGCGGACGGGCGCCGGACGGGGTGTCCCCTCCGCTCCCTCCATGCCTTCTTCCACAACGTCCCCCTCGAACGTAAGCGCGTTCCCTCACGCGCTTCACAGGAGACCCTTGGTCAACACAGGCAGTTGCAGGGCCGTTGATTACGATTCGAGCATGGCGAAGAAGCTCGTGATCAAGGTGACCGCGGGGGCCGATGCCCCCGAGCGGTGCTCGCAGGCGTTCACGGTCGCGGCCGTGGCCGTGGCCAGCGGGGTGGAGGTGTCCCTCTGGCTGACCGGGGAGTCCGCCTGGTTCGCGCTGCCGGGCCGGGCCGCCGAGTTCGAGCTGCCGCACGCCGCTCCGCTGCCCGATCTGCTCGACTCGATCCTGGCCGGGGGCGGGGTCACGCTGTGCACGCAGTGCGCGGCCCGGCGGGACATCACGGAGAAGGACGTCCTGGAGGGCGTACGGATCGCGGGCGCGCAGGTGTTCGTGCAGGAGGCGCTCGCCGAGGACACCCAGGCGCTGGTCTACTGACGGCGCTTCTTCCCGTCCAGCTCGTCCCACCACGCGTCGGACGTCGGGTCGCCGGACGGGTCGTCCCACCAGCGGTCGTCGGGACCGCGCCGGTTGGCGACCATCGCGGCGACCGGCGGGATGACCATCGCGACCAGGCACATTCCGACGGCCACCGGAACCGACCAGAGACGCACCACGCTCCAGGCCAGGACGAACAGGGCGACGCAGGTGCCCATCATGGCGAAGTAGCGGTGCCGGCGGCGGGCGTACATACGTCCAGCGTAGGCCGGTGGAGCCGGGCCGGGCAGGCCGAAGGGCCGCACCCCAGGTGTCCAACCCGGGGGGTGCGGCCCTTCAGTCGTTCACTTGTTCACGCGGTCGGTTCAGACCGCGATCGCGACCTCCGCGAGGCCACCCTCCTGGGCGACGACCGTGCGGTCGGCGGTGGCGCCGGGGACGAGAGCGCGCACGGTCCAGGTGCCCTCGGCCGCGTAGAAGCGGAACTGGCCCGTGGCGGAGGTGGGGACCTCCGCGGTGAACTCGCCGGTCGAGTCCAGCAGACGGACGTAGCCCGTCACCGGCTCGCCGTCGCGGGTCACCTGACCCTGGATCGTGGTCTCACCGGGCTTGATCGTCGAGGCGTCCGGGCCGCCGGCCTTCGCTCCACACATGTCTTTCTCCAGAGGGGTCTAGGTCTGACCGGAAGGTCGGTCGGGTGGGATTACTTGCCGGCGCCGAGCTCGATCGGCACGCCGACGAGGGAGCCGTACTCGGTCCAGGAGCCGTCGTAGTTCTTGACGTTCTCGACACCGAGCAGCTCGTGCAGGACGAACCAGGTCAGGGCCGAGCGCTCGCCGATACGGCAGTAGGCGATGGTGTCCTTGGCCAGGTCGACGTTCTCCTCGGCGTAGAGCTCCTTGAGCTCCTCGTCCGACTTGAAGGTGCCGTCGTCGTTGGCGTTCTTCGACCAGGGGATGTTCCGGGCCGACGGGACGTGGCCCGGACGCTGCGACTGCTCCTGCGGCAGGTGGGCCGGGGCGAGCAGCTTGCCGGAGAACTCGTCGGGCGAACGGACGTCCACGAGGTTCTGGCTCCCGATGGCGGCCACGACGTCGTCACGGAAGGCACGGATGGACGTGTCCTGCGGCTTGGCCTTGTACTCGGTGGCCGGGCGCTCGGGGACCTCGTCGCCGGGGACGAGCTCGCGGGCGTCCAGTTCCCACTTCTTGCGGCCGCCGTCGAGAAGCTTGACGTTCTCGTGGCCGTACAGCTTGAAGTACCAGTACGCGTAGGACGCGAACCAGTTGTTGTTGCCGCCGTAAAGGATCACCAGCGTGTCGTTGGCGATGCCCTTCGCCGACAGGAGCTTCTCGAAGCCCTCCTGGTCGATGAAGTCACGGCGGACCGGATCCTGGAGGTCCTTGGTCCAGTCGATCCGGATCGCGTTCTTGATGTGGTTCTTCTCGTAGGCGGACGTGTCCTCGTCCACCTCGACGATGGCGATGTTCTCGTCGTCCAGGTGGTCCTGCAGCCAGTCGGCGTCGACCAGGACGTCGCTGCGGCTCATGCTCGTTCTCCTCCGGGGCAGTTGCGGCGGGGGTGTGCAAGAAGAAGGTGCGCGGCCGGGTCTCGCCGGCGGCCGGCACACGGATGCCCTCGGACGAGGGCGCCGGGAGGGGCGCGGAAGGCCGGCGGCGCTTCCGCTCAGAAGGTGCGACAGAGCATGGCGGCGACGCGGCACAGGTCTACTGCCCGCCGCTTCGTGAGATCCGCCTGTCGCTTCATGCGGTCGATCGTAGGGACGGACGGGCGGGCATGTCACCGGCGTGTCGCATAGTGAGATGCGATCGTCCGGATAGTGGGAAGCCGAGGGTGCCGGAGGCGGCCCCGCACGGGATCCGGCGCGAAGTGTCCGTCGCCATCTCTGCGGCACGGACGCCGCCGTCTCGCCCTTCGGACGGTCGCCGTCCACCAGGGGCGAGTCCTACCCGGCCAGACGGACGTTGGAACCCTTCACCGAGATGTCCACACCGTTCTTCCCCGCCTCGACCTTGTCGAGCTGGATGCCGCCGGGCAGGTCGTCGATCTTCTGCTCGAAGTCGGTGATGGAACGCACCTCGTTCTCGGCGGCCTGCACCCCGCCGAAGCTCGGCAGCGAGTCGGCGTGCACGCGGACGGTGTCACCCTCGACCGCGACCGTGCTCAGCACGGACAGGGGCTGCGGGAGCTTGGTGCCGAGGACGGTCGCCTCGACGGTGACCTTGATCTTGCCGTTGCCGCCGTCGGACAGTCCGACGACCTCCGCGGTGACGCCCGGGGCGACCTGCGTCGGCTCGCTCTTCGCGGCCTTCAGCAGTTCGGCGTACGTGATGGACGCGGTGCCGGTGGCGGTGGACGCGATGGCGGAGCTGTAGTCGCCGGAGAACTCGACGCCCCTCATGTTCGCCTGGAGGTCGTCGATGCGGATCTTCCGGCCCTCGGTGCCCACCGCCTCGTAGTCCTGGATGCCGACCTCGACGTCGTCCAGCTCGCCGCCGACGACCTGGGTGAGGAAGGGGAAGCCCTTGATGGACACGTCCGGGGTGGCCGCGAGGTTCTCGTTCGTCCTCAGCTTGTCCGCGGCCTCGCCCTCGGCGAAGTTCACCGCGAGCCGGTCGGCGAGCACGAAGAGGCCGCCGAGGATCACGACGACGACCAGCAGTATTCGAAGTGCACGCATGCGGTTGTTCCCCCACCGGACGGCTGAGCGGTCAATGACCACCCACGGTAACCCTGCGGCGGGGGATGACCGTTGAATTGTCGATCAGCTGTGACAGAGCTATCCGAGCGCCCGCCCCAGCACGTACACCGCCGGTGCCGCCGCCGCCAGCGGCAGGGCCACCCCCGCCGTGAAGTGCACGAAGCGCGACGGGTAGTCGTAACTGGCGACCCGGTGGCCGATCAGGGCGCAGACCGCCGCGCCCACGCCGAGGAGCGCGCCCTCGGTGCCCAGACCGGTCATCCCGCCGACCGCGATACCGGCGCCCGCGGCGGCGAGCAGGGAGACGACCACCGACGCCGGGGTCGGCAGGGGCAGCGCTCGGGCCGGCACGGCGACCGCGACCGCGGCGGCGCCGACCGTCACCGCGTCCGGGTCGGCCCCCAGGTGGCCGGTGGCGACGATGGCCAGGGCGGCCGAGGCGACGGTCGCCATCAGGCCGTACATCCGCTCGTCCGGGTCCGCGTGGGAGCGGAGCTGGAGGACGAGGCAGAGCAGGACCCAGACGCCGAGGGTGCCGAGGATGGCGGCGGGCGCGTGGGCACGGCCCGCCGCGAGCAGCGCCACGTCGGCGACCAGCGCGCCGAGGAAGGCGAGCGCGATGCCCTGCCGGGCCGGCCACATGCCGTTCAGCCGGAACCAGCCCGCCGCCGTGACGGCCTGGAGGAGGACGAGCGGGACGAGCAGCGCGTACGTGCCGACGGCCGCCGTGCCGGACAGCAGCAGGCCGAGGAGCGCGGTGAGCGCGGCGGGCTGCATGCCGGGCTCGATGATCGGCGAGCGGCCCTCGAGACGGGCGCGCTGGGCGTCGGTGATGCGGGCGTTGCCGGCGAGGGTGGCGGGACCGTACGAGGGCCCGCCGGTGCGGTCACCTTCCGGCCGGGGCTCGGGTGCCGGGGCGGGGGCGGGTGCCGTCGGCTCGGGTGCGGGGACGGAGGCGGCTGCGGATGCGTGGGATGCGTGGGCGGGCGGCACGTAGGACGCCCGGTGCCGTCCGTACGACTCCTGCCGTCCGTACGACTCCTGCCGTCCGTACGGCTCCTGGGACTGCCCGTGGGACGCCGGCTGCTGCCCGTACGACTCCTGGCGCCCGTACGGCTCCTGGGGCTGTCCGTGGGACGCCGGCTGCTGCCCGTACGGCTCCTGCGGCCGGCCGTACGGCTCCCGCTGCTGCTGCCAGGCGGGGGCCTGCGCGGCGTGCCCGGGCCGGTGGGCGTCCGGCTGGTGACCGCCGTGCACCGGTGCCTCGCCGGTCTGCGGCGGCAGGTACGCCGTCTCCGCCGCGTCCACCGCGGGGACCGGCGGCTGGACGCCGGTCTCCCAGGTCTGGCCCTGCCACTGCTGGGTGTACTGGAGATGGGCCTGCGGGTCGTCGTACCCCTGCTGCTGCCCGGGCCACGCCTGCGGCTGCCGCTGGTGCGGGTCGTCGCCCTCGTGCCCCTGGCCCTGCCACTGTCCCTGGCCGTGTCCGTACGGCTGGTCGGTCATCGTCACCCTCCTGCGAACGGCGGGAGCACCTCGACCGTGCCGCCGTCGGCCAGCCGTACCGTCTCATGTGCGCGGGTGCCCACGGGGTCACCGTCGACGAGGAACGAGCATCGCCGCAGCACCCGGACGAGTTCACCGGGGTGTCGCCGCCGCGCGGCCTCGAGCGCGTCGGCGAGCGTGGCCGCGTCGTACGGCTCCTCGGCGACGCCGGCCGCGGCCTTGGCGGCCGCCCAGTAGCGCACCGTGCCCTTTGCCATCTCGTTCCTCAGTCGGTTCGGTCGGTCCATCGACGGTCGTTCAACAGGGCCAGGCTAGCCCGCCCGGGAGACCGCCCAGTCCCCGATACGGGCCAGCAATCCGTCGTCGGCGGCGTGCTCGGCGTGGCCCATGCCGGGCTCCAGCCAGAGTTCGCCGTGCTCACCGGCGGCCTCGGCCAGCGTCCGGGGGTGGTCGACGGGGAAGTAGCCGTCCCGGTCGCCGTGGACGATCAGCAACGGCGTGGGGGCCATCCTCGGGACCGCCTCCGCCGGGGACAGCGGCACCGGGTCCCACTCCCGGTGGTGGATGCGGGTGCGGAAACCGTAGCGGCCGACCAGGCGGCCCTCGGGACGGGTGACCATCCAGTGCAGACGGCGCATGGGGGCCGTGCCCCGGTAGTACCAGCGGGCGGGCGCGCTGACCGAGACCACGGCGTCGACCGTCCCGGTGTGCAGGGCCGCGTGCCGCAGCACCACCGAGCCGCCCATGGAGAAGCCGACGGTGACCACGCGCGCGTGCCCGGTTCCACGGGCCCACTCGACCGCGGCCGCCAGGTCGAGGACCTCGCGGTCGCCGACCGTGGAGCGTCCGCCGGAGCGGCCGTGGCCCCGGAAGGAGAAGGTGACGACCGCCCCGTACCGCCCGAACACGGAGGCCACCCGGCGCACGTGCGGCCGGTCCACGTCGCCCGTGAAGCCGTGGGCCACGACGAACACCAGGTCACGGAAGGGTGGCGCGGAGGCGTCGTATACGACCGCACCCGGGTCGTATACGGAATCGATGGACACGCCGTCCGCCGTGCGCAGAAACGTCCGCAAAGGTGTAGGTCTGTTCGTCTCGGAGTGCGGACGATCGATGGAACGCACCTCATGACCCGGCCGACCGTTGCTCATGTGGGCTATTCTGCTGGGCAGAGGACTCGGGCAGCGTAGCCCCCGGGTCCTTTTGTGCTTTCGGAAGCGTTGTATACGAAGCGGGAAACCGCAGGTGTACGGGGCCCCGGGATCGCAGAGCAGTGCCGCACCGCACACGTCCTCGCAGGGACCGAGGAGGAACCAGACGTATGAGTTCTCTGCTGCTCCTGACCAACGCCCTCCAGCCGTCGACGGAGGTGCTCCCCGCCCTCGGCCTGCTGCTGCACAACGTGCGGGTGGCCCCCGCCGAGGGCCCCGCCCTCGTCGACACCCCCGGTGCCGACGTCATCCTGATCGACGGGCGCCGTGACCTGCCGCAGGTCCGCAGCCTCTGCCAGCTGCTGCGCTCCACCGGGCCCGGCTGTCCGCTCATCCTGGTCGTCACCGAGGGCGGTCTGGCCGCCGTCACCGCCGACTGGGGCATCGACGACGTCCTGCTGGACACCGCCGGACCGGCGGAGGTCGAGGCGCGGCTGCGTCTGGCCATGGGCCGCCAGCAGATCGTCGCCGACGACTCCCCGATGGAGATCCGCAACGGCGACCTGTCCGTGGACGAGGCCACCTACTCCGCCAAGCTCAAGGGCCGCGTCCTCGACCTCACCTTCAAGGAGTTCGAGCTCCTGAAGTACCTCGCGCAGCACCCGGGCCGCGTCTTCACGCGCGCGCAGCTGCTCCAGGAGGTGTGGGGCTACGACTACTTCGGCGGCACCCGGACGGTCGACGTCCACGTACGGCGGCTGCGCGCCAAGCTCGGCCCCGAGCACGAGTCGCTGATCGGAACCGTCCGCAACGTCGGTTATCGATTCGTTACCCCCGAGAAGATCGACCGTGGCGCCGACGAGGCCAAGGGCGCGACGGACCGGTCAAAGGCGGACGATGCGGACAACGCGGCCTCCGTGGGCGCCCAAGAGGTCTCGGCCGAGGCGTAGCGCCCGCCCGGGCGGGCGCCGCTCACGCGCGTTCCCGCCCGTCCCCCGTGCGGCGATGCCGCTGTATGCCCTGCCCGGAGCGGGTCCATCCGCGTAGACTCCGCGCGTGGCCAAGGTGACTCGGGACGACGTAGCACGGCTGGCAGGGACGTCCACTGCCGTGGTCAGCTATGTCATCAACAACGGACCCCGGCCGGTCGCCCCGGCCACGCGCGAGCGCGTCCTCGCCGCCATCAAGGAGCTGGGGTACCGGCCGGACCGGGTCGCGCAGGCGATGGCGTCCCGGCGCACGGACCTCATAGGCCTGATCATCCCGGACGCCCGCCAGCCCTTCTTCGGGGAGATGGCGCACGCGGTCGAGCAGGCCGCGTCCGAGCGCGGCAAGATGGTGCTCGTCGGCAACACCGACTACGTGGGCGAACGCGAGGTCCACTACCTGCGCGCCTTCCTCGGGATGCGGGTCTCCGGGCTGATCCTCGTCAGCCACGCGCTCAACGATCTGGCCGCCGCCGAGATCGACGCCTGGGACGCCCGGGTGGTCCTGCTGCACGAGCGGCCCGAGGCCATCGACGACGTCGCCGTCGTCACCGACGACCTGGGCGGCGCCCAGCTCGCCGTGCGGCATCTGCTGGAGCACGGCTACGAGTACGTCGCCTGTGTGGGCGGCACCGCCGAGACGCCGTCCGTGGGCGACCCCGTCTCCGACCACGTCGAGGGCTGGCGGCGGGCCATGGACGAGGCCGGCCTCAGCACCGAGGGCCGGCTCTTCGAGGCGCCGTACAACCGCTACGACGCCTACCAGGTCGCCCTGGAGCTGCTGTCGGGCCCGAACCGGCCGCCGGCCGTCTTCTGCTCCACCGACGACCAGGCGATCGGTCTGCTGCGGGCCGCGCGCGAGCTGCGCATCGACGTGCCCGGCGAGCTGGGGGTGGCCGGCTTCGACGACATCAAGGAGGCGGCGCTGGCCGATCCGCCCCTGACCACGGTCGCGTCCGACCGTTCGGCGATGGCGCGCGCGGCGGTGGACCTGGTCCTGGACGACGGGCTGCGGGTCGCGGGGTCGCGGCGCGAGCGGCTGAAGGTGTTCCCGTCGCGGCTGGTCGTGCGGCGCTCCTGCGGCTGCGCCTGACGGCCGCCGCCGGGACGGCGCCTGCCGGTACAGCGCCTGCCGGGACGGCGTCTGCCCGTACGGCTCCTGTCGGTAGGGCGCACGCCCGTACGGCGCATGCCGACACGACGGCTGCCCGCACCGCACCTGCCCGTACGACGCCTGTCCGCACCGTGGCCCGCTGGGGCGCGGGGGACCTGCCCGTATGAGAGCTCGCTGAGAGGCACGGCACTGCCTCCTGGACCGGCTTTATACCGGGCGTACGAGCTTCTGCCCGGCTTCTCAGCGAGGACTCAGCCGGCTCTCATGGTCGGGCGACAAGCTCATGGACATGACCGAGAGCTTCCGCCGCAGCGGCGAGTACGAGAACCACGAGAACCCGTACCAGGGCGCCCCGCAGCACGCCTCCGCCCCCGTGAACCCGGAGTGGCCGCCCCCGCCCGCCCAGCAGCCGGCGCCGCAGCCCGTCGAGCCGACCGCCGTGTGGCAGACGTCGGCGCAGACGCCTCGGCAGCCGCAGGCGCGGGCCTTCGCCGGGGACGGCAGCGGCGGCGGCACCGCTCTCCTGACGCCCGTGGCGGCCGAGCCCGTGCCGGCACCGAGGAAGAAGCGCACCCGCGGCCCGGTCGCGCTGCTCGCCGCCGTGGCGATCGTCGCCGCGGCCATCGGCGGCGGCACGGCCTACGGCATCCAGGAGCTGACCGGCACGGACGAGGTGGTCGCCTCGTCCACGACGACCAGCGTGGTGCCCTCCAGCAGGACCGGTGACGTCGCCACGATCGCCGCGGCGGTCAGCCCGAGCGTCGTCGAGATCAACGCCACCCTGGCCGACGGGTCCTCGACCGGCTCCGGCGTGATCATCACCAGCGACGGCGAGATCATCACCAACAACCACGTCGTCTCCGGCGCCTCCTCGATCAAGGTGACGACCAGCGACGGCACGTCGTACACGGCCCAGGTCGTCGGCACCGACAGCAAGAAGGACCTCGCCCTGATCAAGCTGGTGAACGCCTCCGGCCTGAAGGCGGCGACCCTCGGCGACTCCGACGGCGTCCAGGTCGGTGACACGGTCGTCGCGATCGGCTCCCCCGAGGGGCTCACCGGCACCGTCACCAGCGGCATCGTCTCCGCCCTGAACCGGGACGTCACCGTCTCCACCGACGAGAGCCAGGGGCAGCAGCAACAGCAGCAGGGCGGTGGCTGGCCGTTCGAGTTCGGCGGGCAGCAGTTCAACGGTGACACCGGCTCGTCCACCACCACCTACAAGGCGATCCAGACCGACGCCTCCCTGAACCCCGGCAACTCCGGCGGCGCGCTGATCGACGCCAACGGCAACATCATCGGCATCAACTCCGCGATGTACTCCGCCGCCGACGCCACCTCCTCCGACGCCGGCAGCGTCGGCCTCGGCTTCGCCATCCCGATCAACACCGTCAAAACCGACCTGGCCACACTGCGGGCCGGCGGTTCCGACAGCTGACCGTCCCATCACCCAGCAGGGAGTACGTCATGATCAAGCAGGTCTCGCACCCGGTGACCGGCGTCGGCGCGGCCGACCTCGCCCTGGCCCTCGAGGTGGCGTACGAGCTGCACGCCCCGGTGCGGCGGACGCCGCGGGCGCCGGAGGTGGCGACGGCCGCGACCCCGGCCGCCGCGGGCCGCCGGTCCACCGCCCGCCGCCGCCGGACCGCCCGCGCGCTCTGAGCCGGCCCGCGCTCCGCGCCGGCCGACCTTCACGCGCCCGCCGGGAAGCATGCGAGGCTGAAAGCCTTCAGCCCCCTGCCCGTCCCACCGCACCCGAGGAACCCACGCCCATGAGCCCCGCCGAAGGCGACCGTGACCCCCAGCGCATCCTGATCGTCGACGACGAGCCGGCGGTGCGCGAAGCACTCCAGCGCAGCCTCGCCTTCGAGGGCTACGACACGGAGGTCGCCGTGGACGGCGCGGACGCCCTGGAGAAGGCGACCGTCTACCGGCCCGACCTCGTCGTCCTCGACATCCAGATGCCCCGCATGGACGGACTGACCGCCGCCCGCCGCATCCGCGGCGCCGGTGACACCACGCCCATCCTCATGCTGACCGCCCGCGACACGGTCGGCGACCGGGTCACCGGCCTCGACGCGGGCGCCGACGACTACCTGGTCAAGCCGTTCGAACTCGATGAGCTCTTCGCCCGTGTCCGCGCCCTGCTGCGCCGCAGCTCCTACGCGGTCGCCGTGACGGACAACGCCCACGAGGACGAGGCCCTCACCTTCGCCGACCTGCGCATGGACCTCGCGACGCGCGAGGTGACGCGGGGCGGGCGGCCGGTGGAGCTGACCCGCACGGAGTTCACCCTCCTGGAGATGTTCATGGCGCACCCGCGCCAGGTCCTCACCCGGGAGCAGATCCTGAAGGCGGTCTGGGGCTTCGACTTCGAGCCGTCGTCGAACTCGCTGGACGTGTACGTGATGTACCTGCGGCGCAAGACCGAGGCCGGGGGTGAGCCTCGGCTCGTGCACACCGTGCGGGGCGTGGGGTACGTCCTGCGGCAGGGCGGCGCGGAGTGAGGAAGCTCGTACGCCGGATCCGTACCCTGCCGATCCGGTCCCGGCTGGCGCTGCTGGTGGCGGCGGCGGTGGCGTTCGCGGTGGCGGCGGTCTCCGTGACGTGCTGGTTCATCGTCCAGGGCAAGCTGTACGAGCAGGTGAACGACGACCTTCAGCAGGCGGCGCGGATGAAGCCCGGGCAGTTCGAGCAGATGAACGACGCGCTCGCCGACTGCACCAAGACCCCGCAGAGCACCAACCCCTTCCGGAACAACCTGTACACGCAGGTCGTCAAGGTGGACGGCACCCCCTGCGTCATCGCCAACTCCGAGGGCACGATCAAGGTCACCCAGGCCGACAAGAACGTGATCAGGAACGCCGCCAGCGGTGAGGGCATCATCCGTGACGGCACCGACGAGAACGGCGACCCGGTGCGCGTGATGACCGCGCCGCAAATCCTGGAGAACACCCTCACCGGGGCCCGCTCCAACGGCGCCGTCATGGTCGGCGTCTCCCTCGAGGGGACCCAGGCCACCCTCAACGAACTCGCCCTCATCCTCCTCCTCGTCTCCGGCGTCGGCGTCCTCGGCGCCGGAGCCGCCGGGCTCGCCGTGGCCCGCGCGGGTCTGCGTCCCGTCGACAAGCTCACCGAGGCCGTCGAGCACGTCGCCCGCACCGAGGATCTGAGCATCCGCATCCCGGTCGAGGAGGACAGCGAGGACGAGGTCGCCCGCCTCTCCCGCTCCTTCAACTCGATGACCTCGTCCCTGGCCAGCTCCCACGAGCTCCAGCAGCAGCTCATCGCCGACGCCGGCCACGAACTCCGTACCCCGCTGACCTCGCTCCGGACCAACATCGAGCTGCTCACCCGCAGCGAGGAGACCGGCCGTCCCCTCCCCGCCGCCGACCGCAAGGCCCTGCTCGCCTCGGTGAAGGCGCAGATGACCGAGCTGGCCTCGCTCATCGGCGACCTGCAGGAGCTGTCCCGTTCGGAGGGCCAGCGCGGCGAACGCGTGCAGGTGGTCTCCCTGGAGGACACGGTCGAGGCGGCCCTGCGCCGGGCCCGGCTGCGCGGCCCGGAGCTGACCATCACGGCCTCCCTGGAACCCTGGTACACCAGGGCGGAACCGTCGGCGCTGGAGCGTGCGGTGGTCAACATCCTCGACAACGCGGTGAAGTTCAGCCCCGAGGGCGGCACGATCGCCGTCCGGCTGACCGGGGGCGTCCTGACCGTCCGCGACCACGGCCCCGGCATCCCCGAGGACGAACTCCCGCATGTCTTCGACCGCTTCTGGCGCTCCCCCGGCGCGCGGGCCCTCCCGGGTTCGGGCCTCGGCCTGTCGATCGTCGCCCGCACGGTCCAGCAGGCCGGCGGCGACGTCTCCCTGTCCCGCGCGCAGGGCGGCGGCACGGTGGCGACCGTACGCCTGCCGGGCGCGCCGACGCCTCCGCCGGAGACCCCGGCCGTGTGACTCCCCGGCCAAGTGACTCCCGGCCCCCCGGCAACCTTTCCGTCCCGTGCGGCGACCCACCAGCGGTCACCATCCCCCCACGGAACGGAAGGTCGTATGAGCGCACACCGCGTCACACCCACGGACAGGCCCCGCCACCGCAGGCGCAGGAAGGCTCTCGCGGCCGGTGTGCCGCTGGTCCTGGCCGCGGCCGGCACGCTGGCGTACGGGACGGTGTTCGGGCTCGGCGCCCAGCAGAACGCGTCCGCCGCCACCGCCGCCCCCGCCTGGGCCACCGCAACCGCCGACGGTTTCGCCTCCGTCAACGCCCTCGGGCAGAACGGCACCTACGGCGGGCGGGACGGAAAGACCGTCACCGTGACGACCCTCGCCGACCTGGAGAAGTACGCGACGGCCGCCGAGCCGTACGTCATCGTCGTCGCGGCGACCATCACCATGAACCCGGTCGGCAAGGAGATCAAGGTCGCCTCCGACAAGACCATCGTCGGGTCCGGGACCTCCGGGCACATCGTCGGCGGCGGCTTCTTCCTCGGGCAGGGCGTCCACAACGTCATCATCAGGAACCTGACGATCCGGGACGCGTACCAGGGCGTCTGGAACGACAAGGACCACGACTTCGACGCCGTCCAGATGGACGGCGCGCACCACGTGTGGATCGACCACAACGACCTGCGGCACATGGCGGACGGGCTGATCGACGTCCGCAAGGACAGTACGTACGTGACCGTGTCCTGGAACAAGCTGAGCGACGACAACAAGGCGTTCGGCATCGGCTGGACCGAGAACGTCGTCACCGACATCACGATCCACCACAACTGGATCCGCGAGACCGAACAACGCAACCCGTCGACGGACAACGCCGCCCACGCGCACCTCTACAACAACTTCCTGGAGGACGTGGCGGGCACCACCATCAAGTCCTCGTACGGCAACTACTCGCGCGGCGCGACGAAGATGGTTCTGGAGAACTCCTACTTCCAGGGCGTCAACAACCCTGTCATCAAGGACAGCACCGCGTCGATCGTCCAGAGGGGCAACACCTTCGTCTCGACGACCGGGCGCAACGAGAGCGGGGGCAGCGCCTTCGACCCGAAGACGTACTACGCCTACACCCTCGACCGCACCGCCGACGTGCCGGCGCTCCTGAAGTCGGGCGCGGGACCGCGTACGTCGATCGGTACGGCCTCGGCCACCACGAAGGCCGCCGCCGCGACGACCCTCACCGTCGCGCAGGACGGCAGCGGGCAGTACCGGACCGTGCAGGCCGCGGTGAACGCGGTACCGGCGAACAACCCCTCCCGGGTCGTGATCCAGATCAAGCCGGGCACGTACCGCGAGGTCGTCAAGGTCCCGTCCAACAAGCCGCACGTCACCTTCCAGGGCACGGGCGCGAGCCGCAAGGACACGGTGATCGTCTACAACAACGCGGCGGGCACGCCGAAGCCCGACGGCTCCGGGACGTACGGCACGGGCGGCAGCGCCACCGTCGCCGTCGAGGCGGACGACTTCCAGGCCCGCAACCTGTCCATCTCCAACGACTTCGACGAGGCCGCCAACCAGTCCCTCTCCGGCCACCAGGCCGTCGCCCTGCGCACGGCGTCGGACAAGGTGTTCCTCGACGGCGTCATCGTCAGCGGCGACCAGGACACGCTGCTGGTGGACACCGCGGCCAAGGACCGGCTGGGCCGGGTCTACATGACCAACTCCTACGTCATCGGCAACGTCGACTTCGTCTTCGGCCGGGCCACCGCGGTGATCGACCGGTCCGTCATCACCCTGAAGAAGCGCTGGAACGGCACGTCGGCCGGCTACGTCACCGCCCCCAGCACGGCCGCCGACCGCAAGGGGATCCTCATCGCCAACTCCACCGTCAACGGTGACGTGTCCGACCGGAGCTTCTACCTGGGCCGCCCCTGGCACGCCGGCGGCGACGCGACCCTCGACCCGCAGACGACGGTCCGCAACACCACGCTCAGCGCCGCCGTCAAGACCACTCCGTGGACCGACATGAGCGGCTTCTCCTGGAAGGCCGACCGGTTCGCCGAGTACCAGAACACCGGCGCGGGCGCGGGCAGCGCGAGCACCGACCGCCCCCACCTGACCGCCGCCCAGGCCGCCGACCAGGAGGTCGCGGACTGGCTGGGCGACTGGACACCCACCGCTTCCTGAGCTCGCCCCCGCCCTCACCGCCGTCACCCGGTCGCAGACCACGCACCAGCGGCGCCGAGCGGTCCCGCGCGCCGGGACCGCTTCCTCGCGGACCGCTTCCTCGGAAGACCGCCTCCGCCGGTACCGCTTCCGCCGGGGGCCCACACAGCCGCCCGCTGTAGCATCCCGGCCGGTCGCGCACCCGTTCGTGCGCCTGAGGAGGGTGCGGTGGGCGAGGGCACGGGCGACGGCGTCCGCGAGGGTGTACGTGAGGGCGGCGTCGGGCGGGAGTACCGCAGGCGGCGTCCGGCGTCCGCAGTGGAGCTCGGGCTGCTGGCCCTCGGTCTGGTGGTCACCGTCCGGCACACGTTCCGGACGTCCGACGCCGTCCCGTTCTGGCTGTCCGTGGCGGGCACGGTCGCCCTGTGGACGTTGCTCCTGCACGCCGTCCTCAGCCACTGCCGGGCGCACACCCTCGTCACCGGCCACGGGATCACCGTACGGGGCGCCGTACGGACACGGACGGTGGCCTGGGACGACGTCCACGATCTCCGGGTGGAGCCCTACGGCCACGACACGTTCGGCGTCATGCCCCGGTCGCTGACGTACCTCTACGCCACCGACGGCCGTCGCGTCCTTCTCCCGCGCCTCGACGACCGGCAGCTCGACGACCCGTACGCCGAGGTCGCGGAGGTGCGGGCGGCGGCTGCCCGGCACCTCGGCAGGGCCTGGGAGCCGCGCGGGAGGGGGAGGCGCGGGTGCGGTGGCGGGCCGGGCACCGCAGGGCCTGGCAACGGTCGCGCATCGGTGCCGCGCTGGTCCTGGCCGCCATGTGCGTGCTCTGGTCCGGCCAGGAACTCGTCACCGGTACCCGGGGCCGGCCGTTCCTCCTGCTCGTCTGCGTGCCCCTCGCCTCCCTCGCGGTGCTCGCCGCGCTGCTGCACGGGTGGTGGGAGCTGCGGGCGGGGCGGAGGCGGGGGTGAGCGGTGGTTCGGTGGGCCGGGTTCAGATGCGCAGGGCCAGGGTGTCGTCGGGGGCGGGTGGGCGTGGTCCGGGCCAGGGCTCGGCCAGTCTCGTGTAGACCGGGCAGCGGGCCATCAGTTCGTCGTGCGTGCCGGAGTCCACCAACCGGCCCTCGTCGACCACGAGCACGCGGTCGGCGTCCGCCGCGAGGCTGAGGTCGTGGGTGATCATGATCGTCGTACGGCCGGACATCAGGCGGCGCAGGGGCTGGACGATCTGGCGTGCGGCGACCGAGTCGAGGCCGGCGGTCGGTTCGTCGAGGACGAGGACCGGGGCGGCGCGGAGCATCGCGCGGGCGATGGCGACGCGTTGGAGCTGGCCGCCGGAGAGGGCGGCGGTGCCGGGGGCGAGGGGGGTGTCGTAGCCGTCGGGGAGGGCGGTGATGAAGTCGTGGGCCGCCGCGGACCTCGCCGCCTGCTCGATCTCCGCCTCCGTCGCGCCCGGCCGGCCGCAGGCGATGTTCTCGCGGACCGTGCCGTTGAGGACGAGGGTCTGCTGCGGGAGCAGTGCGATGTTCTCGCGCAGGAAGTCCAGCGGTACGTCCGTCAGCGGAACGCCGTCCAGGGAGATGACGCCGCTGTCGGGGTCGTAGAAGCGGGTGAGGAGCTTGGCGAGGGTGGACTTGCCGGCGCCGCTCGGGCCGGTGACGAGCACCAGTTCGCCCGGGCTCGTCCGGAGGGTCATGTCCTGGACGGAGTCCCGGGCCGATCCGGGGTAGCGGAAGGTGACACCGTGGAAGCCGACCCAGCCGCGCACCGGCCAGGCAGCGACCCGGGTTTCGGGGTCCCGGACGGCCGGCTCGGCGTCGAGGATCTCGGCGATGCGTTCCGCCCCGGCCGTGGCCGCGGTGACCGTCAGGCCGAGCTGGCCGAGGTCGCGGACCGGCGGGTAGAGGTAGCCGATGAAGGCGGCGAAGGCGAGCAGGGCGCCGAGCGTCATACGGCCCGCGGAGATCTCCCAGACGCCGAGGCCGATCACCGCCAGCACGCACAGCGTCTCGACGACCTCCACGAACTGCTCGTACATCTCGATCAGCCGCGCCCCGCGCACGCTCGCCCGCATCCACGCGCGGGCCTCCTTGTCGAGGCGCCGCTCCTCGTCCCGGCGCCGGTTGTAGGCCTGGGTCAGCACGATGTTGCCGAGTGACTCCTCCACCACCGACGTGATCGCGCCGTCCGCGACCCGCTCGTCCTGCGAGGCCTGCTTGATGCGGCCGGAGAAGCGGCGGGCGGCGAGGAGGAAGAGGGGGGCGAGGACGAAGGTGGCGAGGGCCAGGTCCCAGCGGAGGTAGAGGGCGGCCGCGGCGTAGAAGACGGCGGAGAAGGCGGCCGAGATCGTGCCGACGACCCCGGACACGACCATCTGTTCGATGGCCTCGACGTCACCGGTGAGACGTTCCACCAGGTCACCCTGACGGTGCCGCTGGAAGAAGTGCGGGGGCAGGTCCTGGACGTGGCCGAAGACGCCGGCGCGGAGACGGAGGACGAATCTCTCGGCCGTCCAGGTCGCGAGCGAGTTGCCGAGGTATCCGACGAGCGCGCCCACCACGGCGACCCCCAGCCAGGCGCCGGCCGGCCCCCAGAACGCGGAGAGCGAGCCCGCCTCCAGGGCGTTGTCGGTCAGTTCGGCGAACAGCAGGATCGCGGCGGTCTCGGCGAGCGCGGACACCACCACGCAGGCCACGATCACCAGCATCCAGGTGCGGTCTCCGCGGGTCAGCGGCCAGAAGCGGCGGAAGGCCTCCCGGGCTTCCCTCATCGTCAGCAACTTCCTTCCGTGCGGCGGACAGGACGGAGGCGGGGCCCGGCGCGGGCTCGTCGCCCGCGCCGGTGACCCCGCCTCAGAGGTGCGTCAGCCCTGTGCGTCAGCCCTTGTTGCCGACCGGGCGCTTGGCCGCGGGCCTCTTCGCGGCGGCCTTCTTCTTGTTCGTGGTCTTCGGAGCCGGGGCGGCGGTCTTGCGGGCCTTCTTCACCGGGGTGATCTTCTGGAAGCTCATGTCTTTCTCCTTCTGTGTCACGCCTTTGCAGCAGGGTCTCTATCGAACTGCTGCAATTACCTTTGATTTACATGTGTGAAGCTGTGATCAGCCCTTATGGGCGACCGGGCGTCGCTTCGTGGTGACCTTCTTGGCGGCCTTCTTCTTGGTTGCGGCCTGGGCTACCGGGGTCGCAGCAGTCTTGCGGGACTTCTTGACGGGGGTGACCTTGCGGAAGCTCATGATGTTCTCCTTGTGCGCTGTGTTTGCGAACTTCGCTTTCGCGCTGTTCGCTTTCGACATGGAAAACACTACGGGACACCGGCGCCAGAAAAGGCCAATTCCGCTGAGACCTCGATGAATTGCGGCTGAGACGATTTTCAGGCGACACCGGGAACCAGCAGCGGACTCACACAGGTTTTAATACGACGAGGCGGGGGGGGGGGGGGGGGGGGGGGGGGCGGGGGGGGCGCCGGGGGGCGGGGGGGGGGGGGGGGGGGGGGGGGGGGGGGGGGGGAGTGGGGGGGGGGCGGGGGGGGGCGGG
>NZ_JBITEN010000016.1:0-213955 GCF_044455165.1 Streptomyces sp. NPDC051315
GAGGCGCAGGGCCGCCGCACCTCCCGTCTGCGGGTCTCCCACGCTTTCCACTCGCCGCTGATGGAGCCGATGCTGGCGGACTTCCGTCAGGTCGCGGAAGGCCTCACCTACGCCGCCCCGTCGATCCCGGTCGTCTCCAACGTCACCGGACGCGTCGCCGCAGATGGCGATGTGGTGACTGCCGAGTACTGGGTGCGGCACGTCCGCGAGGCCGTCCGGTTCGCCGACGGCATCACCACCCTGGCAGGGAAGGGCGTCACCCGGTTCGTCGAACTGGGCCCCGACGCCACCCTCACCGCACTCGCCCGCACCGTGCTCGGCGACACCGCCGACCCGGTCTGCGTCCCGTTGATGCGCCGGGACGCGGCCGAGGAGGTCACCCTTCTGCGCGGACTGGCCGCCTTCCACGTGAGCGGCGGCACCGTCGACTGGACGACGCTGCCCGCCGTCCGCGCGCACGCCCGAGTGGACCTGCCCACCTACGCCTTCCAGCGCACCCGGTACTGGCCCGCTGTCGCCGACTCGCACGCCGTCGCGTCGGTGTCGGCCTCACGGGCACCCTCCGCCGACGACGCCTTCTGGTCGATCGTCGAGGAGGAGAGCGCCCAGGGTCTGGCCGGGCGCCTCGGAGTGCCTGAGGACGCGCTCGACGCGGTGCTGCCCGCGTTGACGTCGCTGCGGCGGGAGCAGATCGAGCGCGGGGCGGCCGACGCGTGGCGGTACCGCGTCGGCTGGCGGCCGGTCGACGTGGGAGCGGCCGCACCGGTGACGGGGCGCTGGCTCCTGCTGCAGCCGCCCGGTGGCGCCGCCCTCGAAGGGCTCGAGGAGTTCGTTCCGTGCCTGGAACGGGTGGACTGCGACGTGCGGGACCGCAAGGGGATGACCCGGCTGCTCCAAGCGGCGGTCGCCGAGGGCGAGGCGCCGGCCGGTGTGCTCTCCTGCCTGACGGCGGGCGCGTCCGGTGCCGACGACGGCGCTCCCGGCGTGGTCACCGCGGTGGTGGACACCGTGGCCCTGATCCAGGCCCTCGGCGATGTCACCGTGAGCGCCCCGCTGTGGGTGGTCACGCAGGACGGGCCCGGGCCGGACGACGCGCCCGAGGACCCGGCGCAGGCCGCTGTGTGGGGCCTGGGACGAGTGGCCGCGCTGGAGCATCCCGACCGGTGGGGCGGACTGGTCGACGTGCCGCGCCGAGCCGGTCGTGCCGAACTCGGCCGTCTTGCCGCGGTGTTGGCGCGTGCCGACGAGGACCAGGTGTCCCTGCGCGGCACGGAGGTGTCCGCGCGGCGACTGCGCCCGGCGCCCCTCGCCGATACCGCGCCGGACGGCGCCTGGCGGGCTCCCGCCCGGGTACTGGTCACGGGCGGCACGGGTGCGCTCGGCGGGCGGGTGGCCCACTGGTTCGCCGAACACGGCACGAAGGAGCTCGTTCTGACGAGCCGAAGGGGATCCGCCTCCCCGGGTGCGGCTGATCTCGTGACGCGACTGCGCGCGGCCGGAGCGGAACGTGTCGACGTCGTGGCCTGTGATGTCGCCGAACGCGCAGAGGTCGCCGACCTGCTCACCGTGCACCGAGTCGACGGCGTCGCCCACGTGGCGGGTGTCCTGGACGACGATCTGATCGACGCGATGACCGCCGAGAACGTGGAACACGCGCTGCGAGCCAAAGCTCTGGGCGTGGTGCACCTGGACCAGCTGACGCGGGCCCGGGAGCTGGAGACGTTCGTGGTGTTCTCGTCCATCGCCGGTGTGTGGGGGAGCGGTGGGCAGGGCGCGTACGCGGCGGCAAACGCGTGCGCAGACGCGGTGGTGGAAGCGCGTCGTGCGCGGGGCGAGGCGGGGCTTTCGGTGGCCTGGGGCCCGTGGGCCGGCGGGGGGATGGTGTCGGACGCGGGTGCGCGGGAGCTGGAGCGCCGCGGGCTGCGGATGATGGAGCCGGCGCGGGCCCTGCAGAGTCTGGGGCGTGCGCTGGACGCGGGGGACGCCACGGTCGTGGTCGCGGACGTGGAGTGGGAGCGGTTCGTCCCCGCCTTCACCAGCCGTCGGCCCAGTCCCCTGCTGACCGCTCTTCCGCGGGCGGTGGCCGCGCTGGACCGGGAGGACCAGACCGGACGCCAGAGCACCGGGGCGGCCCGCTCCGCACTGGTGGAACGAGTGATGTCCCTGACCGCCCAGGACCGGTCGGCCGCCCTCCTCCTGCATGTGCGGCAGGTCGCGGCCGCGGCACTCGGTCACGCCCCGGACGCCGTCCCCGCGGACCGGGCGTTCCGTGACATGGGTTTCGACTCCCTCACCGCCGTCGAACTGCGCGACCGGCTCACCAAGGACACGGGGCTGAGTCTGCCCTCGACGCTTGTCTTCGACCACCCCACACCGGCCGCCCTCGCCCGTCACCTGGCCGCCGAACTGGCCGGTGAGGGCGGGACGGTGGCGGGCATGCTGGCCGACCTCGAGACCGGCATCCGACGCATCGTGCAGGCCGATCCGGACCGGGACGCGCGAGCGCTGCTCGGCACGCGGCTCAGGGCGCTGCTGGCCGAGATCGAAGGCGGTACGGCCGACGACGAGGACACGGACGGCGCCGCGCTCAGTGACCGTCTGGACGGCGCGAGCGACGACGAGCTGTTCGATCTCATCAGCCGGGAACTCGAGCAGTAGGCGGCCTGCCCGGGGCGGCGGGCGCCCCGCCCCGGGCACACATGCCGGCGGCCGTACCAGGAGGAGTGGTACGGCCGCCAACTGTCCTGTGTGCCGGAGTCCGGATCGGTCGGTCTCGCTCCCGCGCCGTCGCGGACAACCGGACCGGCCACGGAGGAGGAGAGATACGCGAGTTACTTGATGAACTCCGGCAGGACCCGAGGCGGCCACTGGCCCACCGTCAGCATGCCCATGGAGTGAGCACGGGCCACCAGCGCCGCTCGGTTGGGGGCCTTGAGCTTCCGCAGCATGAGGCCGACGTGGTACTCGACGCCCTGCCGGCTCAGGTAGAGCCTGGCGGCGAGCTGCACGGTCGAGGCCCCCGCCGCGATCCCTTCCAGGACCTGCGCGTCGAGTTTGCTGAGCAGCCGCTCCCGCGGGATGCCGACCACGTCCTCGGCGGCCGTGCCGTCCGCCTCCGAGTCGGGCCGTACCTGCACGACGATGCCGGCCAGATTCCCGGTGGTGTTCTGCACGGCGATGCCGGTCAGCTCGCCGGAGAAGACCCGGCCCGCGGTGCTGAGGCCGACCATGCGCTCGGCGAAGCGGTTGGAGCGGCCCTCGGCGAGCCGGATGAAGTGACGGTTCAGCACAGAGGGCGCCGAGGGGTGGAGCAGGTCGTACAGGCTGCGGCCGCAGGTGTCGGCCGGGGTGCGGCCGAACTGGCGCGAGAAGTCGGGTTCCGCGGCCACGATGTGCATCTCGGGATTCACGTGAGCGGTGTAAAAGCGGCGGTTCACCATCGCATGAGCCCGGGACTCCTGGGTATTCCGGCCGGCGATGCCCTGATGCGGTATGGACGCCCTGTCTCGGGTGTGCGGGGGAATGACTACGTGCGTGGTCACTTCGATGCCCGTCTTTCTGCGTTCAGATGTGGGGGATGCACGCACCACCTGGGAGCGCATCTGATCACAGGTGGTGCAAACTCGGCCGGGTCTCGGTCAATGACCCGTCGAGTCAATCTCTGATCAACTGGGGGAGAGCCTAGGAATGCCCCTCCAGGCCGGTCAAGCAAACCTTTGCGTGGCGGCAAAACACTGTGGTTCGGTGGTTCGGTGGTGCGGTGCGGTGGACCCTCCGGGGGCCTTCCTGATGTCCGGCCACCCGGCCTGACCAGCTCAATCACCGCTGACCGCGAAGTTTCGCCCGCCCTCGGGGATCGTCGGGGCGGCGGCCGCGGCCGCCGGGTTCCGGCCTGGTCGTCCGCCGGGTGGGCCGACCCGCGTGACCGTTCTCCGCCGGGGGCTGCCCGTTTCCCGCCCGATTTCCGGGAAGACGCAGCGCGTATGCGGAAGTGGCGCGGGTCACGTGGGTGGCGTTTCGCCGCGTTCCTCAAGGGCTTGGGCGAGATCCGGGCGGCCCGCGATTCCCAGTTTGCGGTACGAGTTGGTCAGGTGCTTTTCGACCATGCGGGAGGACGTGCCCAGCCTGGCCGATATCTCGGTATTGCTGAGGCCGGCGGCCGCCAAGTGTGCCACTTTCCGCTCGGACGGGGTCAGCCTGTCGGTGGCCGAGGAAGTCCCTCTTACACGCTCGTCCCTCCTTCGCGCGATTTTCTCCGCCAGAGCGTCGGCTCCGAGGCCGACCGCCAGCTCGTGTGCCCGTTTGAGCGCGGCGGAGCGCCGTCTGCGGTCCGTTTCGGAGTGGGTGCCGAGGGCGTACAGCGCCTTGCACAGCTCAAGCTCGTTGGTCGCGTTCTCCAGCACCCCGACGGCTTCTTCCAGCACGGTCACGCCCTCTCGTCCCTGGGAGACCCTGCCGAGGGTCACCAGGGCACGTCCCAGCCGCACGGGAGCACCCCACGTGCGGGAGCGCTCGACCTCCAGGCGCGCTGCCGCCACCGCCTCCTCGTGCTCGCCCAGACGGTGGTGCATGAGGGCGGCGCAGGACGACCAGGGGACCGCGACCGGGTTGTACCAGCCGATGCGCTCCGCGCGCCGGCCCGCGGTCTGGAAGTGGACGAGCGCGGTACGGGTTTCGCCGCGTCCGGCCGCGAGTGTGCCCCGCGCCAGGTGCAGCAGCGCCGCCAGGTGCTGGTTCTCGGTGTGCAGTCGGTGCTGGGTGAGGATCTGTTCCGCGAGCTGGGGTTCCTCCGTGTGGAGGGCGACGATCGCCAGGACGGCGGCGCAGACGGTCGGCAGGCCCCCGGTGTCGGGTCCGGCCAGGGCGTCGGCCTGGACCACCTTCTGCCGGGCGTGGACCAGTTGCCCGTCGGCGAGGGCGACCAGGGCCTGCTCCGCGCGGATGACGGCCTGCTCCACGTCACCCCCCGTGCGCTGCGCGAGCCGGTGCGCCTCACGCAGCCAGCCGGCCGCGCCGTCCGTCCGGCCGGCGCCGGCGAGGATGTTGATGACCAGCGGCGTGGTGCTGTGGACGTGCTCGGGGGTGGGCGTCTCGCGCTCCAGCAGCCGGGCGCACAGCAGCGACAGTTCCTCGGCGGAAGCGGCGTTGGCGACGAACGCGACGTGCATGAGCGACGTCACCAGTTCACGCTCCCCGGTGGTGCGCAGGGAAGGGGTGGGGCCCAGCTCCCGGAAGCGGCGCAGAGCGCGTTGCACGTGCGCGGGATCCTGTGCCGACAGCACGTGCTCCCGGGCTTCCAGACGCAGCGCGAGTTCTCGTTCCGTCCAGTCGTCCGGGTCGGACCGGCCCAGTTCCTCGGCAACGGCCCGCCGTACGGAGTCGATGCGGAACGCGGCTGGATCCATCAGCAGAGGGCCCAGCCGTGTCACGGCGTCGGCGCGCTCCCATACCGACTCCAGCAGCGGTACGGCTTCCGCGACGTGCCGCAGGGAGGCGGCGGAGGCGAAGCTGCGCTCGGCGGTCGCCAGGTCGATCAGCAGGCGGCCGCGGTCGGGCCCGGTGGGGGAGGTGTCGAGCAGCGCGCGTCGCAGGTAGCGGGCGGCGTCCCGGGGCGAACCGCGGCGCAGCGCGCTGTCCGCGGCGGTCCGCAGGATCTCCACGGCCTGCGGGCCGTGCAGGGTGATGACCGACATGAGCTGTTCCGCTGCCAGTTCGGCCGGATGACCGGTGCGGTGCAGCAGTTCGGCCGCCACGCTGCGCATGGCGGTGCGCTCGGCCGCGGGCATGCTCTCCTCCAGCAGGTCACGCAGCAGCGTCCCGGGGATGAGGAAGCCGGAGTGCTGCGCCACGAGTCCGGTCAGACGCAGGACGTCGATGGCTTCCGCCCGCCGGTCGTCGTCGATCTCCGCCAGGTAGGTCACCAGTTGGGGGTCGGCGGCGTCATCGAGCACGGTCAGCGCGTAGGCGACGCGCCGGACGTGGTCGGGCTGCGACCGCAGGAAGGCGGTGAGGCGCCGGCGAGCCCGTTCCGGACGGAGGGCTGCCGCTGCCGCGCAGTTGGCCTCGGTGGGCTGGAGCTGCTGGTACTGGGCCTCGTCCACCAGGGCCTTCACCAGCAGGGGATTGCCGCCGGAGCGTTGCAGCAGGGTGTCGACGAATGTGCCGTGGGGCGGCGCGTCACAGGCTTCCTCCACCAGCAGACGCACACCGTCGCGGCTGAGCGCGGTCAGTTCCACGGTACGGTCAGCCGGCTCCAGTAGTTGTCGGACCTGGTCCCTGGTGCCGCGTACGTCGCCGGGGAGGACGGACAGGACGAACACGATCCGGTTCTGCCGTCGCTGCGCGAGGGACGGCAGCAGCGCCAGCAGGGACTCACTGTCCGACCACTGGAGGTCGTCCACCATCACCATGACCGGCCGGTCCGACGCCATGGACGCGAGGAGAGCGGTCAGCCAGCGGGGTGCCTGCCGAGGGGTGACCGAGGACCACGGCGGGACGGATCCGGTGACGTGAGGTCCCGCCGTGTCTGCCGCGGCCGCCGCGTCCCTCAGCCAGCGTCCGCTGTCGTCGGCGGGTGCGGTCACGAGGACCGAGTCCGCCAGCTGCCGCACGACCCCGAGCGTGAAGTTCTCCTCGGCGGCGGCCGCCTGTGCTCGCAGGGTCAGGAAATCCTCGGCGTCCGCGAGGGCCGCCACCGTCTCCAGGAACGTCGACCTGCCCACTCCGAGCGGTCCTCGCACGACCAGGAGGCAGCCCTCCCCCTCCGCGGCGCGGCGCAGTGCCGACGTCGCCTGCGTCAGTTCGGACCTGCGCTCCAGTAGCAAGGCTGTGGTTCTCCTTCATCGGCACGGGCCGCCGGCCACCGCTCCGGGTGCGGCCGGACGCGGCTCCGTGAGCGTTGCGCACCCTGCGGGCGGTGCCGCGGGACCGCCGGGACTCCTGTGGGCACAGCACCGGACTTCTCACGGGGGTTGGCCGAACCCGGGCCCGGCACGCTGAGGCCCGGGAGTGTCGGGCCCGCGAAATCGCTGACACAAGGGAGTTCCTGAAGCTCGGTCACAGCTGTGGGAAAGCCTGGGGACGAGCAGATCACAGCAAGGTGCGCGGCGGCAAGACCAGTTGGGCCGTACATACCCGAGGGAGGTCGGCAGCGAGGAGAATCGTCACCTTCGGCATGTCGCATGCGTAAGCGGAACGACGTGGGGAGTCGGCTCCCGGGTGGCGTGCGGCGGATGGGCGACCTGAGGGCTGCTGCGTGATGCCTCCACATGCGTGTCTTCGGTGCTCACCTCCGCGCCGGTCGCGGATGGCCGCAGCTGGTCGCGCAGGAGAAGAAGGACGACGGGGTGAACCGGAATGCCGTGGAACTCGGTGGGGCGGGAAGTGCGCCGAAATACGATGGGCCGTTCCGAAGAGAATGCGGCCGCCTGTCAGCCGATGGACAATGTGCCCGTCGGGCCTTTATCACCATTCCGTTCGTCGCGCATGGCCGGCCGGACATCGACAGCAATACGACAGCGACCCGGCCGTGCGGAAGGTGCGCCGGAAGCCGTCGGGATTTCTCCGGTCCCCTCGGCGCACCGCGCGTCCGATCACACCTGCCGGGTTGCGCCCTGGGCGTCCGCCGACTCCAGAGCGTCGCGCAGCTGCCGCCTGCCGGACAGGCCGAGCTTGCGGTAGACGGAGGTCAGATGAACCTCCACGGTGCGCTGGGTGACGAACAGGGTCTCCGCTATCCACGCGTTGGACCGCCCGTCCGCCGCCAGCCGGGCCACCTGCGACTCGCTGCGGGTGAGGGCACCGAGCCCCCGCGACACGCGCCGGCGCGGACGGGCGCCCGTGGCCAGCAGTGCCCGGTGGGCGACGTCGTGCAGGGAGCGGGCGCCGAGCGCGTACGACTCCTCCCATCCCTGCCGCAGCACTTCCCGCGCCGCCTTGCGGTGACCGAGGGCGTCCAGGGCGCGGCCCCTGGCGACCTTCACCCGCGCCGTCAGCAGTGCCGCCCTCGTCCCGCCGAGCACGTGCTCGGCCTCCTCCAGGAGCGTCGCGCGCTCGGCGCCGTCCACTGTCGCGGCCCACAGCTCCAGACCGGCGCCCAGCGCGAGCGGCAGGTGCGCCGACCGGGCCCCGTCGACGGCCTCTTCGGCCAGCGCGCGGGCCGCACGGCGGTCGTCCAGCGCGAGGTGCGCCCGGCCGGTCCAGTACCACCAGGGCGAGACGGCCGGGTTGACGCGCTGCCAGGCCGCCTGCCGGCGTCCGCACTCCCGCAGGTCGGCCAGCGCGCGCACGGCGTCCTTCTGCGCCAGCCGGAGCCGGCCGCGGGCGCACAGCACCTCGTTCCACTGCCAGGCCTCGCTCCGGGCCGGATCGGGCACCCGCTCGTCCAGGTCGGCGGCCTCCGGCAGTTGGCCGCGGTCCAGGAGCGCGTGCAGTCGCACGGCCAGCGGGAGCGCTTCCTGTGCGGTGGCGCGTGCCACGGTGGTGTGGCGCAGCGCGTCGGTGGTGTGGCGCAGCGCGCTGTCGAGGGCACCGAGCCGTTCGTGGGCCTCGGCGCTGAGCGCGAGCAGGCTGGCGTAGGTCTGGTCGGGCAACGGGTCGGTTCCGTCGATGAGTTGACCGTAGACATCCTGCGCCTCGTGCGGCAGGTCGGCGTAGAGCAGGACCGAGGCCGCGACGGCGAGGAAGGCGGGGTCGTCCGCGGTGGGTCCGCCCCGCCCGGTGACTTTGCGTGCCGCCGCGACCGACTCGGCCACCCGGTCCATCCGGGACACCGCGATGACGGCCCGGGCGGCCAGCAGCGCCCGCTCCTGGGCGGTGTCGCCGGGCAGCCGGAGGTCGAGGGGCACCGTGTCGAGCAGCCGCGTGAAGGCGGCCCGGTCGACCGTGGACGCCATCAGCAGCTGCGCTTCCAGCAGTCGGGTGCTCTCGGCACCGGAGGGCAGGGTGGCCGGGTCCGCGCGGCACAGCTCCAGGAGTTCGACGGCACGGTCCACCCGGCCCTGGCGGGTCAGCGCGTCGGCGAGGGAACTGAGGGCCGTGAACCGCAGGTCCGGGGAGGTCGTCCGGTCGAGGGCGGCCGTCAGGTGCCGGACACTGGCCGCCGGGTCCAGCCGTGCCTCGGCCGTGCCCAGTTCGATCAGCAGCCCGGGATCGCAGTCGTCGGCGGCACCGTCCGGAACACAGGGCCGCAGCAACTCAACCGCCCGGCTCGCCGCCCCGACCACCATCGCCTCCCGGGCCGCTTCCCGCAGCACGGTCGTGGCCCACGGCTGGGTCGCCGTGGCGGCGGACCGGCACAGGTGGGCGGCGACATCCGCCGCGCCGGCACCGATGTCGTGCAGCAGACGGGCCGCGCGGCCGTGCGCGGCGGCACGCTCGTCGTCCGGCAGGTCGTCGAGCACGGCGCGGCGCACCAGCGCGTGCGTGAAGGCCCACCTCCCCTCGGGGCGGTCGCCATTGACGAGTCCGAGCGCGCCCAGCACCGACAGGGACCGGTCGAAGGAGGTGGCGTCCACCAGGGCCAGCCGCGCGCACAGTTCGTGGGCGGTCCCGTCCCCCAGCACCGCCATGGCACGAGCCGCGTCCACCGTGGCCGGTGCCTGGCGGTGCAGCAGGCGCACCACACGGGCCCCGAAGGCCTGCATGTCCTGCTCGGTGACCGTGCTCAGCTCGGCGCCGGTCAACGGCAGGTCCTCCGCGTACAGCGTCCGGATGAGCCGGGTCGCCAGCAGCGGATTGCCGTAGCTGGCGGCCAGGCACGCCCGCTGGAACGTCGCGTCGGGCTCGGCGCCGGTGAGACGGCGGGCGAGCGCGACGAGGCCCGGGCCGGTGAGCGGACGAGGCCGCAGCACCCGGCAGGACGCCAGGGTGGCGATCTCGGCGAGGGCCGGCGCGTCGGCACCGGTGCGGCACACGAGGGCCAGCAGCACCGGCAGGCCCGCCAGCCGCCGCGCGGTGTGTGCCAGCAGGCGCTGGGAGGCGGGGTCGGCCTCGTGCGCGTCGTCCACGGCGATCAGCAGGGGAGCGCGTGCGGCGGCCCGCCTGACGACGTCGTGCAGCCGCGTCAGCACACCGAACGACACCTCCGGGGTGTCGTTGTCGCAGCACAGCAGCGCGGGTGGCCGTCTGTCGGCGAGCCCGTGCGCCGCGAACGCCCCTGGTGTCGAGGGCGGTGGGGCCTGATCGTCGTCCGGCAGGCCGGTCAACAGGGTGTGCGCGGTACTGAACGGCAACCGGTGCCCGTCGGCGGCCTCCGCCTGGAGGACGCGCAGCTCCAGGGCGTGCGCCTCGGCGATCAGGGCCCGCAGCAGGGCCGTCTTCCCGATGCCGACCGGGCCCTCCAGGACGACGAGACCGGACCGTCCGGTGGCGGTGTGCCGCAGCAGCTCACCGAACAGGGCGAGCTCCCGTTCCCGCTCCACGAGTTCCGGGGGTGGGGAACCGGTGCCGGAGTCCGGGTGGCTGTGACCCTCCGAGGCAACGATCATGACCGTGTCCCTCTCTCCCGGCGTTGCGAGGCAGAGCCAGCATCCAGGCCACGACGGCCGGCTGTCGCGGGTGCGCGCCCGACGGTTCGGCCGGACGACCTGACCGTTGCCTGCCATCTTTGCCCAGACCAGCCCGGCCGATGTCCTGGACCCCCCTTTTCCCGTCCGCCGGGATCCATCCCGCTCGGTTTCCCGGCCGACGCGTACCGCGGCCGACCGCCCGCCCCGCGCGGCCGCGGCCCTCCACCGCACCCCCGGCGAGACCTCACCCCGTGAGGCCGGAAACCGCGTACGGATGCAGCCGCTCCTGCCAGCGGCCGGTGCCGGCCAGGACCGCGTTCGGCTCGGACAGGCACAGGTACACGTCCCGGCCGCCGTCCTCCTCCGGCGTCGGCGTGATGTGCACGGTGGGCACCGGCAGGTCGGGGAACTCGTACCAGAACGGCCGCCCGGCGCCCAGATCGATCCGGTACAGCGGAAAACGCGACCAGTTGTTGACGGTCAGGGACGTCTCGGACACGTCGAGGGCGTGGGCCGACATCACGTGCCGGGAGACGCCCCGTCGGCGGTAGGAGCCGAGGAAGGCGATCTCGTCGCGGAGCTTGTCCTCCGTGTTGTCGCGCAGGCACCGGCGCACGTCGCCCGCCACCGCCCCCAGGGACCGGCCGCGCAGTTCTCCGGCGGGCAGCGACGTCCAGCTCTTGCTGACGCAGTTCCCCCAGTACGACGACGGCAGCGCGTCGCCCAGCCCGGATCGCGCCCCGACGACGAGTCCCAGCCACTCCACCACCTCGTCCGGATGCGCCCGCAACTCGCCCAGCACACGCCACAGATGGGCCGTCAGCACGTCGTTGGTGGACACCCAGGCGCCCGCGTCCGTCAGTTCCCCCAGCGCCCGGCTCTTCATCGCCGCCAGCTCGGCCGCCTCGAACCGGGTGGTGACGGTGACGCGTCTGCGCAGACCCGGGCGCAGCGTGGTCAGCAGGTGCCGCATCCGGCCGACGCCGACGAACACGCGGCCGGCCCGCGTCGCCGGGTCGTCCGACGGCCGGCCGAGCGCGTCCAGCGCCCGGCGGTCGTGGCTGGGGTCCTCCCAGGGCAGCCCGAGGTGCTCACGCGACCAGTTCTCCAGGAAGGCGAGGGTGCTGCCGCCGTCCGCGAGACTGTGGCTGATGAGCACGCCGAGGACCGAACCTCCGCCGCGCATCTGCGTGAGCCGGATCTTCAGCAGGGGAGTGTCCCGGCCCACCACACCGAACGGGCTCACCTCGCGCACCACGTCCCCGATGACCGGCTGCGCGCGCAGCAGGTGACCGTACTCGCGCATCGGGTCGGGACAGGACGCCTCGGTGAAGCGCACGCCCGCGTCGTTGCACAGCACGCTCAGTCCGCCGTCGGCGTCCCGCTCCAGCCGCCCCGCCAGCAGCGGATAGCGCAGCAGGGTGCGGGCCAGTGAGTCGCGCAGCGCCTCGCCGTCGAGCGTCTTGCGGTAGAAGAACGTCAGCGGCGTGTACCAGGGGCCGGTCAGCAGGTCGTAGGCGGAGAGCCGGACCCGGCCGCCGTCGGCCGTCCCGGCCCGGACCGTGTGCACGGACTCCACCCGGCTGTCGACCACCGTCCGCAACGGCGGAACCCGCCTTCTCGCCACGGCCGCTCAGTCCCAGCCCACGAGCAGCCGGTCCACGCCGTAGTGCACGGCGCGGTCCCGCAGCGGCACCTCCGCGGCCGGCTCCGCCAGCCGCAGCGTCGGGAACCGCTCGAAGAGCCTGCCCAGCCCGATCCGCAGGCTCGCGCGGGCCACGTGCTGGCCCAGGCACTGGTGCGGCCCGAAGCCGAGCGCCAGGTGTTTGCGCGGCGTACGGGTGACGTCGAGCCGGTCGGGGTCGTCGAAGACCTCGGGGTCGCGGTTGGCCGCGGGCAGCGACAGCACCACCGTCTGGCCGGCCTTGATCGTGGTGCCGCCGATCTCCACGTCCTCCAGCGCGCACCGGCTGGAGCCCATGTGGGAGATGGTCAGGTAGCGCAGCAGCTCGTCCACCGCCCCCTGCGCGTACAGCTCGGGCCGCTCCCGCAGCAGGGCCAGCTGGTCGGGGTGCTCCAGCAGGGCGAAGGTGCTCAGCGCCAGCATGTTCGGCGTGGTGTCCAGCGAGCCGGCCAGGGTGAGCACCGCCAGGTTGACCAGCTCCTCCTCGGTCAGTTCGCCGCTCGCGGCCAGCCTGCCGAAGAAGTCGCCGCCGCGCTCGGCCATCCGCGCCCGGATCATGGGACGGATGAGGGCGTCCATGGCTTCCACGTGGTGGATGAACTCCTCCAGCGTGTAGGTGAGCGCCATCAGGACCGAGAAGTGCTCCTGGATGCCGTCCATCAGCTCCGGCGACACGTCCATCAGCGAGCACGTCGAACGCAGCGCGACCTTCTCCGCGAAGCCGGTCACCAGATCGGCCGGCGAGCCCTCGGCCGCCATCTCCTCCAGGGCCTCGTCGACGATGCGGGTCAGCTCCGGTTCGTGCCGCTGGATGGTGCGCAGCGTGAAGTGGCCCGCCAGGAGCCGCCGGTACTTGGTGTGCTCGGGCGCGTCCGTCTTGGCGAACGAGCCGGGCGGGGAGGGCTGCGGCGCGTACTCGGTCATCGGGAACGGCGGGGCGACGACGTGCGCGAGGAGTTCGTTGCGGTGGCTGAAGCGGTCGTCGGCGAGGATCTGGCGGACCAGGTCGTAGCGGGTCACCAGCCAGCCGGAGGGGTCCTTCGGCGCCACCTTGAAGGTGATCGGACTGACCGGTTCCTCGGCGCGCAGTCTGGCGTAGGCGGCGGGCGGGTCGAAGGGGCACTTGCCGCGGTCCGAGGGGATCACGGGCGGATCGGGCCGGGTCTTCATGAGGTCACTCCGTCGGGGTACGGGGGCTTGGGCGGGGTGGGAGGGACGGGACGAGGGCCACACGCGGCGGCCGGGGCCCGCATGCACGGGTGGGACGTCCCGCACGGCGGCCGGTGCAGGGGAGCGGCGCGGGGCGCGTGCCACGCGGGGCGGCCGGTGCGCGGGGGGAGCGGTCAGGCGCGTTCCACGCACAGCGGCAGGTGCCGGGCGCCGAAGACGTTCGTGCCGTGCCAGGAGAGCCGGACCGTGGGATCGACGCGGATCCGCGTGAACCGGTCCAGCAGGGCCTCCAGGGCGATCCGGCCCTCCAGCCGGGCCAGCGGGGCCCCGATGCAGTAGTGGATGCCGTGCCCGAACGCCGCCTGCCGGGCGTTGGCGCGGTCCGGGCGGAAGGCGTCCGGGGCGTCGAAGACCCGCTCGTCGCGGTTGGCGGCCAGCAGCCACAGATGCACCAGCGTGTCGGGTCCCACCTCGAGGCCCGCGACGGTCGTGGCGGTCGTGGTGACCCGCTCGATCCGTGTGAACGGCGGCCGCAGCCGCAGCGTCTCCTCGATGACCGCGGGGATCAGCGAACGGTCCGCGCGCACCTTCTCCAGCAGGTCCGGGTCGGAGTCCAGACAAATCAGCGCGTTGCCGACCAGCACGGACGTGGTGATGTGCCCGGCGAGCAGCAGGAGGGTGGCGAAACTCGCGATGTCCTCGTCCTCCAGGCGCTCGCCGTCGAGTTCGGCGTCGACCAGGGTGCCCAGCAGGTCCCCCTGCGGTTCCCCGCGCCGGGCCTCGATGAAGTCCTGGAGGTAGGCGGTGATGGTGACCGCGGTCTCCTCCATGCGGCGCACGCTCTCCGGGTCCTCCGGATCGGTGGACAGCAACTGGTCGGCCCAGCCCTGGAACAGGGCGCGGTCCGCCGTCGGCACGCCCAGCATGCGGGCGATGACGGTCACCGGCAGTGGGTTGGCCAGTGCGTCCACCAGGTCGAAGCGGTCCTCGGTGACGGCGTCCAGCAACTCGCCGGTCAGCTCGGTGATCCACGGTTCGAGCCCGGCGATCAGACCGGGCGTGAACGCCTTGCTCACCAGCCGGCGCATCTTTCCGTGCAGCGGCGGGTCCAGCAGCAGGAGCGTGCCGCGCGGTGCCTTCTTCTCGCCGCCCGAGAGACGGCCCACCGTGTCCGAGGAGAAGGTGGCGGGATCGGAGAGCACCTGCTGCACGTCGGCGTGCCGGAACACGTGCACATGACCGGAGTCGTCCCGACAGGCCCGCTCCTCCTCGCGCATCCGCGCCGCCCACGCCAGCAGGGTGGCCCCGCCGTCCGGTTCCACGGACGGCGCGCGGCCGGGCCGGGGGGCCGCCGCGGGCGTGGGGTCGAGCACGTCCGAAGTGCCTTGCTGCGCCACCCGGATTCCCCTTTCACGAAGTCGTCGTACGGCCGCCCGCGTCCCCTGCCACGGCCCTCCCCGAGCCGGGCCGGGGACGAACACCGCGACGGCCGGCCTGGGAGCGGCCCTCCCCGGGCACCGGCCGGCACCACGCGGGTTCCGCGGGGTGCCGTTCCTGCCGGCCACTCCAGCACGGCCGGTGCGGGCCCGGCCAGCGGTGCCGGAGCACTCTAGGGATTTTCCGAGTACCGGCCGCCCCGCCCCGCCCGCGGAACCGGGCGGGCCGCGTGAATTACTGGAGGAAACCCCAGACAGCGTCCGAGCGCGGTCCCGGTCCCGCCGGGAGGCCTCCAAGATGGGCACGACCCGGCATGCGTCACGGACCCGACCGGCTGACAGGGGGCGGCATGGACATCACCATCGACCACGACCGGTGCATCGGCGCCGGCCAGTGCGCGCTCGTCGCACCCGCCGTCTTCGACCAGCGCGACGAGGACGGACTCGCCGTACTGCTCGTCGACCGGCCCGGAAGCGACCAGCACGCCGCGGTGCGCGAGGCGGCCGAGTCGTGCCCGCTGAGCGCCATATCCGTACGGGAGGACCGGAAGCCGGCGGCCTGAGGCCCGTCACGCACCGCCCCCGCGGCCCCGACGAGGAGAGAAACCCATGCGCGTCCTGTTCGCCGGCCTGCCGGAGAAGTCGCACGTCTACACCATGGTGCCGCTGGCCTGGGCCCTGACGGCCGCCGGGCACGAGGTGCTGATGGCCAACGCCCCGTCGCTGACCGAGGTCATCACCGGCGCCGGGCTGGTCGCCGCCCCGGTGGGCGACGACCACGACCTCCACCGCGAGATGGCCGTCGCCCGGGACTCCCAGGACGCGGACGTGGCCAACTGGAGTCGCCTCGGCTACGGCGACGTCGACCACGCCGGCCTGGTCGCCCGTTACCGGATCAGCGTCCCCTACGGGTTCGCCCGCTACAACGACCCGATCCTCGACGACCTCGTCGCCCTCGCCCGCGACTGGCGGCCCGACCTCGTCGTGCGGGACCCCATCGCCTACGCGGGCGGCATCGCGGCCCGGGCCTGCGGTGCCGCCCACGCCCGTCTGCTGTGGTGCGCGGACGTCTACGGCCAGGCCCGCGCCACCTTCGTCGAACTGGCCCGCGACATGCCCGAGGAACAGCGCGTGGACCCCCTGGCCGACTGGATCGACGAGCGGGGCCGCCCCTACGGCGTGCGCTGCGACGAGGAGCTGCTCAACGGGCAGTTCACCCTCGACACCCTGCCCCCCAGCCTGCGCCCGGCGAGCGACCTGCGGACCGTGTCCATGCGGTACGTCCCCTACAACGGCCGGGCCGTGCAGGAGGACTGGCTGCGCGAGGAGCCCAAGCGGCCCCGGATCTGCGTCACCCTGGGACGCACCAACACCGAGGCGTACGGCGGCGACTACGTCGGCGTGTCCGACATCCTGCGGTCCCTGTCCCGGCTCGACGCGGAGATCGTCGCCGCGCTCCTGCCCGAGCAGACCGAGCGCCTGGGCGGCCTGCCCGCCAACGTACGGGTTGTCAGCGGCGTCGCCCTCAACACGCTGCTGCCCAGCTGCGCCGCCGTCGTCCACCACGGCGGCTGGGGCACCTTCTCCACCGCCCTGGTGAACGCCGTGCCGCAGCTGGCGCTGTCCACCCTCGTCGCCGACCAGGAACTGCGCGGCCGATGCCTGGAGGAGGCCGGTGCCGGATTCTTCCTGCACCACTCCGAGAGCGACCCCGACCGGGTGGCGGACCTCGCCCGGCGGCTCCTGGACGACCCCGCCCACGCCGCCGCCGCACGCCGGCTGCGCGACGAGTCCGCCGCCATGCCCAGCCCCTACGACATCGTGCCGGACCTGGCCGACCTGGTCGCGGGTGACTGACCCGCACCGGGCTCTCGCCCGCCGGGCGGACACCACCGCACAACCGAAAGGAAGGAGGACGGCGCCGCTCGGCACGCCCGGTGACGCGCCGCATCCCCATGAGTCAGACGCGCATCCTGGTGACCGGCGGTGCCGGCTTCATCGGTTCCCACTACGTCCGCACCCTGCTCGGGCCCGACGGACCCGACGACGTCACCGTCACCGTTCTCGACGCCTTCACCTACGCCGCCAACCCGGCCAACCTCGACCCCGTCCAGGCCTCGCCCCGTTACCGCCTGTGCGTCGGCGACATCTGCGATGCCTCCGTGGTCGACGCTCTGATGGCCGAACACGACCAGGTGGTGCACTTCGCCGCCGAGTCCCACGTGGACCGCTCCCTGGCCAGCGCCACCGAGTTCGTGCGCACCAACGTGCTCGGCACCCAGGTCCTGCTGGACGCCGCCCTGCGCCACGGCGTCGAGCGGTTCGTGCACATCTCCACCGACGAGGTCTACGGCTCGATCCCCGAGGGCTCCACCTCCGAGGAGCACCCGCTCCACCCCAACTCCCCGTACGCCGCGTCCAAGGCGTCCTCCGACCTGGTGGCCCTGTCCTACCACCGCTCGCACGGGCTCGACGTGCGGGTCACCCGCTGCTCCAACAACTACGGGCACCACCAGTTCCCGGAGAAGATCATCCCGCTGTTCGTGACCCGCCTGCTCACCGGCGGGAAGGTGCCGCTGTACGGCGACGGACTCAACGTGCGCGACTGGCTGCACGTCGACGACCACATCCGCGGCGTCGAGCTCGTGCGCACCGGCGGCCGGGCGGGCGAGGTCTACAACATCGGCGGCGGCACGGAGCTGGACAACCGCCGGCTCACCGAACTGCTGCTGCGGGCGTGCGGGGCCGACTGGGACAGCGTCGAGTACGTCGCCGACCGCAAGGGACACGACCGCCGCTACTCCGTGGACTGGAGCAAGGCGCGCGTCGAACTCGGCTACAAGCCGCAGAAGGACTTCACCGAGGGCCTCGCCGAGACCGTCGCCTGGTACCGCGACCACCCCGAGGTGTGGGAGGCGGCCGCCCGCCGCGCCGCCCTCCCCGAGCAGCGCTCGGGAGCTCTGCCGTGCTGAGGTGGCGAACCCTGGGCCCGCTGCGGGTCACCTGCGACGGCCGGGACGTCACGCCGACGGCGCCGAAGGTGCGCCAGGTCCTGGCCCTTCTGCTGGCCCGCCGCAACACCGTCGTCCCGCTGACCGCCCTCACCGAGGAACTGTGGTCCGGCCGGGCGCCGCGCAGCGCGGTCACCACCGTGCAGACGTACGCCTACCAGCTGCGCAGGGCGCTGCACGGGGGCGAGGAGCCGGACGGCCCCGAGGGCGGGCCGCTGGTCACCCACGCGCACGGCTACCTGCTGCGGGTGGGGCCCGGGGAGTGCGACGCGGAGGAGTTCACCGCCCTGACCGCGGCGGCGCGGACCGCGCTGGCCTGCGGTGACCCCGCCGCCGCGGAGACCGTGGTCGGCCGGGCGCTGGACCTGTGCGAGGGGCCGCTCTTCGCGGACGTGGTCCACGGCCCGCTGCTGCGCGGATACGCCTTGCGGATGGGGGAGTTGCACCTCCAGGCGCAGGAGCTGCGCATCACTGCCGGCCTGCGCCTCGGCCGGCACCGCGAACTCGTCGGGGACCTGAAGGAACTGGCGTGCGCGCACCCGCTGCACGAGTGGTTCCAGGGCACCCTGATCATCGCCCTCCAGCGCTGTGGCCGGCGCAGCGAGGCGCTCGAGGTCTACCAGCGTCTGCGCGCCGTCCTGCGCGACGAGCTCGGTCTCGATCCCTCGCCCGGCCTGCAACAGCTGCGCCAGCACGTGCTGACCGACCGGGTCAGCACCGCGGACCTCGATCTGCTGCCCGGCTGACGCCGCCCACCGCCGACGCCCCGAGCCCGTGCCGCACGTACGCCTTCGTGCGTCCCGCGTATCCTTCCCCGCCGCCGCGCTGCCCTGCCGTGGTGTCCCGGAGGGACCGAGCGGTCAGTCCTGGTGTGCCGCGGCCCGCCACAGGTCCTCCACCATGTCCCGGGGGGTGCGCCGCGGTTCCCAGCCGAGCACCGTGCGGGCGGCCGACACGTCCACCCCGGTCCAGTCGCTGCCCGCGGCCGGACGCAGCCCCGGGGCGCCCCGTTCCACCAGCGTCGCCCGCCGGCCGCTGACCGTGAGCAGCAGGCCGACCATGTCCCGCACGTGCTGCGAGGTGCCGCTGGCGATGTTCAGCACCCGCCCCGAGGCGTCGGGGACGCGCAGCGCCGCGATCACCGCGCGCGAGACGTCCTGCGCGTCGACGAAGTCGCGGGTGCTTTGCAGGGGAGAGACCCGGACCCGCGCCGGTGCTCCGTCCCGGCCGCCGGCGAGCAACTGCGCCGCCACCTGCCCCAGCAGACTGGCCCGGGGCGTGCCGGCGCCGATGACGTTCGACAGCCGCAGCACCACCGCGTCCGCCTCGCCGGCCCGAACGGCCCGCAGGACCGCCCGGGTGCCCCTCAGTTTCGTCCGTCCGTAGTCGGAGACGGGCCCCTCCGGCGACGACTCCGTCAGCCACACCCCGTGCGGCTGTGGCGCGTACTCGTGCACCGACCCGAGCTGGACGAGCCGCGGCCGTGCCCCGGACCCGGCGAGAGCGGCCAGCAGCCGGTCCACCAGCAGCTCGTTGTTGCGGCGCATGCCCTCGGTGTCGGGGGACCAGACCTCACCGGCGGCGTTCACGACCGCCACCGGCCGTTCCTCGTCGATCAGTTCGGTCAGGGCCTCCGGGCCGCCGTGCGCCAGGTCCATCGGCCGGAACCGCCAGGAAGCGGGAGTCTTGAGCGGGCGGCGGGCGACGGCGAGGATCTCGTACCCGGCCGCCTCCAGGGCCGCTCCCACGTGCCCGCCGACGAAACCGGTCGCTCCGAGGACGACCACCCGGCCGGACCCGGTGTCCCACCTTTCCGGTCGCCCCAGCACACCGACCTCCGTCATGCCGTTCTCCTCCCGGACCCGCCGACGCGTGCCCGTTCGTCTCCCGCACCCGCGACGCGGACGCGCGGGCCTCGGCGCCACCTTGGCACCCGCCGGTCCAGGATCGTTCCAGGCTCCGTCCACCCGATCCGTCCACAGCCGGTCCTGGATCGGCCCTCGAACGGGGTTCCCTACGGTGTTGCCACCATGAAGGTTCGAGAGATGGCCGTGCCGGACGCGTACCACATCACCCCGCACCACCTGCGTGACGCGCGCGGCAGCTTCTACGAGTCGTTCCGGCACGACCGGCTGGCCGAGGAGATCGGCCGCCCCGTGTCCGTGGCCCAGGTGAACTACTCGGTCTCGCGCCGCCGCACCCTGCGCGGGCTGCACGGGACACTGCTCCCGCCGGGCCAGGCCAAGGTGGTGTGCGTGGTGCGGGGCGCGGTGCTCGACATCGTCGTCGACCTGCGGGTCGGGTCGCCCACCTGGGGCGTGCACGAGGTGAACGAGCTGTCCGCCGAGTCCGGTGAGACCCTGTTCGTCGCCGAGGGACTGGTCCACGGCTTCCTGGCGCTCACCGACGACACCTGCGTGTCGTACCTGTGCTCCACCGAGTTCGTGCCCGGCACCCAGGTGGACATCGACCCCTTCGACCCCGAACTCGACCTGCCCTGGGGCCTGTCGGAGGCCCCGCTGATGTCGGCCAAGGACTCCTCGGCCATCTCCGTCGCCGAAGCCCGGGACCGCGGGATCCTGGCGGGGTACGAGGAGTGCCTGGCGCACTACGCGGCCCTCCGCGAGGCCGCCCGCTGACCATGGCCGGCACCGCCGCCCACCCGACCCCTAGGAGAGCTGATGCCGCCCGGCACCCCCGCACCCGTCCTGCACTACGCCGTGCTGCTCTTCGCGGACTTCGGCCACATCGCCCCCACCCTGGGCGTGAGCCGCGAGCTGCTGAACCGCGGACACCGCGTCACCTACGTCGTCGACGAGAAGTTCGCCGCCACCGTCGAGGAGACCGGCGCCCGGGCCGTCACCTACCCCTCCGCCCGCGGCGACTTCTACCGCGCCGCCGATCCCACCGCGGACCGGCTCGCCGTGGACGGCTACAACCTCCTCGTGGACACCGTGCTCACCGTCTTCCCCGCGGCCCTGGAGGCGTTCGCCGACGACCGGCCGGACGTCGTGCTGTACGACTTCGAGACGGTCGCCGCCGCCCGGGTCCTCGCCCGTGAACTGGACGCGGTGCCGGTGCAGGTGTCCCCGAGCCACGCCGCCAACGAGACGTTCTCGCTGCGGGCCCAGATGTGGGGGGCCGACCACCCGGTGATGGCCGAGGGCGCCAAGGTGATGATCGACTTCATGGGTGAGCACGGCATCGGTCTCGACGAGATGGCCCGTTACGGAGCCGAGTGGGATCAGCGCAACCTCGTGTTCCTGCCCCGCGCCTTCCAGATCGAGGGCGACAGCTTCGACGACCGGTTCGCCTTCGTCGGCCCCACGTTCACCGGGCCGGCGCCGGACTCCGGCCGGTGGGCCCCGCCCGCCGACGGCCGGCGCGTGGCGCTGGTGTCGCTGGGAACCGAGGCGGGGGACCGGGGCGACTTCTTCCGGCTGTGCGCCGAGGCGTTCGACCCGGCCGACTGGCACGTGGTGATGACGCTCGGGCGCGGCAGCGACCCGCAGCTCCTCGGTCCGCTGCCCGCGCACGTCGAGGCGCACCCCTGGCTGCCGCACCCGCAGGTCCTGCCGCACGCCGACGTCTTCGTCTGCCACGCCGGCATGGGCAGCCTCATGGAAGCCCTGTACTACGGCGTCCCCGTGGTGGCGCTGCCCCGCGCCCACGAACTGGCCGTCAGCGCCGAGCAGCTGGAGCGGTGCGGGGTGGGCAGGTCCCTGTCCCGCTCCGGGCTGACCGCGCCCGGCCTCGCGGCGGCGGTGGCCGGCCTGCTCGACGACCCGGAGGCTCCCGCGGCGCTCGCCCGCATGCGGGACGCGGTCCGTACGGCCGGTGGCGCCGCCCGGGCCGCCGATCTGCTGGAGGCCTGGGCCGCCGACCGCCCCGCGGTGACGGCCGCCGGCTGATCCACCCGCCCCGCCCCCACGCGAGTCGCCCCCGGCGCCGTACGGCTGCCGGGGGCGACGGGCCTGGCCGAGGAGGACGCCCGTGCCGTCGATGTCGATCGCCGTGCCGTCACATCCGCCGATGCCGGGCCCGCCTTGGTGGCCGGGACCGTTCGCGCGCGTCCACGATGCAGACCTGCCGCCCGCCAGGGCCCGGCATTGCGCCGGTCCGGGCAGGGGCCGGACCTCTGATCAGCGCCTGTGACGGCACCCTTCGGGCCCCGGTGACACCACCCGCCAGGTCATCCGTCCGACAGGGGCAAACAGTCACGCCGGGCACGGAGGCCCGGCGGCCCTCTTGCAGGACCGCGCGGAAGACGACGGGGCCGTAGTCAGTGCGGCAGCGTCACGTACTCGCTCACCGTCTGGATGCTGTGGTCGATCATCTCGTCGGTGAGACCCGGGTAGACGCCGATCCAGAACGTGCGCTCGGTGGTGATGTCGCTGTTCGTGAGGGGCCCGCTGACCCGGAACTCCCGCCCCTCGTACGCGGGGTGACGGGTCAGGTTGCCCGCGAAGAAGCGCCGGGTGGCGACCTTGCTGGACTCCAGGTGGTCGATGAGCGCACCTGGCGCGAAGGGCGCGTCGGGGCGGACGGTGATGGCGAACCCGAACCAGCTGGGGTCGCTGCCCCTGGTGGCCTCCGGCAGCAGCAGGTGCGGCAGCCCGTCCAGGCCCTCCCGCAGTCGCGCCCAGTTGTGCCGGCGCGCGGCCCCGAACTCCTCGATCCGGCCGAGCTGCTGAAGCCCGAGCGCTGCCGCGATGTCGGTCGACTTCAGGTTGTAGCCCACGTGGGAGAAGATGTACTTGTGGTCGTAGCCCTGGGGGAGTGAGCCCATCTGGTGCTCGAAACGCTTGAAACACCGGTTGTCCTCGCCCGGTTCGCACCAGCAGTCGCGTCCCCAGTCGCGCATCGACTCCACGATCCGGGCCAGGATCAGGTTGTCGGTCAGCACACAGCCGCCCTCGCCCATCGTGATGTGGTGGGCGGGGTAGAAACTCTCCGTCGCCAGGTCGCCGAAGGTACCGGTCAGCTGTCCCCCGTAGGTGCTGCCCAGGGCGTCACAGTTGTCCTCGATGAGGAACAGGCCGCGGTCCTGAGCCAGTTGGGCGATCTCCCGGACCTGGAACGGGTTGCCCAGGGCGTGCGCCATCATGATCGCCCGGGTGCGCGGGCCGATCGCCTGCTCCACCCGCTCCAGCGAGGCGTTGTAGGTGCCCAGTTCGACGTCGATGAAGACGGGCACCAGCCCGTTCTGCAGGATCGGGTTGACGGTCGTGGGGAAGCCGGCGGCCACCGTGATCACTTCGTCGCCGGGCTTGAGGCGGTCGTCGCCCAGCTGCGGCGAGGTCAGCGAGCTGAGCGCCAGGAGGTTCGCCGAGGAGCCCGAGTTGGTCAGATGCGCCTTGCGCAGGCCGAAGTACCTCGCCAGGGACCGCTCCAGCCAGCGTGAGCTGACACCTGCGGCGATCCGCATGTCGAGGGCCGCCTCGACCAGGGCCACGCGATCGTCCTCGGTGAGTACGGCGCCGGAGGCCTGCACCGGGGTGACCCCCGGCACGAACCCCGACGAGACGGTGGAACGGTGGTACTCGCGAACCAGCTCCAGGATGTCGGTCTTGTCGTACCCCATCGCCTGATGGCCTCCTGTGTGTGCCAGTGGGGACGACACGTACGGCCGGCTCGCAGTCGAAGCGGGTCCCCACGCCCGTATCGATCGATCGGGGGATGCCAGACCAGCACGTGGGCACGGGCACGGGCCAGCGCTGCCGGGCAACTCTAGGGATCCACCAAAAGCGTGCGCCGCCGCCCGCCCGGTCTAGGGAATTCCTCGCCCGTCAGCGGTCACGCTGGAGTGTCCGGCCAGCCCCCTCGGAACGACCATCCTGGAGACGCTCATGAAAAGCGGTCCCGCAGCAGGCGACGCCGACCGTACCGTGCTCCTGCGTGCCGGAGGGGCGAGCGGCGAACGCGTCCGGTTGAGCGTCTACGACGTGGTGAACGGCACCTTCGCCACGTCGCGCACCTTCTACTACCGGCAGCGGCTGGACACCGAGGCCCTGCGGGAGTCGCTGCGCCGGACCCTCGCGCACCACCCCCTGCTCACCGGGCGTCTCGAACGGGACGCGGACCGCGGCCTGAGTGTCGTCTGCAACGATGCCGGCGCGGTGCTGGCCGAGAGCCACTGCGACCGGCCCATGCCCGACTACGGCCCGGGCCGCCCGGCCGAGAACGACCTGCGCCGGTACCTGCACTCCGTCAACGCCTTCCGGGTCGTCGGGCACGACACGCCGCTGCTGACGGTCAAGGTGACGCACATGCGCGGCGGCGGCTCCGTCCTCGGCGTCTCGATCAACCACAGCGTGGTCGACGGCGCTGGCTTCCTCGACTTCCTGGTGCACTGGTCGCGCACGCACCGAGGGCTGGACCACGTGGCGCCGCCTCATGACCGCGCCGTCCTGAACGGTCTCGCCGCGGGAACCGCGCCCGCGCCGCAGGACCCGCAGTACGCGGTGGTCACCGGACGGGCCAAGTTCGGCTTCATCTGGCGGGTCAACGCGCGTGCGCGCCGGGTGCGGACCCTGACCACCCGGTTCTCCTCGGCGGAGGTCCTCGCGCTGCGGGAGGCCGCACGCGCCGGCGGGGACAACGCCCGGGTGTCGAGCGGTGACGCCCTGGGCGCCCATGTGTGGCGGGTCCTGGGCGCACTGCGCGACCGGGAACAGCAGGCCACCGAGCGGCTGGGCATCGTGGTCGGTCTGCGTGCCGCGCTGTCGGAGAGCCTGCCGCACGGATACTCGGGCAACGCGGTCTCCAACACCACGGCCGCCGTGCCCGCCCGTGCGCTGCGGGAGGAGCCCCTGGCCCACACCGCCTCGACGGTCCGTGAGGCCCTCGACCGTGTCACGCCGCACCGGATACGCCAGGAGGCGGCGTTCCTGGACGCGCAGCGGCGCGCGGGCCGGCTCAACCGGGTGCTCAGCCGCATGGCCCTGGACGCCTTCGAGGGCACGGTCGCCCTCAACAACGTCAGCCGGCTGCCGGTGTACGCGATCGAGTTCGGGGCCGGCCGGCCGTTCTGGTTCGAGTACCCCGCGAGCCCCATACCGTGGACCGTCCTGATCACTCCGACGCCGGACGGCGAGTACAGCCGGGATGTGCACCTCAGCGTTCCCCGCGAGGCGGCCGAGGCCCTGCGCACCCCCGAGTGGGCGCGACGTCTGCACCCCCGGGACCACTCGCTCGACCGTCCCTGAGCGGAGTACGGGGCCCGGCTCCCCGAACCCGGGGGAGGCGGGCCTTCCGGCGCGGTGCGGGACCTGCGGCGCGGCCGCCTTGCGCAGCGCGTCCACGCGGTCGATCTTCTCCCACGTGAAGTCGGGCAGCCCACGGCCGAAGTGGCCGTTCGCGGCGGTCCGGGCGCAGATCGGGCGGAGCGGACCGAGGCCGCGGATGATCGGGGCCGGACGGAGGTCGAAGACCTCGCCGATGGCCTTCTCGATCGTCTCGGGGTCGGCCTGCCCGTCGCCGATCCCAGCAGGACGGCGCATTGCACGACGGCGACGGCGACGGTGACGTGGCCGGGGCTCACACGAGGCTCCAGCGGGACGGTGTGCGCGGTGTCCGGCCGCCTGTCATCCTCCCGTCGGCCCGACCAAGCAGATCGGGCATCCCCGCACCCCGGGCCGGTCCCGGGAGCGCCCCCCCGACGTTCCGGAGAGCGGACCTCCGCATCCTGTGCACGCTTTGCGGAGCGATGGTGCACATCTCTGCAGAGGACACGCTGACGATGGCATAGTGAAAGCGTGTTCATGTCGGATCACGTGGGCGTCGTCTTCTTCTCCGTCGACTGCGTCCTGAGCGAAGGGTGCAGCCTCACCCGCCTCGTCGAGGAGCGCCTCGGACTGCGCGTGTCCGAGAGCACCGCCGAGCCGGACGACACGGGTCCCGACGCCGACCGCTGGGCCGGAGTGCCCGAGAGCGCGCTGCACGCCGAACTGGACGGGCTTTCGCTGCTCCCGGGTGTCCAGGAGACCGTCGACTGGTGCTGGCGCACCGGACTGGTGCCGATCGCCTTGTCCCTCACCTGGACGCCGATCGTGGCCCGGCTGGCCGAGCGGTTCGGCTTCCACTCGTACTCGGGCCGTCCGTTGGAGACCAGCCAGGGCCACTTCACCGGCCGCGCGACCCGACCGACGAACGCCGCCGACCAGCGGAGGGCCGCGCTCCGACGGGCCGACGAACTCGGTGTCCCCCTCACCGCATGCGCCGCCGTCGGCGCATGCCCCGACGACGGCCCGCTCTTCGACGCGGTCGGCATCGGCATCGCCTTCAACGCCGCGGACGAGGTCCGTGCCCTGGCGGACACGGCCGTGGACGGCGACGACCTCCGTGCGCTCATCCCCGCGTTGGAGCAGCTGAAGGCCAGGACGAGGTAGACCTCGGCCCGGTCCTCCGCCGCCTGGCCCGGACCGGTCGCGCGGCGGCGCCGCCCCGACCGTGTTCATCCGCCCGGCACCCGTGTCCTGGACGCTGCAGAGCCGTGGGCCGAACGGGTCAGACGCCCCGCCCACCCGGGCCGCGCCGGGTATGTCGGTAGGGGTGCCGCCGACGGTGGTCGGTGGCAGGGAAGGAACGAGGCGTATGCGTGACATCCCCGGGACCGGCCGGCCCCGTACGGCTGCCGTTCCGCCGCTCGCCGGGCGGGTCGCGGTCGTGACCGGCGCGGCGCGCGGTGTGGGTGAGGCTCTCGCCCGGCACCTGTCCGACGCCGGGATGCTCGTCGCGCTGGTGGGGCGCGAGGAGGAGACCCTCTGCCGGGCGGCGGCCTCCCTGCCCCACCGCAGTGTGTGCGTCGAAGCCGATGTCACCGACCCCACGGCTCTCGACCGCGCCGCCCGGCAGATCACCGACGTGCTGGGCCCGGCGAGCGTGGTCGTGGCCAACGCCGGCATCGCCACCGGCGGCCCCTTCGCCCGTACCCCGGCCGATCTGTGGCAGCGGGTCGTGGACGTCAACCTCACCGGATCCGCCAACACCGCCAGGGCCTTCCTGCCCCAGCTCACCCGCACCCGCGGCTACTTCCTGCAGATCGCCTCCACGGCCGCCTTCGGCTCCGCCCCGATGATGAGTGCCTACTGCGCCTCCAAGGCCGGGGCCGAATCCTTCGCCCAGGCGCTGCGCGGCGAGGTGGAACCGGACGGGATCGGCGTCGGCATCGCCTACCTGCACTGGACCGGCACCGACATGGTCACCGGCATCGACGACCATCCCGTGCTCAAGGCCCTGCGACGCAACCAGCCCCGCTTCGCCCGCACCGTGCACAGCGCCGACCAGGTCGCCGACTGGCTGACCACCGGCATCACCCGCCGTGCCCGCCATGTCTACGCACCCCCGTGGCTGCGCTGGTGCCAGCCGCTGAGACCCGCCTTCCCCGCCCTCGTCCTCCGCCTCACCCGGCGCGAGCTGCGCCGCCTGTCCTCGAAGGAACTGGCCGCCGACACCGGAGTGCTGGGTGCCGGCGGCCGCGCGGACTGGGACGCCCACCGAGCCGGCACCCGCCCTCCGCGCCCCGACGACTCGTGAGCCGGCCGGCTGGGCGGGCTACTGCCGTGCCCCGGACGTGGGTGCCGCACTCCACGGTCCGCGCCCCTGTAACCCACGGGCGCGAACGAACCGATCCGCAGACCGGCGTTGACGAAGGCGACACCCCGGTTTGCAGCAGCTCGGGGGCGGTGGTGACCTCGAGAGGCGGGTAGGTGCTGGTGGACAGGGCCGGGAAGGACTGGGCGTGGGGCAGGGGGGTGGGTCGGGGGTCGAGGGCGCCGTGGACGACCAGGTGGCCGCCGGGGGCGATGGCTTCCGCCAGTGTCTCCACCCCGGGGCCGGCGACCGGGTCGAAGGCCAGGCGGACGCCCCGGCCGTCGGTGATCTCCTTGACGCGGGCGGGGAGGTCCTCGTCGTCGGTGACGACGACGAGGTCGGTCCTTGGTGGCGTGCACGGACTGGTTCAGGCCCTCGCCCGCGACGACCTCGATGACCTGGTCGACGCCCTGACCGTCGGTCAGCTCGCGTACCGTCTAGGCCCAGTCGGGGGTGGCGCGGTGGTTGATGAGGTCGCCGCGCCGAGGGCGGAGACCCTCTGAGGCTTCTCGTCGCTGCTGGAGGTGGCGATCACGCGGGCGCCGAGCGCGATGGCGACCTGCACGGCGAACAGGGAGACGAGTAAGCGAATCCGCTTCTCGCGGCTGCGCGGGACCGCCGGAAGGGGGCATCGCTGCAGGTGGGAAGAGTGTTGGAGGGCATCGACGGTTGCGCAGGACTTCCCCGCAGGGCTGCTGCACCCCTGCCGGTCCCGCCCTTGAGTGGACCGCAACGGTGTGGTCCGCGTCACTTATTTGATGGCCGTCGTAATATGGCTCTGCATCCGCACCGCACCAAGGGAGTCGTCATGGCCCGCCCCCGCACCTCCGCCCGGACGGTGGATCACCCTGACATCGCGGACGTCTTGCTGCAGCAGTTCCTCGAAGCCCTGGTGGACCCCGTACGGCGCACAGTGGTGTCCCAGCTCGCCCGAGCCGGCAAGGAGATCAGCTGCGGCACGTTCGATGTGTCCGTCTCCCTGTCGACCCTGACCCACCACTTCAACGTCCTGCGGGAGGCCGGTGTGATCCGGCAGTACTACGTCGGAACCACGAAAATGAACGCGCTCCGCACGGAAGAGATGGAGAAGCGCTTCCCGGGCCTGTTCTCCGCCCTTCTGGCCGCCGCCCAGGATGCGGACAGCGCTGTGCAGCAAAGGGTCGAAGGGCGTCGAGTCGCGGGTCGGGTTGGTTGATCAGCTCCGGCGGTACCGCAAGGGTGCTGCCCTGGGCGCGTGAGCAGTTCAGTGGGTGCTGTGACGCGGTCGGACCGGTGCGGTCCCTGCGATCCAGCGCCCGCGACGTGCTCACTCTCACCGAAGCCCTCCTCGACCCCGTCTCGGCTGAGGTCGAGCGCACTGCAGACCGCTCTGCGCGAAGTCCTGCGCCCCCGGCTCCGCCTGCCGCGCGGCAGCAGAGGTCTCGAACGGGACCTGGCGGACTCGGTGCCGCCCGCCGGCGCGATGTCGCGCGTCCCTGACCGCAGCAGGTCACGGGCGAGGCCGATAGCGGTCGCGCCCGAGGCATGCGGTGGAGGTGGTGACATGCGGACCCCCCGCTCCCGGATGGATCGTGACCTCGCCCGCCGCCACGTTGGGGATGCTGCGCGGCACTGTGCGTGGGGAGACCCGCTCAGGGTGGCCGTACTGGGGTGGCGGGAAGGCGTTGTGATCAGGCGCAACGCTTGTCGCAACCCGGCTCCGGGCGGCCTCACGCGGCCAGGGCCGCTCCCCGGGTGAGGGTCGGCTGCCGCAGCTCGGTGGGCGCCGCCGGCACCGAGCGGGCGGTGTTCCAGTACGGGTGCCACCCCAGCCCTGCAGACAGGCGCGGTGGGTGGTGCTGCACGGCGGTGGGGTGCGGCGAGCGCGTCGTAGGTGGCATTCCAGGCGTGCTGCCTCTGCACACGGGTGGGCCGAGTGAACGCCGGCCGCCTGAGGCCGTCGCGGTCCTGCATGCTGGCGGCGATCACGGAGCCTTGACCTCAAGTTCGGTTGAGTTTTTATGGTCGGTCTCATTGAACGAGCTGAAGCGACGACGGAGGGACCGGTCGTGGAGTACTCACACGATGACGCCGAACTGATTCAGCAACCCATCGGCTACTGGAGTTGGGCCGCCTTCAAGGCCGTCGTCACCCGCACCCGGGGCGCCCTCGCGGAGATCGGCACTACCCAGCCGCAGTGGTGGATCCTGGCACAGGTCGCACGAGCCGACACTGTCAAGACGCGGGACGAGGTGTCCGGCCTCCTCCGGAACTACCTCGACACGGGCGCGGAAGCCATGGAGTGGGAGATCGACAGGACCATCGCCCGGGGCTGGGTCACCGAGGACTCAGAAGGACGACTGGGCATCACGGCCGAGGGCAGGGCGTTCTACGACAAGGCCGCGGCCCTCCAGGACGAGCTGTGGGCAGAACGGCACGCGGACATCTCCGACGAGGAGTACTTGACCACCCTCAAGGTGCTGCAGCGATTCATTCACAACACGGGCGGGCGTGCCTGGCACCACTAAGGTCCGTCTTCGACGATCATCCATGGTGGCGGCGTATCACCCCGCCATGAACCACTACCTACACGTGACCGGCGTACCCCGGTGCGGAGGAGGATGGCGCGTCCTGGCCGTCCGGCCGGGACGCGCCACCCGGACGCATCGCCGCCCTGACGAGGGCGTGGCGTGCCAGGGGCCGTACAAAGGTGTGCCGGCCGTGGGTTGCCGTAGGTCAGGACGAGACGATTCGCCCACTGGCACGACGTACGCCCCGCGATCCCGGCCGGTTTCCGGGACGCCCGTGAAGACGGGACGGTCCCGGCAGTCTCCCCTTGCGGCCTACCGGGTGAAGTTCACATCCATCACCTGGTAGAAGGCATGACCCGTGTCGGCGACCTCCCACACACCGAGGACGACGTGGTAGCCGGAACGCTCCGGCAGTCTGATCGTGTGCGGCTTGTCGAGGTTCGGGTCGGTGGAAGCGTCCGGCATCTCCCAGTATGGGATGTCGCCGTACGGCTTGTATGTCGCGAACGGCTCAGGCTCGAACTGATCGCGGCTCAGGGGCGCCGTCGGGTCCCAGTCTTCCCTGGTCACGAAGTAGTTGTAGCGGCGTGTCCTGTGCTTCTGCGAGAAGTTCCACTGGAAGGGAACTTCGGCGCCCGACTGGAGATCGACCTTCGGCCAGTCCCGTACCTCGTCCAGCTTCGCCGCGTCCGGCTCGTTTCCGCCGCTGGCGATCTGGCCGTCCGGGGGCACTGGCTTCGGTCCGCTGGGGCTGTCCGTGGGCGCGTCCGGGTCCGTAAGCCCGATCTCTGTCGCGGGGAAGAACTTGCCCGCCTCAAGCCCATTGGCCGGCCAGCCGCCATTGAACTCGAGGTCGGCGCGAGAGGGAGGACTCGTCAGCCCGCCGTGTGCGGGAGTGACATCACTGCGATCTTCGATAGCCATTTCTGTCTCCTCTTGGTCCCGATGCGCTGGGCAACGGGATGGCCACTCAGTGGACGACGTACACGGCGCATGAACACGGCTTTGCCCACGCCGTCCTTGCCGCCGTCGTAGGCTACTCACTGTTAATGATTGATTACAGAAAGTCACGCGCGAGAGGTCATCGTGTTGTCTCGCGCCTGCGCCCGGCTGCAGCCGGCCACAGCCGTCCGTCGTCCGTGACGTCTTTCCCGTCCTGGGCCGTCCGGCAGCGCCGCTGAAGCGACCCTGTGCGCCATGTTGCTGCAGACCGTGGCAAGCGGCGACAACCTCACCCTCGAAGCCCCACTTTCGACTGGGCTGGGAGACTGGGCCGAGGGACGGCGCCGCCGCTGTCCGTCTCCATGAAGTGCGCCGCGTCAGGGTAAGGCGTCGTCTCCGCGCGCCTCCGCGCTGGACGCCGTGAAGGCCGGCTTCCGCGCACGGGTACCCCTGGAATATTCGGTCGGAGTCGCCCCGGACACGACAGCCGCGGCCGTGGACGACTTCCACCAGGCAGGTATCGCCGTATCCGGTGAGGCACCCCTGCCGCAGTAGTCCCCGCACCAGGCTCGGAGCGGGACCGGAGCGAACTGTGGTGCGCCCTGCGACCGGGAACCCTCGTGGCCGAAGCCGCGAGGGCGGACCGGTACGCGTCGTGGCCGGCCTGGTGCGGAACGCGACAGGACGTCGCCGGCATCCTGACCTCGCTGACCGAAGACGGTGAACTGCCCGCCAGATGGACGTTCCCCGCCGCCGCCCTGCCAGGTCGCGGCCGCCCTTGACGGCGAGGGCGGCGATGGGGTCGGCCCAGGACCAGCCGAGTTTCGTGAAGCCGTCGGACGCCCCCGAGGCTGCTTCGGGACCCGCGTTCCACTGCCAGGTCGCGGTGTCGGGGTCGATGCCGTGGGCGCGCGCCGGCGTCGATGATGCGACGGAACCACGTGGCGAGGCCGGCGCGGATGCCGTCGTAGTGGGCAGCGAATCCCGGATCGGCCTCATACATGCGGCCGAGACAGACCTGCATCCGCCGGGTGAGGGGAAAGTACGAAGCGAAGACTTCGCGGTGCCGCTCGACGAGTTGATGCGCTTCTGGGCTGCCAGGTGTGACGCCGGCGTCCATCGCATCCCCGAGGGCGCGGTCGAGGCCGGCAACGGCGTCGGCGATGGCCTGTCACTCCTCCGGGCCGCGAGAGGCGGAGAGTTCGGCGTACTGCCGCCACTGCGTCGTGTCTCCGTAGCGCTGACGGGCTTGGGCGGGCCCGTCCGGGTTCCACTGGGGGCCGAAGATCGAGGCCTGCTGCTCGACGGTCAGCGACAGGCCGCGCTCGTGGGCGGCGATCATCCGGTCCAGCCCGGCCCCGAGCTGCTGGAGGCGGTCGATACGTCCAGCAACCTGGGTGCGCTGCGCGCGCAAGGCGCCGGGCACGTCCGCGGTCGAGTCGTCCAGGACGGCCCGGATACCGTCCAGGCCCAGACCGACCTCACGGTAGACGACGATGCGTTGCAGGCGTTCCAGAGCACCAGCGGTGTAGAGCCGGTATCCGGCAGCCGTGCGCAGCGACGGTCGCGCCAGACCGATTTCATCCCAGTGGTGCAGCGCGCGGACTGTCACTCCCAGACGCGCCGAGACCTGAGCGACGGTCAGACCATCGGTGTCAGCGGCATCAGGCATGCTGCTGATTGTCGCCGCGACCGAAGCCCGGTGGGGTGATCCCGATGGCTTCAAGGTTTTGCGCCTCCTGACTGGCCGGATCAAAGGGCTTCGCCGCAGTGAAGACGATCCGTGCGTTCTCGGGGGTGATCACCGCCACGTCGCGGGTGTTCCAGGGCGTGTCCCGTGGACCGTCGACCGAGTCCGGGCGCAACGCGCGGCAGGCCTCGACAAGGGAATCGACCTGGCTGAGCACGCACGCGAAAATGAGGCTCATCGCTGGTGCCCGCTCCGGAACGCTCCCCTCCGAGACGAGAAGTACGTCCTGGAACGCCCACCGGCGCAGGTGTACGAGCCTGCCAGGGATGCTGAACAGCTCGAAGAACCCGAGCCCACGAACCCAGAAGTCCACCGACGCCGCCAGGTCACTCGTGGGGAGCGTCACGAACGCGGGCATTCCATAGATGCCACGGAACGGCTCCGGCGGAACCGCATCCGGGCCGGGAGCGGGCACGGGGCTCATCTCGAACGCGTTGTAGTAGTCGCTCATGTGCCCAACCCTCCAGCCTCACGCAACGTGAGAGTCAAGCCGGGACCTGAATCTCTCCCTACCCAAACGATGTGACCAACGTTGTGGCCGGGTACGACCAGGGCCTTTCGCGAAGATCGATCTCGGGCCGCTCTCCTCACAGGATGTCGGTGACCAGCGGGACGGGCGGACTTGCCATGATCGGGCTCGGCGCCATGGTCGCCGTCACCTGTCGCGCCGACTGGAACGGTGGGGCAGCTTCTGAGAACCCGCTGTCCCGGCAGGCGTTGCCCGTTGGGTGCCTGTGGGCTTGTGGGGTCGTTTCCCAGGCGGACGTTGTCACGATCACCGCCAGGAGCTCCTCCGTCTTGGCTGCCGAGTCCGTCCGTGCGGCGGCCCAGCACCTTCCGTGACCACCTGGCGTACCTGTCGGCCGGGAGGATCGACCAGTGGGTCGAGCTGTTCACCGAGGACGGCGTGCTGAAGTTCCTTTACGCCCCGGGCGGCTTCCCCGAGGCCGTCAAGGGCAAGGCGGAACTGCACGAGTACATGAGGAACTTCCCCGAGCACTTCAAGGTCGAGTTCACCGACCTGCGCTTCCACGAGACCACCGACCCCGCACTGGTGATCGCCGAGTTCGCCTCCCGCGGGACCGCACCGGCCGCCGGGCGCCCCTGCAACCGACGCACCCTCCCATACCAGCGGCCCGCCGGAACCTGGGTTCGGGCGGGCCGCCGGGGAGGTCGGAGATCAGCACAGGCAAGGATCCGTGCCCGACCCCAGGCTGCGGACGTCCCCGTCCCTCAGTGCACCGGAGTAGGCCTGTACCTCGTCCACGTCGCCATGCAGGTACTCGCCCCAGCCGTCACCGGCCTTGGCCCGGCCGATCTGGAGGGCGCCGGTGCTGTGCCAGCCGCGGGGGAGGTTCGCGGTCGCCTGGGCGTTGGTGTAGCCGTCGAGGTAGAGCTTGATCGTGTCGGTGGCGTCGTCGTAGACCACGGCGAGGCGATGGCCCTGGCCCTCGCCTCCGTCCGCGCCCTCGATCTGGGACACCACCTTCTCGGGGGCGCCGGCCTCGTCCTTCTCCGGCATCACCAGTTGCCAGGTGTGTGTGGACGGCTCGTAGCGCACCTTGAAGGCGTCGGTGTGCCCGCCGGCCTGGGAGAGCACGGTCATCGGGTGGGCGGGCTCCGAGTCCGCGAGGCGTACGACGACGCCGAGAGTGAAACTGTCCCCGGTGTCCACGACGGGCCCGTCGGCAGCGGCATACCCGTTCTCGCCGTCCAGACGCAGATGCCCGTCGCCGACGAGTGGCGGCGGTACGTAGGGGCAGTCGGGGTCGAGGTCCGGGATACAGGAACTGTCGGAGCCCCGGTAGATCGAAGCCCCCGTGCCGAGCCGCAGTGGCGCACCGTCCGACTGCTCGGGGCTCACGCCGTCCGTCGCGTTCTCGAGCGACCAGTGGCCGAGCAGCTTCGGCTTGCGGTACGCCAGTCCGGCTATCTCGTTCGGCACCACGACCCGGTCGTGAACCTGTACGTCACCGATGTCCCCGTGCCACCGGTCCCGATAGCCGACCGTCCCGCGGGCGCGCCCGATCTGGAATGCGCCGGCCGCCTCAGCGGGAGTGGCGGCAGCCACGGCCCCGACCTCGTGGCTGTTGACGTACAGCCGCGCCGTTCCGGTCTCGGCGTCGTACAGCCCCAGCAGATGGGTCCACTCGCCGGTCTCGGGGGCGCCGCCGGACACCCGTGCGCCGCCGATCGCGAACGACCAGGCGGGCCCGGAGTCCTTATGGCGCAGCCCGAGGCCGAAGCCGGGCGCCCCGTTGGCGTCCTGGCTGGCGACGGTCATGTTCCGGTCGGTGCGGGCGGGCCGTACCCACCCGCTCACCGCGAAGGTCTTACGGGTGTCGGTCGCCGGGGCGTCCGGGGTGAGAAAGCCATGGCCGCTGCCGTCGAGGCTGACTGTGGTGGTGGAGGTGGTGCCAGCGGGCGCCGGGCCGCCGAAGGTCACGCCGGTCCCGGCACGGGCGGTGGTGCCGGTCTCGGCGGCAGCCCAGCGGGAGCCCGCCGGGTCGTCCAGCCTCCAGCGGGCGACGGGGGCACGGCCGGCCTTCACGTTGAAGTCGTACTGCGACTCCCCGCTGCTTCGGCCCGACCGGTCGATCGCGCGGACCGTCAGCGACTTCGGCCCCGCAGTGAGCGGCAAGTACGCAATGGTCACGGCCGCGCCCGGCCGCTCTGCGGAGACGGTTCCGTAAGGACCACCCAGGAAGCCGTACCGGTACGACACCACGTCATCGGAGGGCGAGTCCACGGTGAAGTGGCCGTAGACGCCCACTCCGTCCACCCAGAACACGTCCTCGGGGTTGGGGTATTCGGGTGAGGTGATCGTCGCCTTCTCAGGGCTCACGTCGTCGTACACGAACGAGCAGACCGAGCCGCCGTCCTCGTCGCTCCATGCGGAGGTCGCCTCGCCGTCGTTCGCGCGGACGTGCCAGGAGACGACGGTGTTCGCCGGGACGTCGTCCGGCATGGTCCAGTACTGGCGCGTCCCCGACGACAGAATGATGGTGGTGTAGGTCCGCCGCTGCTCCACTCCTGCCGCGTCCGTCCACCAGGCTTCGAACTCGCCGCTGACCGGGCTGAATTCGGAGGGCTGGTTGTCCTCCTCCGGGTCGTACAGCACTGCACTGAGCCTGGGCGGCGCCGAAACGTATGGCGTGTCGTCGCCGGTCGCGCAGGCCTTGCCTCCTGACTGGAGATCCTGGACGAGCGGTTGTTTTGGCGGCAGGTTGTCCACCGCGTACGCCGTCCCGGCAGTCGTGGCCAGCAGCGCCGCCGCGCAGCTCCCCACCACTGTCCGTCTGCGTCGGCCCGTTCTTGCGAACTTGGTCAAGTGTCCCTCCCCTGTGAGCGCTTGAGGCTCGTGGATCACACGAGCGCATGAAGCTAACAGAGACCACTGACAGCATCGAAAGGGTTTTCCCCTACTCCGCCCCGGCCCATGAAGGCAGTCGCTCGCGTTGCGGCCTCTCGGTGTGGTGCCGGTGGTGGTGGGGGCTTGGGGGTGTGGTGCTTTGGCGCTGGTCAACGGGGGGAGGTAGGGGCGAGGCTCTCGTGGGGTGAGAGATTGCTGGGAGGGATCAGTGTCGTGGGGCTGTATCCGAATGGCGGGTGATGCTGTCTCAGGTCGTCGTGATTCCTTACGCGGTGAGGGGGTAGGCCCGTGTGATCGGGGGGTGGATGAAGATGCAGGAGCCGGCAGGGGGACGCCGTCTCGGACGTGGTGGGGGAGCTGTTGGGCGAGGTGGGGGCAATGTTCCGGAGCTGCGGCGCCGACTGGTGACTGTCGGCGCTGAGGCTTCGTTTCCCGTCGATGCGCTCCTCGGCGAAACGGAGATCGGCGCGGGCGCCTTCCAGGACTTGTCCGGGCGATCACCCGTCCCGTTTGGGTGATCCGGCGGAGGGTCCTCATGAGCGCGGTGGAGATGAGTCGTGCGGAGGCGGTCGTACCCGTGCAGCGGATCATGCAGGCGGACGACGCTTCAGACGATGAGGTGGCGGGCTGGCCGGACAGGCTCGGCAGGGCCCTGGCATGCCCGTCTGGTCATGTCGGTGACTTGATCTTCTGGCCGCCGGAGCGGCAGCTTTCGGCTGATGAGGTAGTTGATCGGGCCCCGGCGTATCGGCCGATCCCTTCATGAGGTCGGGACTCAGTTCCGGAACCAGGGTTCGGAGATGCGGTTCAGACCAGCCCGTTCTCGCGGGCGTACAGCGCGGCCTGGGTCCGGTCGCGCAGACCCAGGCGGAGCAGCACGCGGGAGATGTGGTTCTGGAGCCAGCAGCTCGATGACCCCGAGTGAGCGGCCAGGGGCTACCTGATCACCCTCATCGACCCAGGGGCAGTCGCCCGGCGTCGCCAGCATCTACCGCGTACTCGGTCCCACCCCTGGCACGGGACCGCCGGTCCTCCCTGCCCGGCCGGACGTCACTGGCCGCCGGAGCGGCGCGGTGTTGTCATGGGTAGGGAAGACGGCGTCGACGAGCCGGCTGGGGCGCGGGCGCGGTGGCCGGCGCGCCGCGCGTGGTCCGCCCGGGCGTCCGACCGCGGTCGCCCCGTCCAGCGGAGGAGGCCGATGCCATGCTGCACCGCCGCACGGTCGGTGACGTGATGACCGAGGAGGTCGTCACCCTCCGCTCCGACACACCGTTCCAGGAGGTCGCCGCCCTGCTGGACGCGAACGACATCGTCGCGGCCCCGGTCGTCGACGACGACGGCGCTCCCGTCGGCGTCGTCTCCGCGTCCGACGTGTTGCGGCACGAGACCGGCATGCCCGATCCGCAGGGTCGGGACGGGAACGACGAGCACGCCTGGGACAAGGCTCGGGCCCGGACCGCGGGCGCGCTCATGAGCAGTCCCGTCTTCACCGCCCGCGCCGACTGGACGATCCCCCGGGCAGCGCGGGAACTCCGCAGGCGGCACGTCAAACAACTGCCGGTGGTCGGCGACGACGGGCTCCTCATCGGCATCGTCACCCGCAGCGACCTGCTCGACGCGTTCATCCGCTCCGACGACGAGATCCGCGACGAGATCGAGCAGGACGTCCTGGGGCGCATCCTCGGCCTGGACGAGGGCACCGTCGCGGTCGAGGTCCGGGAAGGGGTCGTCACCCTGCGGGGTCACGTCCCGGAACCGCGTCTCGTCCCGGTGGTCGTGGGCCTCTGCCAGGGTGTCGACGGTGTGGTCGCCGTGAACGCCCACCTGGCCGCCGCCCGGGCGGGCTAGGCGTATGCCTCTTGCCCTGTGAGTGGGGATGCGGCTGGCGGGTGGTTCGCGTACGAGCGCGGTGTGTCCCGCAGTGGTGAATGTGGGAGTGCGGCCAGCCGGGAACGCCTCACGGCGTTCGGTCTCTGAGCGGTGAGGGCGGGGGCGGCCCCCGGAGCCGGACACCCTCAGTCCGTTGTTCGGCTGCGCAAGGACGGCAACTCCAGGATCATCGGCGGTCTGGGACCAGGCTGTTCACGTCTGTCTGCGGCAGGGCCGCTTCCTGACTGACGGTGTCCAGGACGGCGAGTGTGCTCGTGGCTGACTGGAGGGCTGCTTCCAGAAGGTGAGGGGTGTGCAGGGCTCCGGTTCCGTCGGGCGGGATGATCCATTCCAGGTGTCCGGTGTCCCGGTAGGGCGGTGGGACGGGGATCCAGCAGCCCTTGCCGACGTGGCGGACTCCGGCGCCGATCCACTGGTCGTCGGGGCCGGGGGGCAGGAAGAACCCGATTCTGCGGGCTTTGCCGTGTCTGAGGACGGGCCCGGGGGCGCGCAGTGGATCCTGCCACAGGACGTTCAAAGCGAGCAGTCCCAGGCCTTCGGGGACGCTGAGGACGTTCCAGTAGCGTCCGGCTTCCAGCAGGGCGGTGCCTGTTCCGTGTTCCCACTGCCGCTTGCACGCCCTGGGGTCCGGTGAGGCCGCGGCGAGCCACTCGACACTGCGCATCCATGCTGCGTTCCACATGTTTCCTCCTGAGGCGTCTCGTCCTGTTGCAACCGGCCATGCGCCATCCCCACGGCTGAGCGCTGTGTGTATGTGTGCAGGTCAGGCAGGTCTGATCATGCTGGTGGCTGTTCGAAGCCTGGGGGAAGGGTGGCGAACCCTGGCGCTTCGGTGATCACCGTTGTGGGTGACAGTGGGCAGGCCGAGCGGGTCGCCGTGGCGGGGACGTTCTCGAGGGCCGCCTTCCGCGGTCTCAGCCCGCCGCTGACGGCGGCGGCGCGATCTCAGCAACGGTTTTTCCGTTGCCGCGCACAGATGTGTCCACATGCCGATCGCTCCGGTGTCGTGCGCGTGGCCTGGGTGCCCGTTTCCGGCGGCACCGTGAGCGCGGTGCGGCCACACGGCACGAGGGGCGTTGTACGGCATGGCGCAGATGAAGCTCGGCAGGCAGGCGGGGGAGACCAGACCGCCGAATCGCTGATGTTCGGCATCGGACCGCTCCACGCCGGCCGTGACCTGGACGGCGTGAAGCGGACCGACGCCACGTTCTGACGGCCGGGTACCCGTGTCCTGCCGAACGCGCAGGGCCGCCGCGTACCCGCCGCGCACCCGCCGCTCCATCGGACCGGGTGAACGCGGCATGTGTTCGCGCCAGCCATTACGGAGGCGACGAGGAACGCAGGTGTGAACGCGGGCGCGAGGGCCACCCGGCGGGACAAGGGTTGGGCATACAGCCCTCGGGAGCTCTTCGCCGGCATCGGCTGGCGAAGAGCCGCCCCAGTGTGATCTCCCCCATCTTGTGTGATCTTCATACCGCGGTGAGGGTGCCTTGGTGTCGCGGTCAGGGGGCAGGCGTACAGGAAGCCTTGCCCCCGTATGGAGACCAGTGATGACGACCTCCCGCCTCCCACGGCCCTCGCCGGACGGCGCACCTGAAGCCACGATCGCCCGCTTGGAGCAGGAGAACGAGCAACTGCGGCACGCGGTCGACTCCCACGCGACGGTGGACCAGGCCATCGGTGTCCTCACCGCGATCCACCAGTTGGCGCCGGCCGCCGGGTTCGAGGTGCTGCGCGAGGTCTCCCAGCACACCAACACCAAGCTGCACACGGTGGCTGAGACGGTGATCGGCTGGGCGCTGGGGCAGCCGTTGCCGGAGCTGCTGGGTCGGGAGTTGGAGGCGGCCGTACGGCGGCGTTCACGCGAGCGGGACGTCCCGGACGCGGAGGCCGGGTAGCCGCCGTGGCCGGGCACCGGCGCGGGTCAGGCGGTCAGGGCCTGCTCGACGGTGGGATGGCAGTGGATGACCTCGTCCAGGCCGACGAGCTGCAGGACCCGCAGCACCGATTCCTGGGCGCCAGCGATGCGCAGCCACCCCTGGACCTCACTCGCGGCCTTGTAGGCGGCGACGAAGATGTTGATGCCGCTGGAGTCCATGAACGTCACGCCGCTGAGATCCACCACCGTCCGCGGCGGCGTGCCGTCAGACGACTCCAGGGCCTCGCTGAGCTCATGCTTGACCGTGTGGTCGATCTCGCCGCGCAGGGTGACCACCCGGATGCCGTCGACGGCGGTGTGGACGATCGACAGCTGGCTCGGCCGGGCTGCTCCGTGGGTGTCTGTCACCGTTTCCTCGACTGCGCTCGCTGATGGGAACTCGGGCTCCGGCACGATATGCGCCGGCAGCTTGACCCGATACTACGGCGAACGCCTGTGCGACCCATGGTCGGGACCTCGAGGGCATGTGAGGCATAGTGCTGGGTAGGCGCACACGTGTGAACGGGGGAAACAAGAGGATGGACCCGGTGGAATCAGTTCCCGAGGGCGAGGGCAGCGTGGCGCCCGGCGCTCCTTCGATACAGGACACGATCGCCCTGGACGGCGATGGCTCCTGCATCGCTGAGGCGCGTCATCGTGCGGCTGACTTCCTGGCTCGGGTCCAGGCAGAGCACGGCCTGCCCGTGTCGGCCCGCGCGATGGACCTGACCCAGTTGGTGGTCAGCGAGCTCGTCACCAACGCGCGGAAATACGCTCCCGGACCGGTGCTGATGGAACTGCGCATCACCGGCGCCATGGTGGAAGTGGTCGTGTGGGACAGCGATCCGATCCTGCCGGTGGCGCGGGCCGCCGATCCGGGCAGAGTCGGGCAGCACGGCCTGGAGATCGTCATGGCCGTCGCCCAGGGTTTCGAGGTTCAGCGGGAGCCGGTCGGTAAACGCATCACCGCCCGCATCGCCCTGCCCGACGACCCCGGCGGCGACGTCACCGGACGCCGCCCTCAGTAGCATCCAGCGCTCCCCGCCGGACGGCTCTCCGTGACGCCCGCCGGCACGGGGCCAGGGGCTGCGCGCAGCTCGATGCCTCCGACAGCGCCATCGTCCGCGCCACCCACCCCGGGCTCGGTCGTGCGGCTCGGACTGCTCTGCGTCGCTGTGGCCAGGCCGCAACGGGCGCTCATCCTGACCTCGACGTGCGCGGGCGGCACCAGCGAGGAGAAACCACTCGCCTTGCCGAAGCTCCGCGCACGACGACCACCTGCGCACCTTCGCCCACCAGCCGATGGACGCCGGCGGCCTCCAGCACGCCCGCTGACCGGGATCGTCTTGAGAGCCGAGGACCTCTTCGCGGCCGACCAGGTCGTCGGCCAGCGAATCGGTCTGGACGCCTCCCGCGAAGCCCGGCACGTCGCCGAACAGGTCATGGACAAGGCTCGGTTCCTGTGCGGTGGGTCCGCCGCCCGTGATGCCGTTCGGTCGTGTTTCATGACCGAGATGCCCCTGGACCATCCCCTCGAGGGCCGGGCCCCTCGACAAGTGTGGCCCCCCCTTCGTGCGAGTGCGGGCATAGAGGCAAGATGAGGGGGTATTCGCGCGGCGACGTCGGCTGATTCGGCCGGCCGCGCGGTTGGCTTCGATAGTGGGAGGGACATGTCATGGCGCTCATGAACGCGACGGCAACGGACACACACGCGCACGAGTTGCCGGAGGTCGCCGATCCCTCTCAGGTGGCTCCGAAGGATGCCCGCGAGCTGTCCAAGCTGTTCTTCGACCAGTTGGCGGTGCTTGAGGAGGGCACGCCGGAATACAGCTACGCGCGGAACACGCTGATCGAGATGAACATGTCCCTGGTCCGCTTCGCGGCCGGCCGCTTCCGCAGCCGCGGGCCGGAGGAGATGGAGGACATCGTCCAGGTCGGCATGATCGGTCTGATCAAGGCGATCGACCGGTTCGACCTCTCCCGGGAGACGGAGTTCACCTCTTTCGCCATCCCCTACGTCGTCGGCGAGATCAAGCGGTTCTTCCGCGACACCACCTGGGCCGTCCACGTTCCGCGCCGACTGCAGGAAGCCCGCGTCCAGCTCGCGCGCGCCACCGAGGAACTCCGCAGCCGCCTGGGCCGCACCCCGACGGTGAAGGAGCTGTCGGAGCTGATGAGCCTGCCCGAGGACGAGGTGCGCGAGGCGCGCCTCGCCGGGAACGGCTACAACTCCTCCTCCCTGGACGCCACCATCAGCGGCAGCGAGGACGGCGAAGCGGCCCTGCAGGACTTCATCGGCGCCCAGGACCAAGCGCTGGAACTGGTGGAGGACTTCCACGCTCTGGCCCCGCTGATCGCGGAGCTCGATGAGCGGGGCCGGCAGATCATCCACATGCGGTTCGTGGAGGAACTCACCCAGGCCCAGATCGGCGAACGCCTGGGCGTCTCCCAGATGCATGTCTCCCGGCTGCTGTCGCGTACCCTCGCCCGGCTGCGGGAAGGCATGCTCACCGATCACTGAGCGGCCGCCCCGAGCGCGAAGACTTGGGGCGGAGCGCGTCGAATCCGTCGGTGTCGCAGGTGTGGATCGCGTCCCGGACCCGGTCCGCGCTGGAGAACGCCACTTCGGCGATCTTCACCACCGGCATGCCCCGGGCGGACAGCAGCACCATCTGGACTCGCCGCCAGGTCACCCTCGAGCCGGTGCCCCTGCCGATGATCCGCAGCAGGCGCTGGCCCGCGTCGTCATCGATCTCGTGGACGCGGACTCGTTCTGCCACCCGGACACAGCCGGCGGGACGGCGCTTGCCGGACCAGGAGGTGACTTCGGTGGGTCAGCCTGCTGCCGGGTTCTGCACGATTCACGCTCGCGTGAATCCGTGGCTCCGCTCCACTTTCGCCACATGCAGCGTGTAGCTCTGGTACCACTCGGCCTGCCCACGCTTCTGCGCCGCGCGGTGCTCGGCGTTGCACCGCCACTCCGTGAGGGCGTCGGCGTCGCGGAAGTACCCGACGGTGATGCCCAGCCCGCCAGGAGTCTGCGCGTGGTCCATCCCCAGGAACCCAGGGACGTCCTTCACCAGGTCTTCCATGCGTGCGTTGGTCTCGCTGTAGCCGCTCTGGCCCTGGGTTCGCACCGTGGTGAAGACAGCCACGTAGTACGGGGGTTCAAAGGCCTCGACGGGTGCGACAGGTGCTACCGAGTGATCGCTCATGGCGCCACCGTAAGGCGGGATGCGCCCAACGATCCAGCGTCTTTCCTGAACGGGATACATGAGGGATCGCGCTCTTGACCGAAGCTGTCTGAAGCTCCCCCGGCTCCCGGAAACGGCCATGAGCCCGACGGCTCACGAAACGGCGCAAGGGACGGGGACACCGGGGCGAACGTCACCTGATGCGGCACCGGCTGATCGGCGAGCTGCCGGCGTCACTGGGGTTCGGCCACCTGGGCGGTCGGCGGCGATGGCACCGGTGGTCATGGACCATGCGGAGCGGCCCGAGCTGGGTGACGAGCTGACGAACACTTTCAGCGCCACCGACTCGGAGATGGCGTGTGTCCTCGCCCGGAGCACGCACGTTCCTGTCGGACTCGAGGGACGACCTGAAAGCCGGGCTGGCTCGGCCCGGAGCGGGGGGCCGTGGTGGGCCGGACGCGGGTCACCGACCTGCTGACCGTGGGCGGCACGCTCTACGACGAGTCCGTATCGTGGTGCGGCTCGCCGCAGGGGCCCGTCCCCTTCTCCACCCGATCCAGGAATAGCCGCGGCCCCGTCCCGCGTTGCCGCGGACATGACGACGAATGCGCCGCGGCCCGAGGTGCTGCGCTACACCGCTTTCTCCAGCGTCCCCGACGGCGGGAACCCCGCCGGCGTCGTTCTGGATGCCGCTGCCCTGGACGACGGCGACATGCTGGCTATCGCCGCCGACCTCGGATACTCGGAGTCCGCGTTCCTGACCGCGCCCCCGGAGGGGCTCGGCGGCCAGGAGGGACGGGCGTACCGCATCCGTTACTTCAGCCCCAGGGCCGAGGTGCCGTTCTGCGGGCACGCCACCGTCGCGACCGCCGTCGCGCTCGCCGAGCGGATAGGGCCCGGGGAACTGGTATTCGCGACGCGCGCCGGCACCGTGCCAGTGGAGGTCGCCGAGGAGGGCGGAACGCTCAGGGCCACACTCACCAGTGTCGAGCCGCACGTCGAGGAGATCGCCGACACCGACCTCACGGAGGCGCTCGCCGCGCTCGGCTGGCCGGCCGCCGATCTGGACCCGGCCTTCCCGCCCCGTATCGCGTTCGCCGGTGCCCGCCATCTGGTTCTCGCGGCGGAGACCCGCGCACGCCTCGCGGACCTCGCGTACGACTTCGCTCGCCTCGAAGCCCTGATGCACCGCCTGGACCTGACCACGGTCCAGTTGGTGTGGCGAGAGGCGGCCACCGTCTTCCATGTGCGTGACCCGTTCCCCGTCGGCGGCGTCGTCGAGGACCCGGCAACCGGCGCCGCGGCCGCCGCGTTCGGTGCGTACGCCCGTGAACTCGGCCTGGTCCCCGAGGAGGCCGTCCTCACCCTGCACCAGGGAGAGGACCTGGGGCGCCCCGGCGAGCTCACGGTGTCGCTGCGCGCGGGTGACCCGCGCGTCCGTGTCAGCGGCACGGGAGTTCTCATCAGCTGAAGGATGCCGGCGACGTCCTCGTCGTCCTCGGTGAGGACCTGCGCGGCGAAGGGCTGACGGGCGGGTGACGCCCTCCGCCACCCAGGACGCAGGGTGGCCACGAAGACGCGTCAGAGGGCCTTCAGCGCGAAGGAGTCGTCGCACGGCTCGGGATCGATGTCGCACAGGGCGGTGACCGGGACGACGATCCGCTCCGCGACGTCGACGAGCGGCACGGGCATCTGCGGCTCGGCGTCGGCGTACTCGGCGAGTGGCGTGCCATGTGAGGCGCGCTCGTGGCGTCGTGACATGGAGGCCGAGGATCGGGGGCACACGCGATGGCATGCAGGGAAACCAGATGGACGCCCGCAACGCACTCGGTCGGCCCGGACCACGGGCGGATGCCTCACAGCGGCGGGCCGAGGGAAGGCATCGGCGCTTGGGACGACGCGGGGGCCGGTGGCATCGTCGGCTGATGGCCTACCGCAGCATCGAGCTGCTGCCGTCTCCCGCTCTTGAGGGTACGGGTGAGGAGTGCCTGCTGCTGGTGCACATCCGCAAGGTGGTCGGGCGGGTGGCCTATCGCGCGTGCGATGAATGCGCCGAGGGCGTGATCACCGACGTCGTACTCGACGAACCGTTCCGCGACTGCGGGCTGGGGACCAGGGCGCTGTCGCATCTGCGCTCCCAGTATCCCGGTGTCACCTGGCGCACCACGCTCGACAAGCGCCTCACTCGCGATCTGCTGCGCCGGATGCGCATCCCCAAGACGACCGCGACCGGGAACTGCTCCCACCTTCGGTCCGTCGTCGTTGCCCCGGCCAGTGGCTGAGCGGTGCCGGCGGGCTTCGCGGCGGAACGGCCTTGCCCTGGGTCCCGGCGGGCGTGGAGCCGGCGGCGAGGAAGGACGCCATGTGTGCCGGGCGGTGCGGTGCAGGAGGCGGAACGGGCTGCAGGGCAGTGCTCGGAGGCGACTGCCATTCGCTGAACGGTGACGGCCCTGGGCGCGTGCACGGCGAAGGCGACGACACCAGGCACGATCCCAGCCTCGACGGCCCTACTGTGTCCACGAGTCCAGCGCGCCGTCAGCGGTGCAGGGCACGCGAGGCGACTGACGCGGAGCTGCTTCGGCAGGCGTGGGAGCCGATGGCCGAGGAGGTCAGCGTGGGGCCGCGGTGCTCCGGCTGGCCGGCCGGCCTCACTGCCCTGGTGAACCACTGTCCTGGTGGACCGCGGTTCAGCGGAGCGATTCCTTGCCGCAGTCGACGAACTCCGCCAGGAGCACCCGCACCTGGAGCCGCGTGTCCACGGCCCGCTGCCGCCCTACAGTTTCCCCGGCACCCCCTCGTCGCATCAGGCCGAAGGCGGCAACGCGGAAGCATGGGGAACCGCAACAGCCCAGCCGACGAACGGGTCACGAGCTGTGAAGCCTCATGCACGGACGACGGCTTCAGCCGTGCCCGAGTCCCGTTGGATGGTGCACCCGCATCCGGGTACCGGGAAGCGGTGAGGTGAGCGCACCTCATGAGCGGCAGCTGAGAAGGGCGGCAATCCCTCATGGGTACTCATGATTCCCACCCCAGTCCGAGCGGCTCGCAGGAGCCGGTCGGTGAACTGGTCCAGCGGGCCTCCCAGCAGCTGACGGAGCTGGTGCGCGGGGAGATGCGGCTGGCGCAGGCGGAGATGAGGGAGAAGGGCAAGCGGTACGGCAAGAGCGGGGGTCTGTTCGGCGGAGCCGGTCTGGCCGGCTTCCTGACCGCGCAGGCCCTGGTCGCCACCGCCATCGCCGCCCTGGCTGTCCCGCTCCCGGTGTGGGCCGCGGCCCTGATCGTCACCGCCGTCCTCGGCGTGGTCACCACCCTGCTGGCCCTGACGGGCAAGAAGGAGGTCAGCCAGGCCGCTCCACCCGCACCGCAGCAGACCATCGACAGCGTCAAGGCCGACGTGGCCGAAATCAAGGAGAGTGCACAGCGATGACCCAGCCGCCCCACGACGAGCCCACCGCCTCCAGCCCCGACCAGCTGCGGGAGCAGGTCGAGCGGACCCGCCACCAGCTCGGGGAGACGGTCGAGGAACTGGCCGCCAAGACGGACGTCAAGGCCCGTGCGCAGGAGAAGGCGACCGCGCTGAAGGAGCAGGCGGGCGCCAAGGCCGCGGAGCTGACCGGGCAGGTCAAAGTGAAGGCTGCCGAGGCTGCCCACCTGGTGCAGGACAAGCTGCCCGACCCGGTCAAGGACAAGGCCACCGCAGCCGCCGAGCAGGTGAAGGTCAAGGCTGAACAGGCCGGGCAGGTGTGGCAGGACAAGGCACCCGAACCGATCCGCACCAAGGCCCAGCAGGGTGCCCAGGCAGCCCGCGACAACCGCACCGCGCTGATCGTGGCCGGCAGCGTGGCGGTGGCCGCCTGGCTGCTGCTGCGCCGCCGGGGCAGGAGCTAGCGGGGAAGGCATCGAAACGCGCCTGGAAGCCGGTCGGCTGGCGCTCGGCGCGCTCAGCGGCGCTGCCGACGGGGCTGTCCAAGCGGGTGTGAAGACACTGATGGGGACGCCCCGGGCGCCATCGACGAGGGCCGCACCTGGCAAGTGGTGCTGCTCGCCGCAACCCCGGGGAGCGGTCTTCGTCGGGGGCACAGCCGCCGTCGATCGGTCAGGCACCGTCGGCACCCGCCGCATGTCCGGTACCCGGCCCGGCTGGTCCACCCTCTGTCGGCGAACTCCACGGCGCCGCCGGCACCGTGGAGTTCGCCGATCCTGTCGTCTCCGGCGGTGTCCGTCTCGGTGGGAGGGCGCGGTCGGCGCTGTGCGCGGCAGCTCATCCACCACTGGGGAAGCAGTACGGCAGCGGTGGGCGGCATGTCGGGAGGCCGACTGTCGGTGGGCGCTAGGCATGCAATCGTCGCAGCGGTACAGGAGTGGAGTATGAGGTGTGTCATCTACCGCGAGTCAGCGGGCGAGCCCGAGCAGGTGGACTGCCGACAGGTCGACGGTGGCCGTGCGGCGGTGCTGGACAGTCTGAAGCGTGTGGGGCAGGGCGAGTTCTGCTGGGTGCATCTGGACGATCCCGGGCCAGGTGATCTGGAAGAGCTGGCGGGCCCCCTGGGGCTGCATCCGTTGGCGGTCGAGGACGCCGGTGAAGCACACCAGCGGCCCAAGCGGGAGCGTTACGGGGACGTGCTCGCCGTGGCGCTGAAGACCCTGTGGTACGTCAGGGACGGCTGCGAGGTGGAGACCGGCGAGGTGATGGTCTTCACCGGCCCGCGTTTCGCCTTGACCGTGCGTCATGGCCCAGCCGATCCCATCGTCGAGGCCGCACGGCGACTTGACGAAGACCCGTCAATGCTGCGGTTCGGGCCAGTCGCCGTACTCCACGCCCTCCTTGACACGGTGGTCGACTCCTACACCGAGGCTGCCGGCCAGGTCCGTTCCGATCTGACCGCACTGGAGCGGCGCGTGTTCTCCTCCGAGCGCGAGGACCTCACCGAGGGCATCTACTCCCTCAAACGCGAGGTCCTGGAATTTCGTGACGCCGTTCAGCCCCTCGTACCGGTGGTGCAGGATTTCGCCGGTCCCCGCGCCGGGTGGCCCGAGGAGATGCTGCCGTACTTCCGCGACGTCGCCGACCACATGCACCGCACCGACACAGAGGTCCGCTCTCTGGACGAGTTGCTCAACTCGGCCCTCGACGCCCACTTGGCACGGGTGGGTACCTGGCAGAACGACGACATGCGCCGCATCTCCGCCTGGGCTGCGATCCTGGCCACCCCGACCCTCGTCGCCGGGATCTACGGCATGAACTTCGCCCACATGCCGGAACTGAGCTGGACGTACGGATACCCGCTCGCCATCGCGGTGATGGTCGGCGCCGCCGCCCTGCTCCACCGGACCTTCCGCCGCAACGGCTGGCTGTGAACGTGAGGCACCTCCGTCGACCTGCGGAGGGTCAGGTGATACCACTGCCGGCGCCCTCAGAAGCGTCAGTCCTGGACGAGCTGATCGGCCAGAGGACGGACCTGGGTCGGCAGCGCGCCCTGCGGCGCCAGCTTTCAGGCTCCTTCTGACCCGCTGGCCGGCCGATCCTCACGACGCGGGCTACCGGCGTGCCGAGGCAGGTCGCCGACTTCCTCCGCTCCACCGACCTGGATCCCGCCGAGCGGGCCGCGCTCGACCAGGGCAGTGACCGTACGGCGCGGCCAGGGCTGCACCCTGCCTCGCCGATGGACCCGTTGAGAGTCCGGCGCCGGGGATGTTCATACGTCCCCGATTGGACACCTTCACCACGTGTACACCGACAGTCCCGGCAACGTAGTACTCCGTGCCGTAGGGCGAATAACCGCATGCTCGTCTTTCGCTGTGACAACGTCAGCAGCCTGTGACCGGCGAAGTGATGCCGGGGAAACCGTTGAGGGGTCCCGAGGGGCCGCCCGGCCACGAGATCTTCCGCCTCGGATGGCTCCGGGAACCTTCACGACCAACGAGTCCGCGCGATCACGGCCTTCTGCCACACGCTTCAGGGCCTCAGGCGGAGACCGACCGGAGGGGTAGTTCGATGATTGCGTAGGCCAGCAGCGCGCAAGGCGCGGCTGCCGCCAGGGTGAGGGCGCGCTCCCGGTGTGTACGGGCCATGAACAGGGGGATGAGGGCGAAGACCGTGAAGCAGGCCGTGGCTTGGGCCATGTAATGGAGGTCCCAGGTGTACATGAGCCCTTCCGTCCCGAAGAGACCGGCGAACGCGGCCAGGCCGGCGATGCGGCGCCGCATGTCCTTGCCGCGCCGCCACCAGTGCCCCGCGACGCCGAAGAGCGGCCCCGCTAGGCACGCCATGCCGAGCCAGATGAGCGGGAAGAGCAGTTCACCCATGCCGTCGCGGCCGAACTCGGCGTAGCCGTAGTACCCCATGACGAGTCCGACCTCCGCGCCCAGTCCGCCGACCGCGGCCCGGGACGAGGTGCCCCGGCGGGCGAGCAGGGCTCCGGTGACGAACGCGGAGGCAGCCCAGACGGAGCCGGAGTTGGCGAGTTGGTTCCAGGCTCCCGGGAGCCACCCCTGCGCCAGATGGGTGAGCACACCGAACAACAGCCCGCCTGTTGTTGCCGCCGCCGCAGCGGTGACCCTCGCACCAAGGGCGCGGCCCGGTTCTGTCAGGTTCTCCGGGGGCCTGGTCGTCTCCGCAGTCGTGCTCATGCCTGCCGCCCTCTCGTATCGTCGGTGCTGCTATACGCACAGTGTATACACATGATGTATACGTGCGGTGTGTAGCGTGCTGCCGTGGCTCTCCGTCGCCGTTCCGGCGCTGAGGCGATGTGGTGACACCTGGTGCGCGACGAAGGTCCGTGTCCGGGGCACCGGTGCCTGCGCCGCCTCGTCAGTCATGCCGTCCGGCCTGCCGGTGGTCCTCGTGCAGTCGGGCTGTGGCGGAGCATGGGCCGGGCCGCTGCGTGCTCGGCAGTGCCGCCGCCGAATCCTCCTTCGCGACGCTGAAGGAGGAGGGGGCGCGCACTGGCGGCCGGAGCGGGCCACCGTGGCATCGGCCCGCCCCTCGCCGGTCGGGCGGCCGACTGCGCAGGGACCCGGTGGGTGCAGGGCCGGAAGCGGCGGGGTCCGTTGGTGGTCGTGGATCGCCGTCCGTGGCGCGCCCGTCCGTGGCGCACCGGCCGGCTGAGACGGGCCGGCAGGTCGCCAAGGACGTCCGGGCGCGGTCACGTCGGGCAAGAGTGCGGTCCCGGCCGCGATCTGCCGGAACGCCGGTGTCATCTCAGTCTCGTGCCTGGAGCACAGTGCCACCCGGCCTGTGTCGACGGGGGCCGGGCCGCTGTGGGTCTCTGCTGTGAACTGCTGCCTTCCCGGGTAGGCCGGTGCTGCCGGCTCATGTGGTGGGTGTGAGGCGGTGGATGCGGTCGATGAGGCGGTGGACGGTGTCTTCGTTGCCGGGTGTGCCGTCGAGGAGGAGGCCGGTGTACAGGGGGGCCACGATGAGGTCGACGACGTCCTGCACGGTGGGCGGGTGTTCGCCGCGGGCGGCGGCGCGGTCGAGCAGCGCTTGGAGCTCGTCGTAGCGGCGCAGCAGGGCGGGGGGGAGTTCGGCTGTGTTCTCCGGTCCCTGGCGTACGGCGACGAGGGTGCGCAGCAGGAGTTTGCCCTGAGGGCCTGAGAGATCGTCCAGGGTCTGGCGTGCGTACTGCTCCAGGTCCCCGGCCAGGGTGCCGGTGTCCGGCATGGGGGAGTGGCGGACGAGGCGTTCGGTGACGACGTCGAGGAGCAGGCCGTCGAGGCTCTGCCAGCGCCGGTACAGGGTGCCCTGGTGCACGCCCGAGCGCTCGGCGATCTGGGCGATGGTCAGTTTTGCCAGGGGCTGCTCGCGCAGCAGTTCCTCGACGGCGTGGTGGACGTCGGCGCGGACGCGGGCGGTGCGGCCGCCGGGGCGGCGGGCGGGTGCGGGGTCGGTCATGCCGCCATCTTAATGCGAGGAGTTTCTTTTTTAGGTGCCGCGGTGCTACGGTCCTCCACGTAACGCGAACTTCCTCGCTTTAAGCGACGGGGGCCGCGCCGTGCCGTACCCGGTGAAGCCACCGCCGGTGCCGCGGCACCCGGTCCTCCCGACCGCTTACCGCACCTGGCACCAATTCCTGCCCGGTCGGCGCGTCGGGACCGCGTTGCGGCTCCACCACCCGTGACTTCTGTCGAAAGGCGCTTCACCATGACCACGACCACCGCCACCAGCTCCTCCTTCTCCGCAGCCGAGTCCGTCCGTGCGGCGGCCCAGCAGGCCTTCCGGGACCACCTGACGTACCTGTCGGCCGGGAAGATCGACCAGTGGGTCGAGCTGTTCACCGAGGACGGCGTGCTGGAGTTCCCCTACGCCCCGGCCGGCTTCCCCGAGGCCGTCAAGGGCAAGGCGGAACTGCACGAGTACATGAGGAACTTCCCCGAGCACTTCAAGGTCGAGTTCACCGACCTGCGCTTCCACGAGACCACCGACCCCGCACTGGTGATCGCCGAGTTCGCCTCCCGCGGGACCGCACTGGCCACCGGGCGCCCCTACAACCAGCGTTACATCTCTCTGGTCGAGACCCGCGGCGGCCGCATCAGTCGCTACGTCGACTACTGGAACCCGCAGGTGGCCGCCGAATCGCTGCGCGGCGCCGAAGTCGACGGCGTCTTCTCCAGCATCCGCGACCTGGCCTGAAAAACCTCCGGGAGGCCGGGACCGGCGGGCCCCGGCCTCCCAGGCACTTCACCCCACCCACCAGCAAGGCCCCTCTCGCGCAGAGCACCACCAAGGACCCACCGTGGAGCGGGTCCCCATCGAAGACTCCAGCGCCGATCCGATCCGTCACCAGCCCGGGCAGGGCTGCGCGTCCTGCCCGCGACAGAAAGCCCCACTTTTCATGAAGCCCCCTCGCGGAGCAGGGCTCCTCCTGGCCCTGCTCGCCTTCGCACAGTTCATCAGCGCCATCGACTACAACATCGTGTACGTGGCGCTGCCGCAGATCGGCCACGATGTCGGCTTCGACGCGCACAGTCTGCAGTGGGTGATCAGCGCCTACGCCGTGGCCTACGGCGGCTTCCTGCTGCTCGGCGGACGGGCCGCCGATCTCCTGGGCCGACGCCGCACCTTCGCCACCGCCCTCACCCTCTACGGCATCTCCTCCCTGGCCGGCGCCCTGGCCACGGAACCTGCACTGCTCATCACGGCGCGCGCGGTACAGGGACTGGGCGGCGCCCTGCTGCTGCCCGCGACCCTGGCCCTGATCAGCACCACGTTCGCCGAAGGCGCCCCGCGCAACCGGGCGCTGGCCGTCTGGGGCGGCGCCGGAGCGGTCGGCATGGCGCTGGGCGCGCTCCTCGGCGGGGTCCTCACCAGTGCCTTCGGCTGGGAGGCCGTCTTCTGGGTCAACGTGCCCCTGGCCCTCGGCGGTGCGGCGGCGGCCTTCGTCGTCATCGGCGAGGACGCACCCCGCGAGCGCGGCCGCGGCTTCGACCTCGGCGGCGCGCTGACGGCCACGGTCGGCTTCACCGCTCTGGTCCTCGCCGTGGTCCAGGGTCCCGAGGCCGGCTGGACCAGCCCCACCACCTTCATCGCGCTCGTCGCCGGGGCCGCGTCGACCGGAATCTTCTTGTTGATCGAGAGCCGCACCGAGCATCCGCTGATGCCGCTGGCGCTGCTGCGCAACCGCAGCCTGGCCGCGGCCATGGGCATCACGTTCATCTTCATGGGCACCTTCGGAGCCCAGTACTACTTCTTCACCCTCTACCTGCAGAACGTGCACTCCTACAGCGCCCTTGCCACCGGACTGGCCTTCCTGCCCGCCGCCCTGATGGGCCTGGCCGGCACTCAGGCCAGCGAGAGGCTCCTCGGCCGGACCGGCACCCGCACCACCATCGTCATCGGCCTGCTCACCGGCGCGGTCGGCATGGCACTGCTCGCCACCGCCATGTCTCCCACCGGCGGGTACGCGGCACTGCTGCCTGGCACCGTACTGATCAGCCTGGGCCAGGGGATCGCCTGGACCGCCATGTTCGCCGCGGCCGCCCACGGCATTGATCCCGCCCGCCAGGGCATCGCCTCGGCGATGGCGTCCACCACTCAGCAGATCGGCGGTGCGGTGGGCCTGGCCGTACTGGTCGCAGTCGCCAACGCGGGCATCGACGTCTCCACCGGCCCGGCTCTCGTCCCCGGGCTGCGCACGGCGGGCTTCGCCGCAGCGGTCCTCACCCTGACAGGCATAGCCATCGCCCTCGCCCTGCCACGCCGTTCGACCGTACCGGTCGCATCACGCGAACCGGACGCCGCGAAATCACCAGCCCAGGTCGTCGGCTGAACGACCTGCCCGCACAGCGGTTGAACTCACCACAGACGCCCTCAGGTCCGAGACAGCCCGAGGACACCAGTGGCCGCCGGGAATCGTTTCCGGCAGCCACTGCGACCGGTCGTCGGTGCTCATATCCCAGCCTCTCCGCCTTGGCGCGCCAGCAGGTCAACGGACAGCAGCCGTAGTGAGGAGAACCGCGTGAAGAGAACCGAGGCAAACCGCCGGCTCGGTCCGTCCGGTCAGGGTCATCCCAGACCAGCAGTTCAGCACGGAGCCAGCTGCACCCGCGCGCCTTCTACGTCCAGCGCACGCCGATGGCAGGGAGCTGCTCGATCCGCTCCGGCGACAGTGTCACCACCCTGCTCCGCTGGGTATTGGTCGCGCAACCCAGCTTGACCTGGTGTTCTTCCTGGCCATCGCCGTCGCGGTCCCGCCCCGCCCGTCCGGACCGAGTCGGCCGCCTCGGTCCCGGCCGTCCGGGGCGTGTCGTCCCCGTCGCCGCTGCCCGGTGACGATCCGTTGAACCGTCAGATCGGGTAATGCGCGTGGCCCACGGCCTGCACGGTGACCCAGCGGGTGTCGGTGAAGGCCTCGGCGCCTGCCTGCCCGCCGAAACGGCCGTAACCGGAGCTCTTCACGCCACCGAAGGGGGCCTGGGGCTCGTCCGCGATGGACTGGTCGTTGACGTGGACGATGCCGGTGCGCAGACGGCTGGCGACCGCCAGGCCCTTCGCCAGGTTCTCGGTGATGACGCCGGCTGTCAGCCCGTACGGAGTGTCATTGGCGAGGGCCACGGCCTCGTCCGCGCTGTCGACCACGTGGACCACCGTCGCGGGGCCGAAGATCTCGTCGTAGTAGATCTTCATCTCCTTGGTGACCTTGGTGAGGACGACCGGGCGGATCAGTGTGCCCGGCTCCTCGATGGCGCCGGTGCCCGCGGCCAGTTCGGCGCCCCGGGAGACGGCGTCCGCGATGAGCGTGGAGACCCGGCGGGCGGCAGCCGTGTTCACGACCGGGCCGACCGCCGTACCGGGATCGCTCGGATCGCCGTACGGCAGTGCCTGGACGCGGGCGGCGAACTTGGCCGTGAATTCGTCGGCGACCGCGCGGTGGACGATGACCCGGTCCACGCACATGCAGATCTGACCGGCGTTCATGAAGGAGCCGAATACCGCGGCGTCCACCGCGTAGTCGACGTCCGCGTCCTCCAGCACCAACAGGGGGTTCTTGCCGCCGAGTTCGAGCACGGCGGGCTTGAGGTGCTGCGCGGCCTGGACGCCGATGGCTCGGCCGACCTCGGTGGAACCGGTGAAGTTGACCATCCGTACCCGGGGGTCGGCGATCAGCGCGGACACGACCTCGGCGGCGTCGGCACGGTCGTTGGTGACGACGTTGAGGACGCCCGCGGGCAGTCCGGCCTCGTGCAGGACGTCCGAGATCAGCAGACCGCAGGTGATCGGCGCGTCCTCGCTGGGCTTCATCACCACGGTGTTGCCCATCGCGATCGGCACCGCGACCGCGCGAACGCCGAGGATGACCGGCGCGTTCCACGGCGAGATCGCGGCGATCACCCCCTTGGGCACCCGCACCTGTCCGGAGTAGACACCGTCGGCGTTGGTCGCGAGGGCCTGGCCGGTCGGGCGGGTCACCTCGGCCGCCGCCTCCAGCAGGATGTCGGCGGCCAGGCGGGCGTTGAAGCCGGCCCAGGGCGCGACGCCGCCGACCTCCGTCGCCATCAGCCGCACTACCTCCTCGGTGCGCTCGGTCATCAGCTGCGCGGCGCGCAGGAAGATCCGGCGGCGTTCGGCCGGTTTGGTCGCGGCCCACGCCTCGGACGCGGCGTCCGCGGCATCCACGGCACGGCGTATGTCGTCCGGGGTACCCGCGGCGACCTCCGCGCAGACGGCGCCGCTCCAGGGGCTGATGTCGGAGGTCGTGCGACCGGATGAGGAGGGGACTTCCTGGCCGTTGATGATCAGACCTCGGGAGATGGACATGGAGTGCTCCTGGGGGTGGGGGAGTGGGGCTCAGGCTTCGGCGGACGCGGGCGAAAGGGCGGTGGCCCTACGGCTGCGCCAGGCACGATGGGCGAGGCCGACGAGGGCCGGGGCGGCCACCGGCGCGATCATGTAGTTCCAGAAGTGCGCGTACGTACCGGAGAGCACGGCCGGGCCGAAGGCGCGCGCCGGGTTGATGCTCGCACCGGTCACGGTGCCCAGTGTCGCGATGACGACGCCCACGCCGATACCGATGACTGCCGGGACGAAAGCGCCCAGGCTGGGCCTGGTCATGACCAGTGTCACCGCGACGAACACCGCGGCGAGCGCGGCGCCCTCGATGAGGAACAGCTCGACCGCACCGGTCCCGGGCGCGGGGTGCACGGCCGCGTAGCCGATCTGCCGCACGGTCTTGCCCCACACCAGCCCGGCCAGCGCGGCCCCGGCCACGGATCCGGCGAGCTGGGCGGCGACGTACGGGAGGACCGTGCGGCCCGGGAAGAGACCGCTCGACCACAGGAAGACGGTGACACCGGGATGGAGGTGGCCCCCGGATCTGCGTCCGAGCGGCGAGTACATCAAGGCCGCGATCAGCGCGGCGACCGCGATGCCTGCGACAGCGAACAAGGTGTCCGGATGGTCTATGGCCAGCGACGAACCGGGCGCCGCCAGCCAGCGGACCAGGCTCACCACGACGAAGAGAAGCACCGTGGTCAGCGCGAATTCATAGACGCTGTGCCGGACGAGATCCGCACGGCTGTGGGCGGAAGTGCTCATAGCAGTCCTCAAGGCAGGGGCTGGGGAGACACGGTCCGGTGGGGTGCGTCCCGCGGTACACCGGACTAGCGTTTTTCGCTGAGTGAACTTAAATTCATTGGTCGAGCGGTGTGAGTCTGCGCGCTCGTCGTGATGGCTGTCAATGGCCGGTAGCGTGCTCCCTGAGACGGGTACGGCCTCATGCGCCGGGGAGCTGACGTAGGGAGGAGGAGCCATGGCACCGGGCGTTCCCAGGGCGGCACCGACGGCATCGGCGTCGGTGGTTGCTTCGTCGGCAGGCTCCGCGGCGGAAGCCGCCGGCCCGCTGGAGCGTGGACTGGCGGTCCTGCGGATCATGGCCGACGCCTCCCACTCCATGCGCCCCGGCGACCTGGCCCGCGCGACCGGTCTGGCGCGTTCGGCCGTCGACCGGATCACCGCGACCCTGACCCACCTCGACTACCTCCGGACCGAGGGCCGCGAGCTCGTGCTCGCCCCACGCCTGATGGAATTCGGCAACGCCTACCTGGACGCGAGCGGCCTGTCCCGAGCGCTGCGGCCGAGCCTGGAGCATCTGGCCCGCGCCCTCGACGAGTCGGTGTCGGCGATCGTCCTCGACGGCTGCGACGCACGCATCGTCGGCAGAGCCGTCCCGCCCGGCCGGGTGATCCCGCTCGGCTTCCGCGTCGGTGACCTGCTGCCCGCCGAGCGCTGCGCCGCCGGTGCCGTACTGGCCACCGGATGGCAGTCCGGCACGTACGACGCGTGGCGGGCCCGCCGTGCCGCCGATCCCCTCGACGCGGGTTTCCCGGCCGTGCCCACCCGCCGCGCCGCCCCCGGCCCCGAACAGGCGGAGGCCGACTTCGCGGCCTGGATCGCGGCGGCCGAGGCGAACGGCTGGGCACTGGACGACCAATTGGTCGCCCCGGGCCTGGTCGCGGTGGCCGTCCCCGTACGCGACCCGGACGGCCGGCCCGTCTGCGCGATCAGCGTGCTCGCGCACACCAGCCGCCACAGCGGCGACGAACTGCGCGAGCACGCACTGGCCGCTCTGACGCGGGCGGCCCAGAGCACCGCGGCCGAGCTCTACAGCACCTCACCGGCAGCCGTTCCGCCGCCCGCCGCCCCCGCCTACACCGACGCCAAGCCCGAACTCGGCCCGTCCTTCCTGCAGGCGCTGGCCAGGGGCCTCGCCGTCCTGACCGCGCTCGGCAGGCAGCGCGGCGGACTCACCCTCGCCGAGGCCGCGGAGGCTGCCGGGCTCTCGTACCCCAGCACCCGCCGGAACTTGCTGACACTGCGTCAACTCGGATACGTGGCACAGCACGGCCGCCGTTTCCTGCCGACCCCGCGCGTCCTGGAGCTCGGATACGCGCGGCTGTTCACCCTCACCCTCGCCGACATCGCCCAGCCCCATATCGCCGAACTCGCCGGTCAGGTGAAGGAATCCGCCTCGCTCGCGGTCCTCGACGGCGCCGAGGTCCGCTACGTGGCCCGGGCCGCCACCGAACAGATAACCAGCGCCCGGATCGCACTCGGCACCCGGCTGCCGGCGTACGCCACCTCCATGGGCCGGACCCTGCTCGCGGACCTGCCCGAGGCGGAGCGGATGGAGCGGATCGGCGCCCTGCTCCCTCGCGCCCTGACCCCGCACACGCTCACCTCTCCCCATGCGCTTGCCGCCGCCCTGGACCGGACCGCCAGGGAGGGATACGCCCTCGTGGAGCAGGAGTTGGAGGCGGGACTGCGCTCGCTGGCCGTACCGGTCCGAGACCGGAACGGCCGGACCGTCGCAGCCGTGAACGTCGCCCTGCACGCCGGTCCCGAGCCGCCCGAGCACACCCGCGACACCCTATTGCCCGTACTACGCGCCTGCGCCGCCCGCATCGAATCCGACCTGGCCGTCGTGTTCGCCAACGCTCTCCTTCAGACGGGTTGACCGCTGCGGTTCAACTTCCCGCTCCCTGGCGGTAGTTGATCAACATCGCTACGGGAGGATCACTCGCCCGGCCTCACAGCTGGGAAGTGGCGACCCCAATCCCGGCTTGCGGGGCGCCTCCGGCGCCCGGTCGGTGACGACGATCCTGTTCTGGTACCGGTCGCTGAAGTAGGGTGTCGGCGTGTCGCTGAGCCATGTAGTCCTCTCGTCCGGTCGTTCGATCGAGCTCACCGAGCTGCGGATGTCCTCGACCTATGGGGGGATGCTGGAGGGCTACCCGTGCAAGCGCATCAACGACATGAAGGTCAGTGGCCTCCAGCGGGAGGCCGAACGCGCCTTTTCCTTGGCGCCGGTCCATCTCATTGCGCCCTTCCGCGAGTACCCGGACGAGACCGCTGGCCCCTTCGGTCCTGTTGAGGTGCTGCCCTCAGTGGCTTGCATCGGTGTCTTCAGCTCGACAGCGATCGCTCCTGAGCTCGACCCGGTGCTGCACCACTCCGCTCTCACCGTGGCCTGGTTCCAGCCCGCCCCGGATGTACCGTCGGGCGAGCACGCTGATCTTGCTCTTCGCAGCATGCGCTGGGAAGAGCTGGCCCAGGACTACGAGCTGTAGCGACACGTGCTGATCACAGCCACTCGTTGATGGCCGCGACGAGGACGGCCGCCTCAAAGCGGACCGCGAGCTTGTCATAGCGGGTAGCTGGACGGGCCGGCCGAAGCGCACGGGCCGAGAGGGCTTTTCGGGCAGCGCGTGGGCCGTCTGGTGGTGGACAACATGCGGCTGCGTGGGTGGTCGCTCACGGCGGGCGTGCTGAAGCTGAGGAAGGCCGAGCTGGCGATCTCCATGGAGGAGTCGCCGTGCGGCTGACCCGCAAAGCTGCCCGATCTCCCAGCACTCTTCATCCACCCCTCACGCAGATCCCGGTTGACCCCCGCCTGCCCTTACCCGGGCAGCAGCGCCCACGGCATCCGGGGGCCTTGCTCCGCCCCACGACCATCAAGATCTCGACGCATTACCGAAAGGAGTGAGGAAGTACGCCCATCGCGCATTTGTTACATGTCCCCGAAGGGGGAGCGGCCTGCGGTGAAGCCGGAGTTGGCCGGGCCCAGACGCTGGTGAGAGGAAGCTGCGGTTCCGGTCACTTGACTACTGCCTCATCGACCGGTGCTGGAGCTTCCCGCCGCCGACGTTGCCCGCGAGGCAGCCGCTGCCGAAGCCGCCCCCTCCGGGGCGCGGTTCCGCCGGAGTCGGAGGACCCTCAGGATCACGAGTCGGGCAATCCCCACCGCGGGCCTGTTCCGCCGCCGCAGCTGACAAGGGAGACGCTGCCGTCCCACGGCGCTGAGCCTCTTCTCCAACTGGTGAAGCAGCAGATCCCTGGGCTGCGTGTTGGCGTGCCGTGGACTGTGTCACCAGCCTCAAAACGGGCTGGCCCCACGGTGCCCTGAAGCAGTGTGTACGTTGAGTCATGACCAACATCAAGCGCGCAATCGCCGCCGTGATCTTGATGGGCGCCGCCCTTTCTGCTGGACCGTCTCACCCGCGACCAGCAGTCACGCAATCCTTTGCTGATGGGCCCAGTCCAGCGCCTCATCGATGAACTGGGCAAGGGCGCGGGGATCCTGAGCGTGGGCGAGGTGCCCCTGCCCCGGCATCACACGCACGCGAGCACGGGGCATCGCCGTCGCGATCCGGGCGAACGGCTCACCGTACGGGGGGATCCCCTTGTTGTCACCACCGAGCAGGAGGGTGACGGGCATAGGGAGGCTCCCGTAACCCGACAGATCGACCGGGTGGTCGTTCAGCGCCGCCAACTCCCGGGCCACCGGCGCCGCCAGCGGCCGCAGCGCCTGCCACACCGGGCTCTGACGCAACTGTGCGACGTACTCGGCGGAGAAGCCGGACACGTCCCGGTTCACCACCTCCACGGCCCGGTCCAGGTCGCCCGACTCGTCGGCCTGCCGCAACGCATCCAGCGCCTGGAGCCCGAAAGGCCGCATCACCGGTTCGTAGAGCGTCAGCGAGTGGACACCGGTATGCCACTGCGCAGCTTCCAACGCGATGAGGCCGCCGTAGCTCCAGCCGAACACATCCACTCCGCCACCGCTGTCGTCACCCGCGCCGAGTTCGTCGAGCACCCGGCACAGGTCCTCGACCTCAGTGCCCACCGAGTACGCGTCACCCAGCGGACCACTGGGCCGACGGCCGCGTCGGTTCAGCACGTATACGGGCTGATCCGTCGACAGCTCGTCCACCACCGGCTGCCATGAAGCGGCATCGGCCATGACTCCCGGTACGCAGAGCAGGGGCCTGCCCTGCCCGCTGCGGTGGCTGAGTGCCAGCACCACGCCGTCCCGCACCACCTGCACTGACATCCGGAACCTCCTTCACGGCCAAGGACACCGCAAGACCCTATCTCCCTGGGGCGCGACAAAGATCATTCACGGGAAGCACTTGGCGTGACTCGCTGGCCGGTCGGCCGCGTTTCCGGACCTGTGGGCGAGACAGCCACACCCAGGAAGGACGGACTGGACCCCTGGCCATCATGGCCACGCGACACTTCGACAACGGGGCTTGGAGCTCGAAGAACGCGACCGGGGGATCAGCGAGAAGTTCACCGCGTTCCGCCGGGTGATCATCGGCACGTCAGCCCCGCACCTCGCTCTCTTGCCCGGGAGGCGGTGGACGACCTGCCTGAACACACAGGTCAAAGCGGTGGAGGCCGGCCCGGAGATGGCGTCTCCCAGTGCCGCTGACGCTCGCCGCGCTCACCCCGCGCGAACAGTGGTGCGGCGGGACGGCCTCAGGTGTGGCCAGGAAACGGGCGACCAGCCGTCGCCGTGATCGCCACGTCCCGCCATCACGCGCCCCGTGGTCGCCGGCCACACCACCCGTGTTCGTCATGACCGGCTCGGTCCCGGCCGACCGGGAGCCGCCGCACCGCCGCGTCGGGCCCGGTCGCGGAGGCCGGGACACGCCTGCTCAGTGCCTCACCATGGAGAGGTCCTCTTCCTCCCCGGCCGGCACCAGGACACCCAGCCACAGACCTCCCACGAGCCGGCGCCGCCGGAAGGCCGCCGGAAGGCCCACCGTGCGATCCGGTACAGGAAAGTCGTCACCTGCTGATCACTCCGGACACCACGAGGCAAGAGGAATGCGCGAGGCCTCGCGCGCCCCCCACACTTGCCTCCGGCGCCCCGACGGGCATCGTCCCCCGAAGCCCTCTTCGCCTGGTGCGCCCGGACCAGGCACTCACTTGTTCTGGTACCTACGCACTACAAGCCGACTCGGGTCGGGCGGGGCTCGACCGGGAGTTCGGTGACCTGAGCTACAGCCGGACCGTCCCGCCGTCGGCGGACGAACGGCGGACCGCCTGCGCAAGGGGGAAGTTGGCGGCCGCGTCTTGGGCCATCACGGGGTTGGGCGCGGTGACGGTGCCCCACCGACTCGGCCCACATGGCTGCCCAGGTCGTACAGGAGACCTCCGGCGCGAAGGAGCGGACGGACGGCAAAAGCCGCCGTCTCCCCGGTGCCGCGTGACGGCCGTGGGGACCTTTTGCGCCGCGCCCATGGGGCAGCGCAGGCGCCCGGAGCCCGACCCACCCTGCCGCTGACAGCCAACGCGGTCACGGACCACCGGCGCGACGAGCCTTCAGCCTTTCCGCGTACCGGAACCGGCACGCCGTGCTACTCCGACGGGGAGTGGTGAGTCGGCTGTTCGACCGCGGTGAGGGTCGCGTAGACCACGACGTTGCCCTGGTATCCGTCGTTCCTGACGTAACCGCCGCCGCAGGTGATGACCCGCAGTTCGGGCAGGTCGGAGTTGCCGTAGACCTTCTCGTTGGGAAACCTTTCCTTGTCGTGGACCTCCACGGCATCGACGGTGAACACCACCGTGCGCCCGTCCGCCCGGCGGATCTCGATCGTGTTGCCCCTGGTCAGGGCACCCAGGTCGTAGAAGACGCCGGGGCTGCCGGTCCGCATGTCCACATGCCCCGCGATGACGGCTGTCCCGGCCGAGCCGGGGGCCGTGCCCTCGCTGTACCAGCCCGCGAGGTTGGGGTTGGCGGGCGGGGGCTCCAGCGCACCCGTTGCGTCGAGGCCCAGCTCCGCGATGGGGGCGTTCACACGGATGGCGGGGATCCGCAGCGAGACCGGATCCGCGGAAGGCAGCGGCTGGGCGGCGGGGCGTGTGGTTGAGTCGGTGCGGCTGGACGTGGGACCGACGGGGGTGGAGGTCTGGCCGGTCGACGGCTGCGGTGGCTGCTCGTCGTGCATCGCCCCCATGACCAGCAGGACACCGGCCGCGAGTGCCATGGTGAGATGCTTGGCCGAGGGTGTGTACGGGGGTGGGGAAGCGTTCGTCTCGCGCCCGGGTTCCATCGCGGATGAGCCTCTTGCTTGCAGCGGAGTGAGAAGTCTCCCTCGTGCCCCGGGGTGCATGCGCCGGGGCCGGTGCGCCGGGAGCCGCGCGGTCAGGTCCGACTGCTGTTCGAGCGGTGGCGCATCTTCACCAGCCACCCGCCGGCGGCTGCGGCGATCAGCGCGCTGCCCAGGACAAGCTGCGTGTCCGTGTCCTTGGTGTCTCCGAAACCGGCTTCGACGGCACCGTTCGGCCGACGGCCGGCGATCTCGTACACGTCCGTGACCTTGGTCCGTGGTGGGCACTTGACGGTGACGGTGTCGGTGCCGGACTCCTTCCCTTCCGGGACCTTGAAGTGGCCGGTGAGCACCCCCTCGCCGTCACCTTTGAAGAGATGGAACTTCCCGCCCGCCTCCGACTCGCCCTTGCCGTAGGTCACGTCCCGGCCACAGGCCGTGGTGCTGACGGTGACAGTAGAGCCCGGGGAGGCCGACCACGGGTGGATGTCGATACCCGAGTCACCAGCGGCGGCAGCGGCCGGAGCCTGCAGAGCCAGGACACCGATGACCAGTCCCATACCAGCGCCAACGTGTGTGTTTCGCAAGGGAATCCTCCAATGGGGCAGTGTCCGGCCTGTCTGCGCGGTGTCTCCGTGGTGCTCCACTGACGAGGCAACCGACCCTCCGTCACCTCCGCAACACGAGGCGTCGACGCGTGCTTCACTCGGGCAGGTGCAGTGACTGCTCCCGCGTGCACATCCACGCAGGTCGTGGGAGCGGGGAGCGACAGGGCGGAGGAATCGCCGGAGGGCAGCGAATGGGCTAACAAGCCCGGGCGCGTGCCCGGCACGGGGTGGACTGACGCCTTGTCACGTACGGGTTGCGCCGGTTCGGTACCGCGACGTGCGACGGGCCCTGCCCCGACATCGAATCCCGTGCGAGAAGGGAGCCGGCGCCAGCCGGGCGATGGCTTCGGGCGGCCCCAGGGGTGTGTGCCCGGTCCGGATGCCGTCGGCCGGGTCGGGTGTCGCGGGCGTTCACCGGGCCGCGGCCGGGGCTGGGGCAAGGGGGGTGTGTTCCGCGTCGTGCTGCTTGCCCTCGGCGCGGGGCGGCGCGCCGTCGCTCATCCGGGCGCCTGCTGCTGACGCGGGTGGTCGGCGGTCGGTGCGAAGGTCCGCCTGGCCTGCTGCGTGTGGAGGCGCTCCAGGATGCGCAGGCGATCACGGGCACGCGTTCCAGCAGGCCGCCCGTCTCACCCGGGTCGCGACGGCTGTCCTGGTCGGCCAGGCGGCACAGCACCTCCCGACTGCACCCGGTTCACCGCCGTCATGCGGGCCATCCGAGTGACCCGGAGCGGACCCGGCCGGCCCCGGACCAGGCCCTCGCGCGTCACGGCCGACAAGGGCTACAGCTCCCGGGCCATCCGCACCTGGCTACGGGAGAAAGGCATCGCCCATACCCTCCCCGAGCGGGCCGACGAGATCCGCAACCGGCTCGGCCGCGACAGGCGCGGCGGACGCCCCCCGGCGCCGGCGTGGTCTCGCCGATACAGTTCAGGCAGCCGGTGCCCCTACAGGCCACTACGGTTCATGGCCGAGCCGCGTACGGGAGAATTCCGTGCACCGTTTGAAGCGGTGGGACTGGAAGCGGAGCAGAAGTCCCACCGCTGCAGTATTCCCGGCTCTTATGGGAGCCGTGCAATCCGGTCACAGAGGGAGTCTCTTTTATGTCCACCCGTACCAAAGGAAAGCATTCGCATCGCTGCCTTCCCGGACGGTAGTGAGACTGCCGTCTCCATTGGCAGTGAGGAAGGTTCCGTTCTGGTTCTGAATATGCTTGTTGTCGGCAGTCCAGAACTGCCCGGAGCGGCCACCGCCGCAGGGGCTCATCCAGACGGCGTTCAGCTCGGACTTGTTGTCGGTGGTGAGGCACTCGCCGGTGTACTCGTTCACCAGGCGCCTCATCGTGTGGCCTTGCCACGTATTCGACTCTGAGCCCCAGTGCCAGCGCTGATTTGTATACGGCTGGCAGGTTTCCGTCAGGGCGTATCCCGCGTTGGAAGCGAGACATTCGCCGTTGTAGTAGCTCTGGTACTTCCAGGTGGTCGTCGCCGCCGACGCGGAGGACAGGGTCCCGGCGGTGGCGAGCGTGAGGACGCTGAGCCCTACCGCCACGGTGAATCTGAACTTACCTCTCCGAGGTGTCATGGGCAAAACATTTGCACACTCACGCCAGGAAGATCAAGAATTCAGAAGAAGGTGACAGATCAGCGACCGGCAGATGAATCGCCGGATCGGATTCAAGGAATTATTGGAAGCCTCATGGGCCTCCCAGTCAACCATGGGTCGCTGGTGTTAGGGGCGCTACAGCGCACCCCTGAAGCCCTGCCCAGGCATGACAAGCCGCTCTCCGTCGACATGAGAGCTCGTGAAGATCTTGGAGGTCGTCGAGGCGAGGCACTCGTCGGATGCGTGCTGAATCACTCTGGTGAGTTACCCGAGCTGCAGCACAGCCTCCTGCCGCCGGCGAGTGTCATTCCGTCGGCGTGCCGATCCGGAGCCGGTTGCCGTCAGGATCGCGCAGCTCAATCTCACGGGCCCACGGAGCGTTTTTCACCGGCACACCGAACTCCGAGGCGATGGCCTCGACATCATGAACGCGGAGGTAGGTCAACGTGCCGGGGCGGGCGTCTCCCTTGTGCTCGGACAAGAACAACCGCACTCCGCCCCGGGCGACCTCGACGAACGTGGGAAGTCCCGGTTCGAAGCGGTGTTCCCACTGCTTCACGAAGCCGAGTCGCTCGTACCACGCGACCGCCGCCGCAGCGTCCTCGACGCGAAGAATGGGAATGGCTTCCTCGTCCATGGAGCCATCGTCGCAGACTGCCCAGGGCGAACGTTGCCTGATGCGGCACCAGTTGACTCCGCGCACAGCCTTCGCGGCTACCGGTCCTGCCACTTCATCGGTACGGTCGCGCTCTCCCGCCGGCACGGAGCAACCCCGCCCTCGGCGGACACCGCCCCGGAGCCCACCGGCAACTCCGGACTGTTCGTCGTACGCAGTGAGAACCACACCACCACCGTCGGCGCCCTGGAAGGCGAACTTCCCAAGCACGAGACGCTCCTCCCCACCGAGTTCGCGGCCACCGCCCCGGTGGAGATCCCGCGGGCCGCACGGACGCCCAGGATTCGTCCAGGGTTTCCTGAACCGCCCCCGGCTTGGTGGTACGTGACGGGCCGGGCACCCCCGGAACCCGACGAACGAGCCTGCGTCGATCGGGAGTCACCATGCGTCCTGGTCACACCACCGCGGGCAGCGTCCTCGCGGCAGCAGTCGTCCTGGGAGCGGTACCTGCCGCCCAGGCCGCGCCGGCCGGCGAGTCCGGAGCGGCGGCCGCCACCTGCCGCACGTCCTGGTCCGACCACAACACCTACGTGGCGCAGTGCTCCGGCGCCCCGAGCACGAAGTTCCACGCCTGGGCCGAGTGCGACAACGGCGACATCGTCTTCGGCGGGGAGAAGTGCGCCAACGGGTCGCAGTCGTACCTACTGCGCGGGCAAGGGAGGATTCAGCGGCTACGGCGGTGCGGTGGTGTGATCCGGGCCGGCCGGCGTCGACGACATTCGGCCGGCTGGCCAGTCGGTCGTCACAGCCGACTTGAAGGCCTGCCCATACTCGCCGAGGCGGGCCTCATACCAGCCGACGGCGATGAGGGCATTCGCCTCCGCCCCCGACGCCCGCGCCCTGGAACGCGGGCGTCCCGTCACAGAACAGCCCGCCCACGGCCGACCCCGTCGCCCGCCGGGGTGGGGGAGGGGATCATGACGTGGAGGTGCAGGGGCGGAGTTGAACTGGTACTGGTACTGCGCCAGGGGAAGAGTCCCACGGCGCCTGTACCGCCACTGAGTTCGGAGTTCCGTCAGTGCTTTTCGACGTCACCCGCAGCCAACTCGTCGACATCTTCGGCGAGGACCGGCTCGCGACCCTGCCCGCCACCGCCTTCCCGGCCACCGCCGCGGACACCGAGGGCGCCCGCCTCCTGCACACCGTCGGTGTCCCCACCGGGACGCTCTGGCTGCGTGAGCCCGACGAGGACTCCGGCCGGCTGCCCCTCGTCCAGGACGCCGTCGGCGCGGAGGACTTCGGGGACGCCTCGGAAGAAGCGGGTGAGTGGCCCGTCATCGGCTGGCTGCTCAACGTCCATCTTGCCCTCGACCCCGGTTCCGGCAAGGTGCACGCCTTCGACGCCGACGAGGAGACCGTGCGGGAACTCCACATGGACGTCTCCTCCCTCGTCCGGGTCACCCTCCGGTTCCAGCGCCTGCTCGAGGAGTTCACCTTCAGCGGTGACGAGGAAGCAGACTTCGAGCGCCTGGAGCGCGAGGTCGAGCGTATCCGTCAGGAGACGAGCAGCATCGACCCGCTCCCCTTCCGCAACGACGAGACTGTCTGGTCGGTGGTCGGCGAGGAGATTGCCGCGGGTCAGCGCTTCGTGGGCAACAGCCCGGGTGCCCGCTCGCTCTACGGGTGATCGCCGACGGATGTGGCCCACGCACCGAGCCCCTGGTTCGTGGACCGCATGGTGAGGGAATGCGTCCTGCCGATCGGCGAGCGGGTCGTGTTCGACCGGCAGGAGACCCGTCCTCGGACACGTGCCCGTGGAAATCCACGTGCTCCTTCTCCGAACGGTTCGGTCGGAGAAGGAGCCCCGCTCAGGTTCCGCGCCCGGGTGTTACCAACTGCGCGGCCGGCTGGTGGTGCCAGAGGCGGTCGGCGCTGTTGGAGGCCCGGAATAGCCTGATCTCGCTGTAGCTGCCGCCGACCGGCAAGGCGCGCCGGCCAGCCCGGGGTTCTGGCGTTGGGCGTAGGCTCCACCAGCCGGTGCGGCCCGCGTCGGTGTGGTCGGTCTGCTCAGCGATGATCTGCCATGTCTGGTTCCGGTCACCGGTGCAGCGCTTCGGCAACACCCGGACGTTCGTCATCGCGGTGGACTCCGGCTGGAGGCACAGCGTCGCGTTCTTCTCGTTACACACCAGCCAGGACCGGCCGTCGTCCTGGAGTTCCAGCTCCCACTGGGTGCGGTCCGCGACTCGCAGTCATCGCTGGGCGTGCGGATGGTGGACGGGGGGAAGAAGGGTGGGACCCGACCATCCCTCATGCGAACCCGGCCAGGATGGCCGCCCAAGCGTCAGGAAGTCATGGCGGCTCGGTCGGACTCGCTGCGCAGAACGCAGAACTCGTTGCCTTCGGGATCTGCGAGGACCGCCCAGCCAGAGCCATCGGGATTCCGGTGATCGGCGACAAAGGTGGCGCCGAGGCCCAGCAGCCGTTCGGGTGGCGGTCCACCAGTGTGAGGAACTCGCTCGCCCGAGGGATCCCGAGTCCGACAATCGGGTAGGGGGTGGCGGGGGAAGGCCCGGGGCATCCATGGAATCGCACGACACGTGGACCGCCCACGGTTCGCCGATCCGGTCGTCACCTGCTCGACCTCTTGCGGCTCGCAGTCCGCCAGGAGGTACCTCGGTGGACCGTGGGCGCCGGTACTCACAAGAGCACCGGCGCCCACGGCATGGCGTCTCCCACCTACGAGGCGTCGGCAGTGTCCTCAGGCGTAGACGATGGCGTCCTCGACGGGGACGCGGGGCAGCCGCGAAACCACGGACCGGCACCGGCGTGACCGATGTTGACCACCAGATGCGAGCGCCGGCTGGTCCCGGAGAAGAACTCCGCGCCCACGCCGGCCCGGTCGAGGCCCGCCATGGGTCCGGCCGCCAGGCCCGCTGCGCGGACCGCGGACAGGAGACCCCACTCCGCAGCGCGGAGTTGCCAGTGAAACCGGGGTCCGGGCCGCCCGCGTCGACCGTTTCCCCTGCGCCACCCCCACGAGGCCGACCACCCCGTCGGCGACCTCCTGGGCGCCTTCCTCCACCGCGAAGGCGCCCCCGAGACCTCCTCCATCAGGCCCGCCGTTCTGCACGGCTGTCGCAACGACGACCAGGCGCCACGCCACGCCGTGAAGGCGGCGCAGGACGCGCCGGCCGTGATCACGGTGACGATCGCCGGCGCCCGACGATCACGAGGACCACGAGACGGCCTCCCCTAGGCCTTGCTCTGTTATTCCGTAATACCGTACTCTCGGGTCATGGCTGAGGATTCCCTGTCCGAGCGGGTCGCCGCGCTCGAGGAACGGGTCGCGCGGTTGGAAGCGGCACCGCAGACGCCTCCTGAGGAGGTGTTCTGGGCGCTCAAGGGCCTGCGCCGGCGGCTGACGGGGAACGGGCAGGTGCTGTTCACGGGCGTCCTGGACCTGCCCACGGGGGAGCACTACGAGTGGCAGCAGGGCGCGGAGACCGGCGGCCTGCTCGACGCGGACTGGTCGGATCACGCCGCGCCCTACGCCGCGCTGGGGCACCCGGTGCGTCTCACCCTGCTGCGTGCGGTGCTGCGCGGCACCCGGTCCGCAGCCGAGTTGCAGGAGACCGCCGGGCTGAACACCACCGGGCAGCTCTATCACCACCTCAAGCAGCTCACCGCCGCCGGCTGGCTCCATGCCGGGGGGCGTGGCCACTACCAGGTGCCTGCGGGCAGGGTGGTGCCGCTCCTCGTGCTGCTGTCCGCGGTGGTACCGGCGCCTGCCCCGACGACGTGAGGAGTGATTGGTGAATCGACGCAGTCTGTTGGGCACGGCGGCGACCGCGGCCGGTGTGGCACTGATACCGGGCAACGCCATGGCAACCGGGGACGGTCTGGCCGCGCAGGTGCGGCCCTACCTCCACCGCGCGCTGGCCGCCGGCGCCCCGAGCGCGGTGTTCGGGGTCATCCGCGGTGGCCGGCGGTATGTGGCCGGTGCCGCCGAGGACGGCCCCGCCCTCGACGGCAGGACGGTGTTCCAGCTCGGCTCGATCGGCAAGACGCTCACCGCCACCGCGCTGGCGCGCGCGGTGGGCGCGGGTACGGTGCGCCTGGACACGCCGCTCAGTCTGCCGTCCGGGTTCACCGTCCCACGCGGGGAGACCCGCCCGATCACCCTGCGCGACCTGGCGACCCACTCCTCCGGCCTGCCCAGCCTCCCCGCCAACCTTCTGACCGAGGCGGACCCGCAGAACCCGTACGCGCACTACACGCTGGAGGACCTGGCCACCGGTCTGCCCCAGACCCCTCTGGCCAACGAGCCGGGCAGCGCCTACGCATACTCCAACCTGGGCTTCGGGCTGCTCGGCCAGGCGCTGGCCTTCGACGGCGTGGACGCGATGCTGCGGCGCCGGGTGGCCGCACCGTTGGGCCTGTCAGACACGACCACGACCCTGCGGCCGGACATGGCGTCCCGAAAAGCCGTGGGCCATATGGCCGGTGAGGCCGTTCCCGACTGGCGCGACCGCGTCCTCAGCGGGGCGGGCACCTCGATGTACAGCACCGCCGACGACATGCTCCGGTACCTGGCTGCCCAGCTGCGTCCGGAGCGCTCGCCGCTGCGGGAAGCGATCGAGCTGACGCAGCGACACCACTTCACCGACCCCGCCACCGGCCTGCGGCTGGGACTTGGCTGGCACTTCGGCACGCTGTCCGACGACCGGACGGTGACCTGGCACAACGGCGGCACCTACGGTTTCAGCACCTGTGCGGCGTTTGACCGGGAGAGTGGAACGGCGGTGGTGATGATGGTGAACACATACAGCGATGCCTCGCACACGTTCGACGCTCTGGTCTTTGCTCTGCTCGACGAGCTTGTCGGCTCCTGAGGCCAGCGCAGGGGCGCCCGGTGCCTGGCCGCGGACGGCACGCCGAGGAGCCCAGACCCAGACCGGCGCGTTTCGTCGAGGACGCGGAACCGGAGCTGCCGGCTCCGATCACCCGCCCCATGTCGGCGCTCCCCCGAAGAGCATCGGCTGACCGCTTGCTCGTGCGGGCGGCCGCGCGAATCGGACGCGGCCCGTCACCGTGCGGCCTGTGCGTGGCAAGTCGCCGCGAAGGCGGAGGTGGGGCCGCCACCGGGCGGCGTGGCGCGGGTGGGGCGTACCTCGTGACCGGACGGGGCAACGGCCGTTGCCCCTCCTTGACTGGACGCCGGGCTCCCGACGTCATCTGCCCGGACAACCTGAACGCCCGGCCCCGCGACGGAAGGAGTCCCGCAGCCCCTTCGCCGAGGACCGGCCAGACGTCACACCGCTCGCACCACACCGACAGGACCACTTCACGCGGCGCTCACCGCCGGGGGCCGGTCCGGCACGGAAGGCGATCATGCCCCCTCAGGCGGCCCCGGCCCTCGCCGAAGGCCGCCGCCGCAGCACCGGCGAGTCCCACCGGGCCCCTCCGCACGCTCCTCGGAGAAGGCGGCCGAGCGCTCCCTGTCCCCGCGGCCCGTCACCCGGAGCAGCCGCAGCTGGAGGCCGCGGTTCTCCTCGCACGCTGCAAGATCGGCGGCCGCTCCGAGCACCCCTTGGGGCATCGTCCACGTCCGGCCCGAGGAGTATCAGCTGACCATCCGGGACGTCAACGAGTCGTACGTCGTCCCCTACGGAGCTGACGTCCCCCTCCTCGGCCTGAGCGGCGACGATTCCTCGGACGGACCGGGGTCACCGTGCCCTGGGGCGTCGGGACCCTCCGGCCGGTGCCGGGCACCGGGGTGGCGTCGGTCAGGATCGGCCAGCCAGTGGTGGACGGCGAGCGCGGTGGAACGGGCGTGCTCCTCCAGCACGGTGAAGTGGTCACCGGGCACGGTCACTTCGGCATGCGGCAGGCTCCACACCGGGGCGGGCTCCGTGCCGGGCAGCGGGTCCCGGGCCCGTACGAAGAGGGTGGGGGAGTGGAGTGGTGAGGGCTCCCAGCCGGTGAACAGCTCGAAGTACCCGGCCATGGCGGTGAGCCGGTCCGGGTCGGCCGAGGAGAACTCCGCGGCCCGCCGCAGCATGTCCGACGTCATCGCGGAGAGGGCCTGCCCACGGTCGTCACTGCTCGGATAGGTGTCCACCAGGACGACGGCGAGCGGGGCGGAGCCTTCGGCCTCCAGTCGCTCGGCCACGGCCTGGGCGACCCAGCCACCGGCCGAGCGGCCCAGCAGGACCACCGGTCCGTCACCCGCGACCGCGCGGACGGCGGCGGCCTGAGCGGTGACGAGGGCGTCCAGAGTGGCCGGCAGCGTCTCCCCGGCCGCGAACCCCGGGTGCCGCACCGCCGACACCGGCCGCAGACCCCGCAGCCCGACGCCGAAGCGCGCGTACTCCTGGGGCCCCGAGGGCACGCTGAGGGCGGGGAAGCAGACCAGCCGGGGCCCCGCGCCGCCCGGTGCGAGCGCGACGGGGTCGAGTGCCGCGCGGGACGCGCCGGCCCTGTCGAAGACCGGGCGGAGGCGCGCGGCGATGGTGAGCAGCGCCATGCCGTCCCACGTCCGCCCGCGGTCGCAGGCGGTACGGAAGAGCGCCCCCAGGGAGGCGTCCGAAGCAGCTGCGGCGTCCGGGCCGCCCGCCACCCGCACCGGGGCTTCCGGCCGGCCGGCCGCCCCGGGGCCGCCGGAAGCACCGTCGTCCGCCGGACGGCCGGAGCCGTCCGGACGGCCGACGGCAGCCGACCCTCCGGGGGCGCCGGGAGCAATCGCCTCCCGGGCATACCGTTCCGCCAGCTCGGCGGCGACCGCTCGCGGGGTCGGGAAGTCCAACAGCAGCGTGGCCGGCAGCGCCAGCCCCGTCGACGTCATGAGCAGGTTGCGCAGATCGACCGCGGCCAGGGAGTCGAGCCCCAGGTCTGCCAGCAGATCGTCCCCGTCGATCGCGCCCGCCCCCTCCGGGTGACCCAGTACCGAGGCGGCCAGGGCCCGTACCTCCGTGAGCAGCAACCCGACCCGCTCACCCGGGGAAGCGGCCGCCAGCCGTCGGCCGAGCGGAGCCCCGCGCCCGCCGCCCGCGCCCGCCCCGGCGGAAACGGGCGCCCGGGACCGGTCCACCGCCGGATCGCCACCGCTGGGGGCGCCCGGATCGAGGCGGGCCGCCACCACCACCGGGTCGTCACCCGCCACGGCGGAGTCGAACAGGGCCAGGCCCTCGTCCCCCTCCAACGGGCCGAACCCGGAGCGGGCCATCCGCCGCAGGTCCGCCTCGCTGAGGTGCGCCATCATGCCCCCGTTCTGCCGCCAGGGACCCCAGACGATCGACGTACCGGGCAGACCGAGCCGCCTGCGGTGCTGTGCCAGCGCGTCCAGCACGCAGTTGGCAGCCGCGTAGTTGGCCTGGCCGGCGGAGCCGAACGCACCCGCCACCGAGGAGAACAGCGCGAAGACGGACAGGTCGCACCCCCGGGTCAGCTCGTGCAGGGCGAGGGCGGCGTCCGCCTTGGGCCGCAGCACCCGCTCCAGACGACCGGCGGTGAGCGCCGGGACGATGCCGTCGTCCAGCACCCCCGCGGCGTGCACCACGCCGGTCAGCGGATGGGCCGCCGGCACCGAATCGAGCAGGGCGGCGAGCGCCGACCGGTCCGCGACGTCGCACGCCCGGACCGTCACTTCGGCGCCCGACTCGCCCAGTTCCGCGACGAGTTCCTTCACCCCCGGTGCGTCCGGTCCGCGTCGGCCGACGAGCAGCAGATGCCGGACGCCATGGGCGGCGACCAGGTGCCGTGCCACGAGCATGCCCAGGGAACCGGTGCCGCCGGTGACCAGGACGGTGCCCTCCGGACCCAGCCGCCTCCGGGGCCGTTGCTCCTCCGTCGTCCCGGTCACCCGTACCAGCTTCGGTACGTACGCCGTTCCCCGTCGCACGGCGATCTCCGGCGCCGCGGCGGCCAGCAGGTCGGGGAGGAGCCGCCAGGAGTCGGGATGACCGTCCATGTCGACCAGGGAGAAACGGCCCGGATTCTCCCGCAGGGCCGAGCGGACCAGCCCCCATACCGGCGCGTGGGCCGGTACGGACGTGTTTGCGCCGGGTGCGCCGGAGTCTCCTGAACCGGTGCCGCCGTCCACCGAACCGCCACCGGCCCGACCGTCGTTGTCCGGGGCGACGGCGCCGGAGGTGACGAGGACGAGACGGGAGTCCGCCGGACGCGGTTCGGCGAGCCACTCCTGTACCAGCTTCAGTGCCCAGCCCGCCGCCCACCGGGTCTCCGCCGCCGGGTCCCGCGTGTCACCGGTCGTCTCCGGTGGTGGCGGGCACGGTGCGACGAGGACGGCCGGGGCCGCGTCGCCCGCCTCCGGACCGGAGTACACCGGAACGCCGGAGCCCCGGGGCGCGAGCACGTCCACCAGCGGTGTGCGGGCCGCTCCCAGAACGCCCCACGAGGGCACCGCCGCGGGTACGGGCGGCTCGGGCAGCGAAACCCAGTCCATCCGGTGGAGCCCCCCGGTGACCGCAGCAGCCGGTCCCGGTCCGGTACGCGGAAGGGACCGGAGCGCCAGAGAACGGACCGCCGCCACCGGCGTGCCCGACGCGTCCGTCAGCTCCACCCCGGCCCGCCCGTCCGGCCCCGGCGTGATCCTCACCCGCAGCCGCCGCGCGCCGGCCCTGTGCAGCCGCACCCCGCCGAAGGCGAACGGCAGGGACACCCCACCGCCGCCCGTCCCGTCAGGTTCCGAGGCGCTGCCGTCGAGCGCCAGGGCGTGCAGCGCCGCGTCCAGCAGTGCGGGATGGAGCATGAACTCCGGGCCGCCGGCGTGCGGGAGCGCGGCCCCCGCGGCCTCGGGCAGCGCGACCTCGGCGTACAGCTCGGCCCCGAGTCTCCAGGCCGCGCGCAGACCACGGAAGGCGGGGCCGTAGCTCAGCCCGCTTCCGGCCAGCCGCTCGTACGGATCGGCGTCCGGTCGGCCGGCGTGCAGCGGTACCGCGCCCGGCGGCGGCCAGGGCCCGCTGCCGGCCCCGGCGGCAGCCGCTCCGCGGTCCGCCGGCTGCGGCTCCGGCACGAGCGTCCCGGAGGCGTGCCGCTGCCAGGGCCGGTCACCGGCCGGCGTGTACGGCCGGGCGTGGAAGACCACGGCCCGCCGTCCCGCGCCGTCCGGCCCGGACACCTTCACCTGCAGCTCGACCGTGCCGTCCGCAGGCAGCGACAGCGGTGCGGTCAGGGCGAGTTCGTCCAGGACGGGCGCACCGGCCGACGCACCGGCGTGCAAGGCCATCTCCACGAACGCGGCCCCCGGCAGCAGCACCGCTCCCGCCACCACATGGCCGGCCAGCCAGGGCTGGTCGTGCACCGAGAGCAGCCCGCTCAGCAGCAGCCCGTCGTCGTCGGCCGTCGGGGTGCGGGACGACAGGAACGGATGGGCCGACGCGTCCGGTGGGGGAGCGGACCGGTGCCGTGGGGTGGCGTCGAGCCAGTACCGGCGGCGCTGGAAGGCGTACGTGGGCAGGGTGACGCGCCGCCCGCCGCGCCCGGCGAAGACGGCCCGCCAGTCCACGGGCACGCCATGGGTGTGCAGCGCGGCCACCGTGTCGAGCAGGGCGTCCGCCTCCGGCCGCGCCCCGCGCAGGGTCGGCAGGACCAGCGGCGCCGGGGTTGGCGCGCCGCCGGGCGCTCCGTCCCCGCCCGGGTTGGCCGGAGCCGGTCCGGGCACGGTGAGGCAACCGCGGACCAGGCCGGTGAGCACCGCGTCCGGGCCCAGCTCGACGTAGTGCGCCACGCCCCGGTCCCGGAGGTGCGCCACCGATTCGGCGAAGCGGACCGGGCGGCGGACGTGGTCCACCCAGAACTCCGGTGAGCTCAGCTCCTCGTCGCCGGCTGCCCGGCCCGATACGGCGGTGACCAGGGGAATTCGCGGCGTGGTGAAGGAGAGGCCCCGCACGACCTCCGCGAAGTCGGCCAGCACGGGTTCCATCCGCGCGGAGTGGAAGGCGTGGCTCACCCGCAGCGGTGTCGTGGACCGGCCCCGCTCCCGGAAGTACGCGACGGTCTTCTCCACCGCCGCCTCGTCCCCGGAGACGACCACCGAGGCGGGCCCGTTGACGGCGGCGATCTCCACCGGACGCCCCGTCTCCGCCAGATGGGCGGCCACCTCGTCCGCACCAGCGGCCACGGCGGCCATCGCACCGCCCGGGGGCAGCGCGTCCATCAGCCGGCCCCGGGCCGCCACCAGGGTGCAGGCGTCCGCGAGGGACAGCACTCCGGCGACATGCGCCGCGGTCACCTCGCCCACCGAGTGCCCGGCCACCAGATCCGGGCGTACGCCCCACTCCTCGAGCAGCCGGAACAGTGCCGTCTCCAGGGCGAAGAGCGCCGGCTGCGCGAACCGGGTCGTGTGCAGGAGCGCGCCCGTCCCGGTGTCCGGGCCGGCGAACACGACGTCCCGCAGCGGCACCGGCAGCAGCGGGTCGAGCAGGGAGCAGCTCTCGTCGAACGACCGGGCGAAGCCCGGATGCAGTCCCCGGGACTCGTACAACTCACGTCCCATGCCGACGCGTTGGCTGCCCTGGCCGGTGAAGAGGAGAGCCAGCGGGCCCTGGCGGCGGGACGTGCCCGTCCGTACCCCGGGCAGGCGTGAGCCCTCCGCCACCGCCCGCAGGGAGGTGAGCAGTTCCGCCCGGTCCCGGGCCACGACCACGGCTCGGTGCTCGAAGACCGCCCGGGTGGTGGCCAGCGAGTACCCGATGTCCACCGGGGCCGCGTCCGGGTCGGCGGCCACCCGGTCGTACAACCGCCGCGCCTGCGCCCGCAGTCCCGGCCCGCTCCTCGCCGACACCGGAACAGCCACGGACACCGGTGCCGCCCCGCCGTCGACGCGACCGTTCCCGGCCCCGTCGTCCGCCCCGGTGGCCGGCGGCGGGGTGTCCCGGTCCGCCGGTGCCTCTTCGAGCACCACATGGGCGTTGGTGCCGCTGATGCCGAAGGAGGACACCCCCGCCCGGCGCGGGCGGTCCGTCCTCGGCCATTGCACCGCCCGGTTCAGCAGCGCCAGCCGTCCCGACGACCAGTCGACCCGGCCGGTCGGTTCGTCGGCGTGCAGCGTACGCGGCAGCAGGCCGTGTGCCATCGCCTGAACCGTCTTGATCACGCCCGCCACCCCGGCGGCGGCCTGCGTGTGACCGATGTTCGACTTCACCGAGCCCAGCCACAGCGGACGCTCCCGTTCCTCCCGCCCGTACGTCGCCAGGAACGCCTCCGCCTCGATGACGTCGCCCAGCCGGGTACCGGTGCCGTGCGCCTCCACCGCGTCGATGTCCCCGGGGGCGAGCCCCGCGTCCGCGAGGGCCTGGAGGATCACCCGCTGCTGAGCCGGGCCGTGCGGTGCCGTCAGTCCGTTGCTCGCCCCGTCCTGGTTCACCGCCGAACCGCGCACCACGGCCAGCACCGGAAGCCCGGCGCGGCGTGCTTCGGACAACCGGCTCAGCAGCAGCATGCCGGCGCCCTCGGCCCACCCCGTGCCGTCGGCGGACGCGCCGAACGCCTTGCAGCGGCCGTCCGGGGACAGCGCCCCCTGCCGGCTGAACTCCACGAACGACAAGGGCCCCGACATCACCGTGACCCCGCCGGCCAGCGCGAAGGAGCACTCGCCGCGGCGCAGCGCCTGGGCTGCCAGGTGCAGGGCCACCAGGGACGAGGAGCAGGCCGTGTCCACCGTGATGGCCGGGCCCTCCAGACCGAAGGTGTAGGCGATGCGGCCGGAGGCGACGCTTCCGGCGTTGCCGATGCCGAGGTAGCCCTCGACATGCTCGGGCGTCTCGGTGAGGCGGCCGGCGTAGTCGCTGTACATCAGCCCGACGTACACCCCGGTCGATGAGCCGCGCAGCGTGCGCGGAACGAGCCCCGCGCGCTCGAACGCCTCCCACGCCACCTCGAGCAGCAGCCGGTGCTGCGGGTCCATGGCCAAAGCCTCGCGGGGCGAGATGCCGAAGAAGCCGGGGTCGAAGCGGTCCACACCGGCCAGGAAGCCGCCCTCGCGCACATACGTCCGCCCGGGCCGCCCGGGGTCCGGGTCGTACAGTGCCTCCGTGTCCCAGCCCCGGTCCGTGGGGAACGGACCGATGGCGTCCGTCCCGTCGGCCACCAGGTGCCACAACTCCTCGGGGGAGCTCACGCCGCCGGGATAACGGCAGGCCATCCCCACGATCACCACAGGGTCGTCGTCCGACCGGGCCACGCCCCGGTGCGCGGTCCCGGCGTCGGACGGCGCGGCGGCGCTCCGCGAACGAAGGTGGGCGGCGAGCGCGGCGGCCGTGGGGAAGTCGAAGGCGACGGCCTCGGAGAGCGACAGGCCGGTCGCAGCCGACAACCGCTCCCGCAGCGTGGTCGCCGCCAGCGAGTCCATGCCCAGATCACGGAGCGCCGTTTCGGGTTCCACCGCCTCCGCCGTGCGCCCGAGCACGGCCGCAGCCTCGCTGCGCACCAGGGCCAGCAGGTCCGCCGTCGGCTCCCCGGCCGCCCCGGTGCCCAGGGTCCGCGCGGGCCGGTCGGTGAGGGCGTGCCGCCGGATCTTCCCGGAGGCGGTACGGGGGATGGCCTCCACCTCGTACAGCTCGGCGGGCACCTTGACAGCGGACAGTTCCGCACGACAGGCGGCCAGGATCGCTCCCCGGTCCAGCACACCGCCGCCCGGCCGGGGGACCAGATAACCGACCGGTACCTCGCCGAAGACGGGGTGCGGGCGGCCCGCCACGGCGGCGTCCGCCACACCGGGCAGCCGCCGCAGCACCTCCTCCACCTCCGACGGGTGGACGTTCGCCCCACCCCGGAGGATCAGCTCACTCGTCCGGCCGGTGATCACGAGTTCACCGGAGGCCTCGATCCTCGCCAGGTCCCCGGTGCGGAACCAGCCGTCGCGCAGTACCTCGGCGGTGGCCTCCGGCCTGCCGTGGTAGCCGGCCATGACCCCGGGCCCGCTCACCCACAACTCGCCCTCGCCGGAGTCCTCTCCGTCCGCGCCTGCGCCGACCCGGACCCGGGTGCCGGGCAGCACCCGGCCGCACGACCCGGCCGCCGGGGTGTCGCCCGGCGCCGCCATGGTGACCGGGCCCGCCTCGGTGCTGCCGTAGTGCTCGAGGTAGGGGGTGCGGCAGATCGCCTCGAAGGACCTGCGGAACTCGGGCCCCGCCGAGGCGCCCCCGCTGACGCAGCCCCGCAGCGCGGGCGTCCCGAGCCGGCGGTCGTCCGTCTCGCCCTCCTCGCTCCGGACAGCGTCGAGCAGGGCCGAGTACGTCGTCGGTACCCCGCCGAGGAGGGTGTAGGGGGCGTCCGTACGGCGCAGTTCGCCGAGCACCTCCGCCACCGAGAACCGGGGCGGGAGCATGGCGCTCGCCCCGGTCGCGGTCACTCCGAGGACGCAGACCACCTGGCTCATGGCGTGGTGGAGGGGTAACGGCCACAGCACCCGGTCCCGTTCCGACAGGCCGAGGACGCCGACGAGGCCCGCCGCGACCGGCGCCAGGCGGTTGCGCTGAGTGGACAGGACCCCCTTGGGGCTGCCGGAGGACCCGGAGGTGTAGAGCAGCCAGGCCACCTCGTCCAGCCCGAGATCGTCCCGGGCGGGCGTCCCTCCGTCCGTACCCGCCAGCACCTCGTACCGCAGGACGTCGCTCGTCGCCCCGGCCCCGTCCGCGGGCGGGCCGGAGTCCCCGGACGACGGAACGGCCGCGTCCTCCTCACCGCCCGCGGCCGCCACCACGATCAGCCCGGGGCGGGACAGCAGTCCCTGCCGACGCCGCAGCCGGGCCTCATCGGTGATGAGCACGCGCGCACCGCAGTCGTCCAGCAGGCGGTCCAGCTCCGCCCACGTGCTCCCGGGATCCAGCGGTACGCCCACCCCGCTCGCCCGGGTGACGGCGAGCAGGCTCTCGACCGCCTCCACACGGTTGCCGAGCAGGATGGCCACCCGCTCACCCCGCGCCAGACCTGCCCCCGCCAAGTGGCCGGCCAGCCGCTCGGTCCTGCGCTCCAGGTCCCGGTAGGTCACCCGCGTACGGCGGTCCTCGAAGGCGACCTTCTCCCCGAGCCGCCGGGCATGCTCCCGAAGCACCTCGGGAAGCGGCCTGATGACGTCCGCGTCTGTACTCACTCGCTCGAACCCTCCCGTGGACTCGTAGGTGAGGATGGCGGCGCGCTCCGTCCGGTTCCCTCCGGGCACCAGCACGGTGGACGTCGCGAACTGGCCACCGGCCGCCGTCGTTGACCCGTGATCACGGGCAAGGCGGGGTCGTAGCACGGAGGCAGTGCGCCGCGACAGCTTCTCGGAGGACATCGGTTCGCCTCCGGCCGCCCCGCCCACGCCCCGGACACCGGCGAGCTGCTCGCTGGCGGATACGACGACCACGCCGCGGCGGTCACCTCGACGGCCGCCGGACTGCACCGAGCCGGGGTCGGGCACCGGCTCGGCTTCGAGGCGGAGGCTTTCCACCGGCCTGGCAACGGTTACGTGCAGCGGGCGGACCTGGTGGTGTGCGGCGTTGACGGCCGGGGTACGGGTGCTGCTGCTCGAGATCGGCCGCCGTACCGAGGACGCCCACGAGCCGGCGCACAAGCTGCGCCGGCACGGGGGAGCGGGGTCCGCTGCTGGGGCCGGACGTGGACACGTACACCGCGGACCTGGTCCGCTCCCGTCCGCACACGCTTGGGGGCATCGACCACGAGCAGTGGTTGTGGCGCCGGGTCTCCCCGCCGATCGATGCCTGACGGAGGACCTGGTGGAGGAGGCGGCGGCGGATCACGTCCGGCAGAGGCCGAGCGTCAGGCTCGCCGCCTGCTCGATGGTGATGCTGCTTGGCAGACGACGGGATGCGGTAACACCCGGGGCGGCTCGGCATCGGCCCCCGGTGCTCTCGCCTGTCGGCTCGGCTTCTCCCGGGTTGCGGGCCGCTGAGGCGGGTAGTCGGTTTCCCCGCCGAAGCGACGGACCGTGCGGCACATGCCGCGTGGCGGGTCGCCGGAAGTGCGGGGAGACTGGGGTGGTGGCGCCTGACGAGGGGTGGGCCATGCACAGAGTTGAGGAAACGATCGAGGTCGCGGTCCCGGTGCGCACCGCGTACAACCAGTGGACGCAGTTCAAGAGCTTCCCCAGGTTCATGTCCACGGTGAAGAAGGTCGACCAGATCAAGCCGGTTTTCACCTCGTGGACCATCGCTGTGGGCCCCCTGCGCGGCGAGTTCGAGGTCGAGATCGTGGAGCAGGAGCCCGACTCCCACCTGGTCTGGCGCAGTCTCGGTCAGCATCGCGGCCACCGCGGTGAGGTGCGGTTCAAGCCCACGGCGGAAGGCGGCACGGCGGTCACCGTACGGATGGACGTGGCGCCGCGCGGCGCCGTCGGCCTGCTCACCGGTGGCCCGAGGCGGACGGGTCGCGTCGTGCGCGGAGAGCTGCGGCGCTTCAAGGAGTACATCGAGGGGCTGGGGGAGGAGAGCGGGGCCTGGAGGGGCACCATCCGCAACGGCCGCCTTCGGCGTGCGCAGCCGGAACGGCAGGTGAGCGGGGTGCCCAGCTGGCCCGTCGGCTGATCCTTCCGGAACAGCGTGAGCGAGAGGCGATCCGATGAAGAAGGCGCCCGGCGAGGAGCCGAACGAGGCTCTGACCGTGACACCGCCCAAGGAGTGGGCCGCGGGCGTGTCCGCGGTGGTGCACGGGCTGGACTACTCCTTGGAGGAGACGTCCGTCCGGCGAGCGGGGCAGACGCTGCTGACCATGAACCAGGTGGACGGCATCGACTGCCCCGGCTGTGCGTGGGCGGATCCCGCCCCGGGGCACCGGCACCGCAACGAGTACTGCGAGAACGGCGCGAAGCACATCAACGACGAGGCGACGACGCGGCGCGTCACCGCCGACTTCTTCCGCACGTACCCGGTCTCCGAGCTCGCCGGACGGTCCGATGCGTGGCTCAACCAGCAAGGCCGGCTGACCGAGCCGATGGTCAAGCGGCCCGGTTCGGACTCCTACGAGCCGATCAGCTGGAACGACGCCTTCGGGCTGATGGCCGAAGAGCTGGCCTCACTCGATTCCCCGAACGAGGCCGTCTTCTACACGTCGGGCCGCGCCAGCAACGAGGCCGCGTTCGTGCTGCAACTGTTCGCCCGGGCACTGGGCACCAACAACCTGCCCGACTGCAGCAACATGTGCCATGAGTCCAGTGGCTACGCGCTGCACGAGACGCTGGGCACGGGCAAGGGCACGGTCAGCCTCCATGACCTGCACCACGCCGACCTGATCTTCCTGGTGGGGCAGAACCCCGGGTCCAACCACCCGCGACAGCTGTCCGCGCTGGAGCAGGCCAAACTGAACGGCGCCCGTATCATCGCGGTCAACCCGCTGCCGGAGGCCGGGCTGCGACGGTTCAGGAACCCGCAGAAGCCCCGCGGAGTGATCGGGCACGGCACCCAGATCGCCGACCGGTTCCTGCACATCCGCACAGGCGGCGACCAGGCCCTGTTCCAGGGGATCAACCGGCTGCTGCTGGAGGCTGAGGACGCCCGGCCGGGCGAGGTGCTGGACCATGACTTCATCCGCACCGACACCGCCGGCTTCGAGGAGTTCGCCGAGCACATCCGCGGCGTCGACTGGGACGACGTCCTCGCCGCCACCGGCCTGACCCGCGAGGAGATGGAGCAGGTCCGCGACGAGGTGCTGCACAGCGAACGCGTCATCGTCTGCTGGGCCATGGGCATCACCCAGCACAAGCACGCCGTTCCCACCATCCGCGAGTTCGTCAACTTCCTGCTGCTGCGCGGGAACGTGGGCAGGGCCGGCACCGGCGCCTGCCCGGTGCGCGGGCACAGCAACGTGCAGGGCGACCGCACGATGGGCATCTGGGAGCGGATGCCCGACACCTTCCTCGACGCACTGCAGCGGGAGTTCGGCTTCGACCCGCCACGCGCCCACGGACTGGACTCGGTGAACGCCATCAAGGCGATGCGCGAGGGCCGCGTCAAGTTCTTCCTCGGCCTGGCGGGAAACTTCGTCCGGGCCGCTCCCGACAGCACGGTCACCGAGAGCGCGGTGCGCACCTGCCGCCTGACCGCCCACATCTCCACCAAACTCAACCGGTCCCACACCGTGTGCGGCGAGACCGCTCTCATCCTGCCCACCCTGGGCCGCACCGAGCGGGACGTGCAGGCGAGTGGGGAGCAGTTCGTGACCGTGGAGAACTCGATGAGCGAGGTGCACACCTCCCGCGGCCGGCTGCGGCCTGCCTCCCCGCTGCTGCTGAGCGAGGTCGCCATCCTGAGCCGGCTCGCCCGCCGCACCCTCGGTGGGACGCCCGACATCCCCTGGGAGCGGTTCGAGGCCGACTACGGCGCGATCCGCGACCGCATCTCCCGCGTCGTCCCGGGGCTGCACGACTACAACCGGCGCGTGAGTCGTCCCGGTGGTATCCCGCTGACGAATCCGGTCAACGAGGGCGTGTACTGCAACGCCGTCGGCAGGGCACTGTTCACCCGCAACGCCTGTGAGGTGCTGCGGGCGCCCGAGGGGCACCTCCTGCTGCAGACCCTGCGCTCCCACGACCAGTGGAACACCGTCCCCTACACGTCCGACGACCGTTACCGGGGCATCCACGGAAGCCGCCGGGTGGTGCTGGTCAACCCGGACGACGTGGCCGAACTCGGACTGGCCGACGGACAGAACATCGACCTGGTCAGCGTATGGGCCGACGATGTCGAGCGCCGCGCCGAGGACTTCCGCGTCGTCCCCTACCCGACGGCACGGGGCTGCGCCGCCGCCTACTACCCGGAGACCAACGTCCTGGTACCGCTGGAGAGCGTGGCCGAGGAGAGCAACCAACCGACCTACAAGGAGATCCTGGTTCGTCTCGAGCCCACGACGCCTCGGCCGGACGGCTCCGGGGCCTGATCCACACGGGGCTGATCCGTACGCAGGCCGGCCGGGCTTCTCCGGAGCGTTGCGTTGGTGTGCCATGCGCGTCGCGGCGTGCGGAGCAGCGCCAAGTACACGCCCAGACACCGGACGCGTCCGATGCCGCCAGCGTATGCGACTACATGCGTATGCGGCCCGGCATCCGCCGCCCGCGCAAGGCTGCCGCGGCCGGTGCCGAGGCCGGCACAGTGGACCCGTCTTCGGCCGTGCCGATTGCGTATCCACTCGCAGCCCCGAGGACCTGGTTCGGCTCTCGCAGGTCACCGCCCTCGACATCACCACCTCGTAGCTGCGGCAGTTCGGCCGAGTGTCGGTCGTGAGCGCGCCGCGACCGGGAGGGTGTGGATACGCCGCGACCGGGAGGGGGAGACGGGAGTGCCCCGGGCGGGCGGCCCGGGGCACCTGTATGCCGGAACTGTCCCGCTCCGGGCACTGAGGTGGCGTCCTACTCGTGCGGGTGGAGGACGACCTTCGTGTAACCCTCGACCCGCTTGTCGAACTTGTCGTACGCCATCGGCGCCTGGTCCAGGGGCAGTTCGTGGGAGACGACGAAGCTGGGCCGGCCTCGGCCCTCGATGATCAGATCGCGCAGTTGACGGTTGTAGCGCTTGACGTTGCACTGGCCGGTGCCCACGCGCAGTCCCTTTTCGAACAGACGACCGATGGCGACCATCAGCATGCCCTGCTTGGCCTGCTCGTCCGGTCCGCCCGGGTCGCGCGGAACGTACAGCCCGGGCACGCCCAGCGCACCCGTCGGCCGGACCGTCTCCACCAGGGAGTTCAGCACGGTCGCCGGTTCCTCGCGGTCCTCACCGCCCGCCTGGGCCTGGTAGCCGACGGCATCGATGCCCTTGTCGGTGCCCTCGCCCCCGGTGTGTTCCCGGATCTGCTCGACGGGGTTGCCTTCGGTGAAGTTGACCGGTACGGCCCCGATCTCCTCAGCCTTCTGCAGCCGCTCGGTCACCCGGTCGACCACGAACACCTTGCTCGCCCCCCGCAGCATCGCCGAGTAGGCGGCCATCAGTCCGACCGGACCGCCGCCGTAGACGGCGACACTCTCACCGGGACGCACATCGGCCAACTCGTTGCCGTGGTAGCCGGTGGGGAAAATGTCGGCGAGCAGGACGAAGTCGGTCTCGTTCTCGGTGCCCTCGGGGAGCTTGAGGCAGTTGAAGTCGGCGTACGGGACCCGTACGTACTCTGCCTGGCCCCCCACGAAGGGACCCATCGCCACGTAGCCGTAGGCGCCGCCCGCGAAGCCCGGATTCACGTTGAGGCAGAAGCCGGTGAAGCCCGCCGTGCAGTTCTTGCAGAAACCGCAGGCGACGTTGAACGGCATGACCACCCGGTCTCCACGACTGAGCGTCGTCACGCCGTCACCGGTGTCCTCGACGATCCCCAGGTTCTCGTGGCCGAAGACGATCCCCGGCTCGGCGGCGGTGCGGCCCTCGTACATATGTAGATCGGAGCCGCATATGGCGGTTGACGTGACGCGTACGATCACGTCATTCGGGTGCTGGATCCCGGGATCTTCCACTTGCTCGACCGCTACCTCGAACGGTCCCTTGTACACGACGGCCCTCATTGTCGAGCACCTCCACTGGGCGTGCCTGGCCGATCACACACGGAAACCAGTTCTCGGGCAACCTCTGCCTCCGCCGCGCAGACGCCCATCGGTCCGCGCAGCTGGACTGGCCTTCTGTGCGGTTCCTCATAGTCCAGACTGGTGCATGATGAGATGATTTGCATCCAGGGACTGCAAAGTCTTTCCCTGCGATTCGGAGAGGACCAGGAACCTTGTCACGACGTCTCGGCGTACTGCTCGTCCCGGTGTCCGGGCTGTCCGGTACCAGGTATCCGGTGGGAACCCAGGTGGCCATACGGGGCACCGGAGGGTCCGTCGACGGCTTCGTCGACGGGGACTGGCTGCCGCTCGCCTGGTGGGAGTTCGCCGACACGCAGCCGGAGGACGCCCCCCGCACGTGACCTGTCGGTCACATCGGGCAGACGCCCGGCGATACCGGTTCCCGGACACGTGGTGACCCGCCCGCCCGGGACGCCGGCACGCCCGCCGGAGGCCGTCCGGGCGTCGGTGGTGCCTCGCCGCGGCTCAGGCGGACGAGGGGTTTCCGCTCGGGGCAGCTTCATTGCATAGCTGTCGTCACATAGGGCGAGATCCGGTCGCAGCCCGTCGTGAAATTCCAGGTGACCTCGGTCCACTCGATCGGTCTCAATCGTGGCAGGTCCGCGAAGTCGTCCTTGTCACGGTGCGTGCCGGGCGACTACCTCGTGCGCGATCCGTACGGCGGCGCTTCGGCTGTCGGCGTGGCCGGCGAAGACGTGCACCCCGCGCAGACCGGCGGTGCTCCTTATCGAGATGTCGACCTCACAGAGGGGCAGCGCGGGGTGCGGCGGAGGCGGACTGCAGCGGCCGACCTACTCCTGTTCCCGGCTGCCCTGCATACGCAGCGCCAGCGTTCGCAGAAGATCGACCGTTGAGATGTCACTGCGGCCGGCGTCATGGAGGTCGGCAAGCTCCGTGAAGATGTAACCGACGCCTGTGGTGAAACGGACCATGAAACCCGCGAGTTCCCGACTGACGGTCGCGCCGATCTCTTCCGGGGGCATGTCTGCCGGGACGGTCACCTTGGGCATGACTTCGTTGAGGAGTTCGCCGACTGCTTCCGCTTGGGCGTCGCCGGTGTCCTCGTCCGTGCGGCTCCATTCGATGGCTGCGGTGAGGTAGCCAATGAGCCGGAGGATGATCTCGCGCTGCTGATCCTCAGGGGCCATGGAGCGAGGTTAGGCGTACGAGCCCTCTGGGTGGGTGCATGCGCCACTCCGGGGCGCCGTGTATCCAGCACGCGGCCAGTTAGGTGGCCATAGGGATCTTCCGATGACGTACCCGACGGCGCTGACGGCCACGCCGCCGTTTGTGGCACAGCGGCTCCCGGCTGGCAGGCGTGTCGGCGATCAAGTTTTTCGGCTCCGTCGTGGATCTCGTGATGGCGATCAGCCAGGTGGATGGAGTTGCCCCGCAGGCTGAGAGGGGTGACGGTGAGTTCGACAGGTGCGTGGGTGGTCGGCGTCATCCCTGACGCGGAGGCTCGGGAACTCCCGAACCGTTACGTGCATCTCATGGGGCCCGGCGTCTGCGACAAGCCGCGGGATCTCAGCCAGGCGCTGGCCTGGTGGTTGGACGGCGGCGAGGAAGAGACGTTTTTCGAGCGTTCCATGGGCCCTTCCGGACCCATGGTGCCCACATCGGCCGCCCATCGATTCGCGGACTTCATCGAGGACGCCAACGTGTCCACCGCGGCTACGGATGCGATGCAGGACGCGAGTACGACGTTGATGCCCGAGGCAGTTGGCGCTGGTCTCTTCGTTGCGACTGCCCGAAAGGCCAACCCGGTTGCGGCCCTGTACTACGGCCTTGGCGCTCAACGATCGGCGATGCTCCCCGGCTGGTTCGGGAACTTTCTGCTTTCCGCCGACGAGGTGCGGGCCGCTCTGCCCCACGTCGAGGAAGCCCTGCTCATGTCCGACGAACAGCGAGGCACCGCCCTCTCCCCGATTACCGACTGGATGACCGCAATGGGTGACACACCCGACGGTGATGCCGCGGAACTCATCGACGCGCCCCTACGGGTTGTTCGATACGCCGCAGAGAATGGATCCGGTGCTGCTGCGTTCAGCCGCTGGTACTGACCTCTGGAACGCGGCTTGCCCCGGTCCACATGGCTCGGACCTGGGTGTCCGCCCCCCTTTTTCTAGGCGCGGACGTGGGCGGTGTCCAGGACGGTGCGGGTGGCGCCGACGAGGCCGGCGTCGTCGAGCCGGTGCAGCACCGCCCCATGCAGCCGCCCCCAGACGACGGCTCTCGACCAGATCAGGAACCGACGGTGGGCGGTCGACTTCGATACCGGCCGGGGTGAGTCCGTCGCCGTGGTGGCGCCGACGTCCGGGCCGAGGAAGACGCCCGTCTCGTCGATGTCGATCACGGTGCCCCCACATGTGTCGATGCTGTGCCGGCCTCGGCGGCGGGGCCGCTCGCACGCATCCACGTGCTGCGGACCCGCCGCCCGCGAGCCGTCCGGGTTCGTTCAGCACGGGCCCTTCGTGAGCTGCAGCACTGTCCACATCGTAGGAACCCGGAAACGATCCGCACTCCAGGCCGGAACCGAGGACGCAAGCCGTGGGGAGTTACTCGGACTCCTCTCCTGCAACGGCACGGCTGTTGATCGCGTCGGCGATGGCGTAGGCGGTGCGGACGAAGGCCTCTGCCTCCTGTGCCGACAGGTCCTGCGCGGAGGTCTCCTCCAGGGTCCGCCACATGGCTGCCAGGGGCTCGCGCAGGGCACGGCCCTTGTCGGTGAGGTGGACGACCATGACGCGCCGGTCGTGTTCGGCCGGCTCGCGGATGAGCAGGCCGGCGTCCTGCATGCGGCGTAGGGACTTGGAGACCGTGGAGTGGTCCAGGCCGACGCTTTCGAGCAGCTCGGACTGGGTCTGTCCGTCCCGGTCAAGGAGGTGCATCAGCAGCAGTTCCTGTCCGGGATGCAGGTCCATCTCACGGAGCATGGCGGCGGCGCGGGCCCGGTGAGCGCGAGCGAGCTGGAAGATCGCGTAGCTCATCGGCCCCTCGCTGGCCGTAGAGGGGGTGCGGGGTGTGGGGGCGGGCATGGTTCGGTCCTCAGACGGTGTAGGTGGGGTAGTCGGTGTAGCCGGCCACTCCGCCGCCGTAGAAGGTCGCCGGGTCGGGGGTGTTCAGCGGCGCGTCAGAGCGTAGCCGCTCGACGAGGTCGGGGTTGGCGAGCGCGAGGGCGCCGACGGAGACGAGGTCGGCCGTGCCGTGGTCGATGTCCTTGGCGCGGGTGGGCAGGTCGGTGCCGGCCCGGTTGAGGATCAGCGTGGTCGGCCACAGCGCGCGCAGGGTGCCCAGCAGCGCGTCGTCGCCTGAGTGGAGGACGTGGAGGTAGGCGAGGCCGAGCGGGCTGAGGGCGCGTATGAGCGCCGGATACAGCTCGGCGGTGTCGGACTCGGCGATGTCGTTGTAGGGGTTGCCGGGGGAGATGCGCAGGCCGGTGCGGTCGGCGCCGATCTCGTCGGCCACGGCGGCGGCGACCTCGACGGCGAAGCGGATGCGGTTGTCGAGGGAACCGCCGTAGCGGTCGGTGCGCTGGTTGGTGTTGTCGGACAGGAACTGGTGCACCAGGTAGCCGTTGGCGGCGTGGATCTCCACACCGTCGGCGCCTGCCGCGACGGCGGCCGCCGCGCCGCGGCGGAAGTCGTCGACGGTCGCCACGACCTCCTGCGTCGACAGAGCACGGGGGGTGGGCATCTCCTGGGGTCCGGACGCGGTGAACATCGTGCCCTGCGGCCGGATCGCCGAAGGGGCGACCGGCCGGCGTCCATGGGGGGTGTTGTCGGGGTGGGCGATGCGTCCGGTGTGCATCAGCTGAATGACGATCCGGCCGTCGGCCGCGTGCACGGCGTCGGTGACCTTGCGCCACCCGGCGATCTGCTCGTCATTGTGGATGCCGGGGGTGAGGAGGTAGCCCTGACCGTCGGCGGAGGGCTGGGTTCCCTCGGTGATGATGAGCGCGTGCGAGGCCCTCTGTGCGTAGTACTCGGCGTTCAGCTCGGTCGGTACGCCTTCAGGAGTGGAGCGGTCACGGGTCATGGGGGCCATGACCAGGCGGTGCGGCAGGGACATGCCGCCGACGGTGATCGGCGTCCACAGGGAGTTCAGCATGAAGGGTCCTTCGGTGCGGTGACGAATAGTCGGTGATCGGGAAAGCGGGGGTGTGGCGGAAGGGGTGGCGCCCGCGTGATCAGTCGAGGGTGAGGACGAGCTTGCCCCGGACATGGCCGGCGTCGCTGACCTGCTGGGCCGTGGCGGCCTGGTCGAGCGGGTAGGCGGTGACGGTGGTGACGACCTTGCCGGTCGCGGCGTCCTGCGCCAGGGTGGCCAGGCGTGCGGCCGAGCGTTCCTGGGGGCCGTTGGCGAAGGTGATGCCGAGCTGGTGAGCGCGGAAGTCGGCGATGGTGACGATGCGCTCGGTGCCGCCCCGCAGGGTGATGGAGTCCTCAAGGGCTCCCTTCCCGGCCAGGTCGAACACCGCGTCCACGCCGTCGGGGGCGAGCGCCCGGACCCGCTCGACCAGGCCCTCGCCGTAAACGGTCGCGGTGGCGCCGAGCGAGGTGAGGTATTCCTGGTTGCCGGGGCCGGCGGTGCCGATGACACGCGCTCCGCGGGCCGTGGCGAGCTGGACCGCCAGGGTTCCGACCGCTCCGGCCGCGCCGTGCATCAGCACGGTCTCCCCGGCGGCGACTCCGAGCAGGTTCAGGACCCGCTCAGCCGTCTCGCCCGCCACCGGCAGCGCGACCGCGTGCTGCCAGTCGAGGCCGGCGGGCTTGGGGGCCACGATGGTGGCCAGCGCGTACTCGGCGTACGAGCCGGTGTCCGACCAGCCCAGCACCTCGTCACCCACCTGCACGTCCCGCACGCCCTCACCCAGGGCGTCCACCACGCCGGCGAGCTCGTGACCGGGGACGGAGGGGAGCAGCGTGGGGAACACGGCCTCCAGCGCCCCGGACCGGATCTTGCCGTCCAGCGCGTTCAGCCCGGCCGCCCTGACGCGGACGCGGATCTGCCCGGGGCCGGGCTGCGGGACGTCGATGTCCGCCTCGTGGAGTACTTCCGTACCGCCGAAACGGTCGAACAGGATGGCTTTCATGACGACTCCTCTCGTGCCGCCACCCATTTAGGTGGCTGGACACATAATCAAGGTAACAGCAAATGTGTGGCTAGCCAAGTAATTGCTGCCGCTCGTGTTGGCGCTCGGGCTGCGCAAGATCGGTAGCGGTCGCCTCACCCCTCGGCGGCGGCCTCCTCCCACCGCGGGCCCGTCCTCCGGCGCCAGCGAAGACTGCACTCGTCATCGACCACGGTCCAATACCGCGCGTGACGGCAGATCCACGGGGAACGCCCGCCCCCCAGAAGACGTCGCCGTGCCCCTGGAGGGCGAGGTCACCGTCAAGGTGCTGCGCCGGCAGGACGGGCGGGTGTGGCTCATGCCCCGCAACCCGTCGCCGTCAGGAGCTGGGCAGCTCCGTGCCCTGTTCCGTCGGCGGACCTGACGGGGCGCGAGCCACCCCCACTCAGGCAGCGGGGACGTCCCGCAGCTCCGGGACGGCCTGTTGCCGGTGGGGATCGCCTCGTGCAAGACCTGGGCGCGGCGGCGGACCGTGGTGCTTCTGCTCGGAGCAGGTCAGCCACGTGTCCGACCACTCGCCCTCGGGGAGCCGTTCCCTGGCATCGTCGGTGACGGGACGGTGCCAGAGCCTCGTCGTGTCCGGCGGTCCCGGCGGGCGGCCGCGTACGTCATCGGCGGCCGCCGTACGTCAACAAGGTGGTGCTTGGTGGTGTCGCGTCCCCTCCCGCTGTCAACACCTGGGCGGTGAGACCCCCTCCGAGGGAACTAATCAACTCCCTTGCTGATGCTTCACCGTGCCCACCCCCATGCCGTTCTGTCGCGGGGTCGTTAGGGCTGGTGGACCGGCCGGGGTGGCCGGTAACGGTTGATAGGAGGAACATGATGCGGATGTTCGGTGCCCGGCGTGTCGCGGTGGTGGCCTCGATGGTGGGGATGGTGCTGGCGGCGCCCGTAGGAGGGGCCACGGCGCATGCCGGTGACAGTGACGCGGGGCCGGGGGGTGTGCTGTCCAACCTGTCCGGCAGGAACTCCTCCGGCCACGCCAACCTCTGCGGAACGGGCAAGGTGGCGTTGTTCAAGGACCGCACCTGTCTGGCGGAGGACACCGGTCAGGGCAGTGGCGGTGACCAGGCCGGCCCCAGCGGGGGGATTCTGTCCAACCTGCTGTTCGCCCGCAACGCCTCGGGGCACAGCAACAACTGCGGCAACGAGACGGTCGCGGTGATGAGCCGCACCACGTGCGTCACCGTGGACCGCTCCGGCAACTGACAAGGCAGGCGGGCGGAGAAAGCCACCGGCGAGGCCGGTGAGCCGTGGCGTCGTCCACCGTCACGGTTCACCGGCTCCTCCCGGAGAGCGACGAGAAGGCGAAATCACAAGTGAACGTAACCCCGGCCCAGTTGACGATTGGCGTGGTGGCGCCGTTGACGGGGCGTCTGGCTCCGCTGGGCAAGCCGCTGACGTACGTCCTGAAGGCGTTGGCACCGCAGCTGGAACACATCCGGAACGGCAGCCGCCGTTATGACGTGTCGGTCGCCCTTCGCGACAGCTGCTCCGATCCGGCAGCGGCCCGGCAGGCCGTCCACGACCTGGTCACCACCGAGCAGGCCCATATCGTCCTGACCATGGCCGGAACCCAGGTGCTGCCCGCTGTCGCGGACGCCTGCGAGGAACTGCGGGTTCCGTGCCTGTCGACCACCTTCCCGTGGCAGGCCTATGTGCACTCCCGCGGCGTTGGCCTTCGGCACTGCTTCCGGTGGACCTACCACTTCGCCTGGGGACTGGACGACATCGCCACCGTCTTCGCCCGCATGTGGGAGCAGATCGACGGCCCCCACGCCGTCGGCTGTCTGTGGAACGACGACCTGCAGGGCAGCCTGCTGCGCCACGAGGAGTACGGCTTCGCCCCGGTGACGTCCGCGCGCGGACATAACCTGGTCGACCTCGGCCCCTACCGCGAACCCGCGACCGACTTCCAGACACAGATCGGCCTGATGCGGGAGCACGGCGCCGGCATTGTGACCAGCGCCGCCACCGCCGCGGACCTGGCCCTCTTCCACCACCAGGCCCGCCAGGCCGGACTACGCCCCCGACTGATCACCTGCTCGCGGTGGCTGACCTACCCCCACACCCACACCACCACAGTCCCGGGCATCCACGCGGAACTCGCCGACGCCCGCGTCGCCACGCTGGTCTACTGGAGCCCCAGCCATCCCTACCGCTCCAGTCTCGACGGCACCACCTGCGCCGATCTCGCCCACGCCTACCAACGCGACACCGGCGAATCCTGGCTGCAGCCACTCGGCCTGGCCCACGCACTCGTGGAAACCGCCCACCACACCCTCAGCACCGCCGACGACCCCACCGACCGCGCCGCCATCGCCCAGGCCCTCGCCGGCACCGCCCTCCCCACGATCGCGGGCACCCTCGACTGGAAGCGGGGACCCACTCCTAACATCGCGCTCCTCCGTCTGGCCGGGGGTCAGTGGCATCCCGGTCCGAAGGGCCCCAGCCTCGCCATCGTCACCAACGCAGACGCCCCCGACATTTCCGTCACCGGCGAACTCAAGCCGACCTGAACAGACCCCCGCGCTCCGGCCTGGTTGCCGAAGAGCTGACGCCTGTCCGGCGTGGCACCCGGGTCCGTGGCCCGCCGATCAGCACGGAAGAGCGCCGTCCGGCCAGGGCAACCACTGCACGTCGCCCTGCACGGGGAGCGGCCGGTACTCACCCGGCGGACAACGGGGAAGAAGACCGGGAAGACCCGCCTGACGTGGCGTCCTCCCCTGCACAGGCTCTCCCACACGGCGGCCTGCCCAGAGCCGGGGCAGCGCCGCGGGCGCGGACGGACCCGGACGATCCCGGCGGCCTGGGGCCTTGGAACGGAGCGCGGGTATGACCGGCCGAAATGTGTCCTGCCGCGGTCCGAGCGGTCGTAGTCTCCTGCCATGACCGCTGTTGGCGGGACGGCTTACCGGTACCGCATCGCCGCCCCCGAGGACACCGAAGCCATCCAGGCCTTGGACGGCTCCTTCACCACTGACACCGTCTTCCAGGTGACCGTCACCGAGGACGGGTTCGTGCTGCGGGAGATTCCGGTGGAACCGCCCGTGACCAAGGTGTTCCCCGAGGACGAGCCGGACGGCGCCGACGAGGACTCCCGTACTTTCGTCGCGCACGGGGACGTCAGCGATCTGGCCGGGTTCGTCACCGTTTCGTACTCCGGCTGGAACCGCCGGCTGACCATCGAGGACATCGAGGTGGCCCCAGAGCACCGGGGCCGGGGAGTCGGTCGCGCACTGATGGGACTCGCGGTGGAGGTCGCCCGCGAGCGGGGTGCCGGTCACCTCTGGCTGGAGGTCACCAACATCAACGCGCCGGCGATCCACGCATACCGGCGGATGGGCTTCGCCTTCTGCGGACTCGACACCACCCTCTACGACGGCACCGCATCAGGGGGCGAGCAGGCCCTCTACATGAGCATGCCCTGCCCCTGAGCCGAGCCCATGGCACGGCCGATCCACCGGTCCATGCGCTCCCGGTTCTGCTGCCGCATCGCCGTCACTTTCACCGCGATCTCGGTGACGGCGCCGACCGCGTCCGCGCAGGCCGGCCCTGGCCGTCCGTGCGTTCCTGCTGACAGAACAGGGCCTCGCCGACGTGTTTGTCGCTGATGGTGCTCTCGCGGTGGAGTCGGCCGCCGCAGCGGGAGCAGGCGCGAAGGGCCTTGCTGGGGCAGCAGCCTGTGCACAGGCCTTCGATGGTGGGGTGTTGCTCCAGGTCCAGCCGTCCTCTTCGCGATAACGCCACTGAGATCGCGGTGTGGCGTCGTGGCAGCCGCTCACTGGGGCTCCTCGCCTGGCCGCACCGGGCCCTCGCCGGAGGGGTCGATGAGTTGGCTGCGTAGCCCATGGTCTCCAGCACGTCAGGCGTGATCACGCTGCGCGGATCGCTCATATCGGCGCGCGTGCGCGTGCGCTCCTCGCGGATCCCGGAAAGCCGCGGAGCCGCTGAATCGCCGCGCAGGGACGGCCTCCGCCAACTCGATCACCCACACCGGTCCACTCATGGCGCGGAGCCTGACCAGCCGGGATCCTCCTCCCCATCTGATTGCTCAGCGTGCACGCACCGCAGAAGTCGAGCCAGAACCCGAGAACGGGAGTCACCCCTCAACGGGCCTGATTCCGGGCTTACCCCTCACTGCCCGGTTCGAAAGGTGAGGGAAGTGGGGACGTGGTCGGTGGTGCGAACAGGGTCCGGACGGCTTCGGTGGCCAGGTCGCGCAGCCAGGTGTGGGCGCGGTCGGCGTCGTAGCGCTGGTGCCACAGCAGGTACAGCGCAATGGCGGGCATCTGGAGTGGCAGGGGGAGTGTGATCAGGCCGAGTCGCTCCCGGGCCGCGCGAGTGGCCGCGTCGGGCAGGGTGAGCACCAGGTCGGTGTCGGGGGCGAGTCGCAGCGCGAAGGCGACGATGGGCGCTGCGGCGACGACGCGGCGTTCGTGCCCGCACGTGGTCAGGGCCTCGTCGACCGGGTCGCGCAGGCGTCCGCGCCGCGAGATGGTGAGGTGTTCGGCGGCCGCGTAGCACTCGAGGCCGAGTGGGCCTTCGGTGAGTGGGTGGCCGGGGAGGACGGCGGCAATGAGCTGGTCGCGGCCGACGAGGCGGTGCCGGATGTCGGGGAGCGTCGGCCGGCTGGAGCTGGATTCGAGGTCGACCTCACCGCGTAAGCGGTGGCAGCCGCAGGTGCGGGCGAAGGCGACGAAGAAGGCGGCCTCCACCGGCGGACGCTCGGCGTAGGTGTCAGTGGATGCGGCGGGTGATGCGCTGGGTGTCGTCGCGCAGGCGCAGGAGGAGTTGGTCTGCTTCGGTGCCTGGCAGCCGTCGGCCAGTTGCTGCAGGGCGGTGTCGAAGGTGAGCTCGGGAAGGTCTTCGGGGATGCCGAAGACCATGTACCGGTCGCCGACCCGCCCTGCTGCGGAGTCGCCTGACCCTGGCAGGCGTCCGCACACGGGTCGGCACGCCGCGCTGACGTCAGCCGTTCATCGTTGCCGGGCCGCCGGGGTGACTGCCGTCTTCGACGCCCGGTCAGACGGCGGTGACGCACGCTTTGTACACGCAGCCCGCGTGCTTGCCGAGGAGTCGGGCGAAACCAGGGAGTTCTCGGGATCCGATGTCGCCCGGCGCCGATCCCGCCGCGGCTTACCGATCTTGCTCATTGCTCGGTCGGCTGATGATCAGCCGAGCCGCCCGCCTCGCGCCAGTGGGCGAGACGCTCCCGAGCCCAGAGGGTAGAAGCACTTTCTGCCCCGCGTAGCCGGAGTAAGCGGTCTGACAAATCTGTATAAGTGGCCACGGCTCCCTGCACATTCCCTGCTTGGGCCTGCCACTCGGCCATGTCGGCGAGCGTGTCCAAGGTATCCGGATGGTCGGGGCCCAGTACTCGCTCCTGATCGGCTAGGACATGCTGGAAGTCGACCACAGCCTCCGCCGCATCGCCTGCCCGAGCGCGTAGAAGGGCGAGGTCGCGCCCAACACGCAGCGTGTGCTGGTGGTCAGGGCCGAGCACCCTTCGGCGATCAGCCAGCAGCTCCGTCAGGGCGGCTGCCGCTTCAGTGGTATTTCCTGTACGGGCGTGAAACCGCGCGATGTTAGCCCGTATCGACAGGGTCTCTGGATGGTCAGGACCCAGCACTCTCAGCGCTTCCGGCAACAATTGGGCGGACGCTGAGATAGCGGCCACGAGGTCTCCCGCCTCTGCCGTCCACCGAATCTGTCTGGCCCAAGCACTGAGTGTGTGCGGGTGGTCGGGGCCCAGCACTCGCCGGCGGTCGGCCAGCAGGTCTGCGAAGGCGGCTGCGGCTCCGGCTGCATCTCCCGCAGTGCCGCGCCACCGCCCCAGGTTGGCTCGCAACGTCAACGTGTCTGGGTGGTCAGCGCCCAGTACACGTAGCGCGTCCGGGAGCAGCCGCTCGCACTCGGCCGCAGCCGCCACCGCATCTCCTGTCTCGCCCAGCCACCGAGCCAGATGCGCCCGCGTTGTCACGGTGTCGCTGTGGTCGGCACCGAGGAGTCGCAGCGTGTCTTGCTGCAGCTGGTCGAACGCGGCTGCGGCTCCGGCTGCGTCCCCTGCTTCACCCTGCCACCGGGCAGCGTGACGACGGGCATCCAGGGTGCTGCGGTGGTCGAGGCCAAGGTGATGGGCAGTTGCTTTCACCAGGTACGCGAAGTAGTTGGCTGCGGCTGCCACCTGGCCGGCTTCGGCGAGGCTTCGGCCAGCGCGGAAGAGCACTTCATGCGCTCCGTCACTGTCGTACAACGCCTGCTCGGCGTGGCTGGTGAGCGCGTTGGTGTTGGCGCGCAGGGCTTGGGCGAGGGTGGTGTCGCGCTCGATGTCGGGCCAGGCGTGGATGAGGGCGTCGGCGGCGGCGCGGGCGGTCTGGTCGTGCTGGTCGGGAGTGAGGGTGTCGCGGGTGGCGCGTTGGACGAGCTGGTGGGTGCGTACCGCCAGGCGTGGGGTGTCGGGGTCGTGGGTGATGAGGTTCAGGCGGTGCAGCACCCGCAGGGCGTCCCAGGCGTCCTGTTCGGTGACGTCGCCGTGCGGATCGTGCTCTGGGATGGTGTGGGTGCGGTGCTGGGTGAGGTAGTCCCGGGCGGGCCGGCAGTTCATCACGTCCTGGGGGATGCCGTTGGGGTCGAGCACGGCGGCGAGCTGGAGCGCCGGGCGGGCCAGACCGGCGGGGCGGAGGGCATCGGCGCGTTCGATGGACAGTGACCATGCAGCTGCGACGGTGGTGGTCTGGTCGTCCGGCAGCGTGGCGGGTTCGGGTAGCAGGCTGGCGAGGGTGGTGGTGCGGTTGGCAAGTCGGTGGCGGTAGCTGGGGCACTGCTCGTGTGTGCATGCGGGGCAGTCGATGGGGATACCGACGTCGGTGATGTAGGCAGCGGCCTGCGACAGGGCCAGCGGCAGGTAACCGAGGTCGCGGGCCAGTGCGTCGATCTGGCCTCGGTCGTCGTGCCGCCCGTACTCGGCCAGGAACGCGCTCAGGTAGGCGGCGGCCTCCTCGGGAGTGAACATTCCCAGATCAATCCGCTGCCCCGGCACGGCGACGTCACGTCGGCGGGTGGTGACCACCGTGCGGCCGTGCGGATTGTTCGGGGGCCACAGTCCTCTCACGTCGCCGGGGTCGGCGACATCGTCCAGGACGACCAGCCACCGGCAGGCCGGTTCGTGACCTGGCGGCCGGGGCTCCAGCCATCTCAGGAATGCCTGGGCGGATCGCTCGGGATCACCGGGTTGGGCGGCAAGGAGCTCCTCGGAGGCCTGCGCGTAGGCGGAGATGAGGGCGGACCTGCTGCTGGCGTCGGCCCAGACCAGCACGTCCAGCTCGCCCGCCTTCCATGCCTGCCGGGCGTAGTGGGCGGCGAGCTGGGTCTTGCCGACGCCGCCGGTGCCCCGCAGCACCTGGCACAGCACCGCCGTGCCGCCGCCTGACACCGCGGCCCTCAGCTGTTGTGCCTCGTCTCGTTTCTGGAAGACTGCCGCTTCGCGAGGGAGGACGCCGACCTGGTGCGGCCACGGGACCGGCTCCCGGCCGTGCACGTCCACCTGCACAGTGGCCTGGACGGTGGTGATGTCGCCGCTGTTGTATCCGCTGATCGACACCCCTGCCGGCCCGGAAGTCGCAGACCCCGTGTCCCGGACCTCGACACGCCGCCATCCCGCCATGCCGCCCCCTCCTGATGCCCTGGGCTACTTCTCGCTGTACCCGCTGATGGCGTCGCCGTCTCCCGTGGCCTCAGCAGCGCCAGTCCGCTCCACGGTTACGGCGGCTGCCGTGCCACTTCCGTGGTAACCCGTGAGTGCCTTGCCCGTGCCTGCTGCCCTGGCTGCACCGGTGTCGCGCACGACGATGCCTGATCGGCCGGCGCCAGGGAGCGCTGCCCAGGTGCCAATGCCGACCGCTGCCACACCTGCGAGAGCGGACGCCACTGTCGCGATCCGGCTTGCCGTCTCCCACTGGGAGACGGCGAACACCCACCCCAGGACAGCGACCACCACGCACGTCACGACCAACACCACGCGCCTAATCGTCATCTCATCATCGTTGCTCAAGGCGCAGGCGAGGGGAGGGCGTTTTCGGCTCTCGGTGTCTATTGTCCGATGGCCTTGGAACTCTCCACGTCATGATCTTCGAGGTGGTTGGATCGCTGCGAGACTGGTGACCCGGGGGTGCCGGGTGGCGCGGCCGAAGCCGTGGGACGTCGAAGACGAGCTGTGGGCGGTGACCGAGCCGCTGTTGCCGAAGGTGGAGCGTCGGGTCCGGCACCCCGGGCGCAAGCGGCATCCGGACCGGCTGGTGTTCCACGGCAACCTCTTCGTGCTACACGGCGGTGAGTCCGTCTTCGGGCAGCCGCACTGACCCTATTCGGAGTCCATCGCCAGGGGCGCGTGGAAGCCGGAGATGGCCGGTGACGCGGAGCAGGTCGGCGACTGCGGCGTTATTTCGGTCTACGGGCTTCTTGCTGCGTTCTGCTGGTATGGGGCAGTCGGTGTGGTTGTCACGGACAGCCCTGGGCCGATGGCCAGATGTGTTCCTCCGGCACCGGCCACGCCGTAAGGCCCGGTGGGGGGCGCATCCAGAGGGGTATTGCAACGGATGGTCCAAAACGGCTAAGGTCACGCCATGGCCCGACCGAGGACGTTCGACGAGGAAGGTGCCCTGGATGCGGCGATGCGCACGTTCTGGAAGAAGGGCTACGAGGCCACCTCCACCCAGGACTTGTGTGACGCCACCGGACTGGGGCGCAGCAGCATTTACAACACGTTCAAGAGCAAGCACGACCTCTTCGAGCGCGTGCTGGCCCGCTACATCGACTCCATGACGACCGCACAGCTGGCCGTCCTTGAGGACACCCGGCACAGCGCCGCTGACCGGCTGCGCACCCTGTTCGCCATGGTCGTCGACGGTGAGACAAAGACGGAACATCGGACGGACGGGCGTGGCCTCGGCTGTCTGACCGTGAACACCACGGTCGAGCTGGCCGCCCGGGATCCCCGGGCAGCGGAAATGCTGGACCGTGACACTCGGCGTCGGCTGACGGCACTGCGCGCGGTGCTCGAGGAGGGGCAGCGGGAGGGCAGCATCACCTCCCCCCGCGACGCCGGATCGCTTGCCCGCTTCGTCAACGCGGCGATCGGCGGCATGCGCATCTCCAGCCAGGGTGGTGCCGACCGGGCCGCGCTGGAGTCGATCGCCGAAGTCACCATGGACGCACTCACCGGCTGACGGCGTACGCCGCCGGGGGTCGCGTCCCCGCCTGTCCAAGTTTTGGACCGTTCAATGCAAAACCGGAAGGAGATCGAACCGTGCCTCGTGCCGTATACGTCCTGGCACTCGGCATCTTCGCCATGGTGACCAGTGAGTTCGTGGTCGCCGGCCTGATGCCGCAGATGGCCGACGGACTGAACGCGACCATCCCTCAGATCGGCTACCTCATCACCGCGTTCGCAGTGGCCATGGCCGTCGGGGGCCCGTTCCTGACCGTGGCCCTGATGAAGTTCCCACCGCGTACGGCGCTGATGGCGCTGTTCGGCATCTTCCTCGCCGGAAACGTACTCGCCGCCACCGCGACCGGCTACGGCACGATGATGGCCGCGCGGATCATCACCGGCATCGCCTCCCAGGCGTTCTTCGGCGTGGCCATCTCGATGTGCGCCCAGATCACCCGCCCCGAGATCCGGGGCCGCGCGATCGCCGTCGCGATGAACGGCCTCATGCTCGGCACCCTGCTCGGACTGCCCATCTCCACGCTGGTCGGCGAGCGTTTCGGCTGGCGTGCCGCGTTCTGGACCATCACCCTGATCACCGTGGTGGCGGCCGGGACCACGCTGTTCGGCGTGCCCCGCATCGAACGCGCGGAGAGCAGCGGCGGCTTGCGCCAGGAGGCCGGCGTCTTCAGGAAACCCAAGATGTGGCTGGTGCTGTCCAGCAGCACACTGATCATCGGCGCCACCTTCTCCGCCTTCAGCTACTTCAACCCCATCCTCACCGACGTCACCGGCTTCTCCACCGGCACCGTTCCCCTGCTTCTCGTCGCCTACGGTGCCGCCACCGTCATCGGCAACAACGTCGTCGGCCGTTTCGCCGACGGGCACACCGTCCCCGTCCTTGTCGTCGGCCTCGTCCTCAACGCGCTGTTCCTGACCGGCTTCGCCCTCTTCGCCGACGTACCCGCCCCGGCCGTCACCTGCATGATGGGCATCGGCCTGGTCGGCGTCACCATGAACCCGGCCATGGTCACCCGCGTCCAGCGAACCGGCAACGCAGGCCCCCTGGTCAACACCGTGCACTCCTCCTTCATCACCCTCGGCATCATCCTCGGCTCCTCCATCGGCGCCGTTGTGATCGAAACCTGGGGCCTGCGCGCTCCGCTCTGGCTCGGCGCTGTCTTGGCGCTGGTCGGCCTGGCCACCGTCCTGCCCGACCTCGCCCGCCGCACCACCCCGGCTACCGGCCCGGCCCCCTTGTCCGTCCCTGCCCGACGAAGGGAACGAGTTCGCACCCGCTGATCAGTCGGCAAGGTAGCGACAGCAGATGACGGCTGCGGCAATCGCAGGAACAGCAACGAAGTGCTCGGCATTGCTCTCGTGACGACCATCTGGGCATGAGGATGGAAGCCGTGGATGTCGAGGACGTCGCGGGGGCGGCCGGCCGCGGAGCCACTCGCGGACGTCCTCGACGTCGCGGACCGCTCGGGATACGGGCCGTACCTGCCGATCGGCAGGTACGGCCCGACGAACTTCCGCTCTTCCTCCGTCAGTTGCGCCCGGGGCATGCAAGAAGATCTACCGGTCCGGCCCCGCCGGGAGGGCGAACCGCAGATCGATCAGGACGGAAGCTGCGCCTTGGGGCACCCCAATACCGCAATGACTTCCCGATGTCCGTCGCCTTCAATGGCAGATCCGGCGCGGCCGGTGTCAGGACCAGGCGATCTCACCGTGGCGGGAGACGAAGCGTCCGCTGCCGGCACCGGGCTCCTCGGTGGCGAGGTGGACGATCGCGTCCGTGCCCTCGGTGACGGTTTGGGGGCCGCTGTGACCGTTGAGGTCGGTCGCGGTGTAGCCGGGGTCGGCAGCGTTGACGCGGATGCCCTTGAGCCCCTTGGCGTACTGCGTGGTCAACATCGTCAGCGCTGCCTTCGAGGAGGTGTACAGCGGCGCGACGACGTGCGACTCGGGTCGGCCGAGGTCGTGGGTGAGGGCGAGGGAGCCCATGCCGCTGCTGACGTTGACGATCACAGGGTCGTCCGAGCGGCGCAGCAGCGGCAAGAACGCGGTGGTGGTGCGGATGACGCCGATGACGTTGACGTCGAGGACGGCGAGGGCGTCGGCGGCGGTGAGGTCGCTGGGGTCACCGACGGGACCGTGCACACCAGCGTTGTTGATCAGGACGTCGATCCTGCCCTCGTGTTCGGCGACGTTCGCGGCCGCGGCGGCCACGGACGCGTCGTCGGTCACGTCGATGGGGACATGGCGTGCGCCGAGCGCAGCGGCGGCTTCCTCGCCCTGCTCGCGGTTGCGCGCTCCGACGAGCACGGTGTGGCCGCACTCGATCAGGCGGCGGGCGGTCTCGCGGCCGAGTCCTTTGTTGGCTCCGGTGATGAAGGTGATGGTCATGCGTTCGACTCTGAAGCCGATGAGGGAGGCGGACCAGGGACGCTTCGACGGTAGGAAGACCAGTACCACCCTCGCGCCCCCCAGCACGACCAGGGATGCAGGAGGATGGGGTTCATGTCGACGACACCCGGAACCGGACTGGGCGCGATGCTCCGCACGTGGCGGGAACGGCTGCCCCCATCGGCCGCCGGGCTGCCGACGGCCCGCGGGCGCCGGGCTGCCGGGTTGCGACGCGAAGAACTGGCTGACCTGGCCGGGATATCGGTCGACTACGTCGTGCGCCTCGAACAGGGGCGGGCCACGACACCCTCAGCGTCGGTGGTGGCGTCCCTGGCCCGCGCCCTGCAACTGTCCACCGCCGAGCGGGACCACCTGCACCGGCTTGCCCAGCTCGTACCGCCGGCGGACGGTGCGATCTCTGACCATCTCCCACCCGGGGTGCAACGGGTGCTCGCCCGCCTCGGGGACGTGGCGGTGGCCGTGTTCGCGGCGGACTGGCAACTGGTGTGGTGGAACCGCGGGTGGGCCGCCCTTCTGGGCGATCCCTCCGCCTCGCCACCGCGGCTGCGCAACTTCGCCCGTGACAGGTTCCCGGTGGACGCCGGCCCCGCCCACCTCGCGCTGTGGCCAGTGACCGAGGCGGACCGCGACACCACTGACGCCGCCGTCGTCTCCGACCTGCGCCGCGCCACCGGCCGCTTCCCCCAGGACAGCCGCTTGGCCGCGCTGATCCATGATCTGAACGCGGGCAACAGAAGGTTCGCCGAGCTGTGGGTGACCGGAGAGGTGGCCGCGCACCGCGAGGACCACAAGACGATCGACCACCCGTCGGTGGGCCCGGTCACGGTGGACTGCGACGTCCTGACCGACGGCGACTCCGAGCTCAAGATCGTCATCATGACCGCCGTGCCCGGCAGTGAAGACGAGACCAAGCTCCGGCTCACCGCCATCGCCGGCCCACCGGCCACCACTCACAGCTGATCCCACCTACGCGTCGATCGACCGGCCGCCTGTGCGTGGTGAGCGCCGAAACACGATGCCGACCTCGACGGGGAAAGGAACACCGTCGAGCGCCTGATCAACGAGTTGAAAGCCTGGCGGGGTACCCGCCGCGACCGAGGCGAACTGGGCGCCGATGGAGGCCTCGGAGATCGCCACCCGCTTCTACGAGACCCCCGAGAGCTACCTCGCCGGCCTTCATCTCCGCGCCTCCATGATCTGGATCAAGGGCCTCACGTGAACCGCTTGTTCACGACTCGCTACGCACCCTGGGGGCAGGTCGCCCAGCCCCTCGCTGCCATCGCGCCCGAGGTCGTCCCGGGCCTGCGAGAGGCGCTGCAGGAACAACTCAAGCCGGTGGGAGGTGTCGGCGAAGAGGTTGATGTTGAACCCTTTCGAGTACGACGCCATTGAAGGCCGGCGGTGAACACCACTTGCTGTCCGTGCGGGCGATCTCGCCGCCCACCTTGGCGCGGGCGGTGTCCAGGCTCTTGTCCGTGCCGGAGGCGGGGACGGTGAACGTCATACGGGCGTTGCTCTAGAAGACCGATGAAGATGTTGGGTTCTGGCCCTGCCGCGTGAGCGGCAGGGCCGGACTCGTCGTGTGGCGATGGGTGAGTACAGCTTCTTCAGCCGGAGCAGGACCTCTTCCACGGCGCCGAGCTGTCGGCCCGACCGTCGTGACCACGGCTCCTTGCAGGACCACTTCGGGTGCCGCCCGGAAGCGCTGCACCGTCACTCAGAATGGCCGTGTCACATGTTCACACTTCGGGAGGCGTCGGCGCAGAGCGCCATTCGATTCCCGGTCCCGCCGGTTGGTCGCGGTGGGGCTGCTCGGTTCCACCATCGTCACCGGAGGTGGGCCAGCAAGGTGCGCAGAACGGCCTCGGCGTGTGTCCAGAGCAAGGATCCCGCAGCGGCGGGAAGCAGGTGCCGGGTCGCGGCCGGGATCATCCGGGCGAGCGATTCACCCAGATCCGGAGAGTGGACCGGGCTGGTGTCCCGCTGTCCGTACCAGAGGTCGACCGGGACGGCGATGCTGGCGGGGTCGAATGGCCAGCGGCCCATCGCCAGCACGGTGTCGCGGGCATAGCCCGCTGGGCCCTGACTGAATGCCTCCTCCATCGCACGCCGGAAGGCGTGCTGGAAGACCGGGTCGGTGTAGACCGCGCGATCGGCCTCGGGGCTCGTCGTGATGATCAGATCCCACAGTGTGTCGGCGCTTCCGAAGCCGGCGAAGGAAGCCTCAGCCGCGTCGGGATCGGCTGCGACGGCGTCCACCATCTCCCTCACCTGCGGGGTCAGGGAGTGGGCGAAGCGAGGATGGGCGAGTTCGTCGCTGCCGGACACCACTGCGACCGCGTTCACCAGGCCGTTGGCCGCCAGGGCGAGGGCGAACGGCGCCCCCTGCGAGAACCCCACCGCCGACGGAGCTCGCAAGGCCCGCTCCTGGATGAGGTGCCGGATGTCGGTGGCCCAGCTGGTCAGGGTCCGGCCGGGAGCCGGGTCGGAGGCGCCGAGACCGGGCCGCTCCACGCTGATGAGCCGGATCCCGGCCGAGTCGACGACGCCGCCGCCGAAACCGAGCCACCTGCTGGTGGCCGCCCCCGGGCACAGCAGCACCGGGGTGCCGTCGGCCGGCCCCCATTCCGCCCAGCCCAGAAGTCGACCATCCAGCAGCCGGGTTCGTCCGAGCCGCGCTGGTGCCTGTACGCCGTAGTCCATGATCCCCATTGTCCCCTGCCCACCTCCCTGGCTGCCGTCCCCCACCGGCGGAGGCAGCCATGGGTGGAACAGCTCTCGACGCTGCGGAGCCCATGCTGCTCGAATCGACCGACACGCTTCAGTGCCTCCCGAAGCGGTGAACTCTGCTGCCCGCCCTCATGACCAAAGCCACGCCCGGGTCCCAGTGGTCGCGGGCCATCCCCGTGCGTGCAGGGAGCAGGAGGGGCCTGACTCAGAATCAGGAGGATGGGGGGGACCATCCCCGCGCGCGCAGGGAGCGGGGACCTGGGAAAGGCTGATCGACGATGAACAGGAAACATCCCCGCGTTCAGCGAACCGAACACACACGGGTTGGGAGTTGGGCAGGTGGTGGGGGAGGTCAGTTCAGAGGAGCGCCTACCCGTTGGCGATCAGTTGGCGCCCTGTTCTACTTCGCGCTTGATGACTGCGGTCCATGTCTTCGTTGGCATGGTGATCGGGACACTGCTCGTGGCACGGCGAGCTCGGCGGACAGCTGCTAGCTGCGGCAGGGGAAGCAGTCTTCTTGCCGGCTGGGGCCAACCGGGCGGACGAGGGACGCCGATACAGCCTTGACCGGGTGCGAGCCGGAAGCGAGTTCCGATGGGGAGCCTCGCTGGTCGTGGGCGCGGCTGCGCGAACTCCCGACAGACCTGCGCCATGTCCGCGCACGCCATACGACATTCGGCGCAATGCGGTGGATTTCGACGGGCGTGCTAGTGATCGGGTGTGACTCCTGTGGACGCCGGTACGGCGTGGGCCCGCACGCAGCAGGCGGTGCGGGTTGTGGAGATGATCCGGCAGGTGCCCCGGACTTGTCGAAGCCTTGGCGGTCGTCTCATGTGGCGCCTGCGCCAGCGGACGAGGGGACCGACGAAGCCGGTGAGCGCATGGAAGTGGTCAGTCGGCAAGGCTTGAGCTATTACGCTTGTTGGCGAGGAAGCGTGCCTTCTTCTCGCGATTTCCACACGTATTCATGTCGCACCATTTCCGTGTGCCGCCTCGGCTGGTGTCCAGGAAAGCGGCTCGGCACGTGGGCGATGCGCACAAGGAGATTTTTCCCTCTCGCTCTCCCGCAAGGAGACTGATCGCATCGGCAGCGATCACGCTGAGCGCATCTTCTACGGAAGAAGAGCTCAGCCGCCATTTCCGGCCACCCTCGGACGTCAAGATCGCCGAGGCCAGACCCTGAGTGCTGCAGTCATTGATGACTTGGACGGCTGAAGAAGGAAGCGGGTTCTGGTTTGCGACGGCGGTGGCAGCTGCATGAATCGATTCCCTTAGCTCTCGAGCCCGGTCGAGCTGGGACTGGGTGCAGGAGTCGACCGCGAGTCCATTGACTGCCAGCCAGTCTGCGAGCCGAGAGGGTACAGGAATTCGCTCCAGTGTTTCACCGTAACGCTCTGACAGGGTTCCCGTGAAGCTGGTCGCCAGTACTTTACCCAGGCGAAACTCAGGGAAATAAACAGTAGCCACGGAACCACCTTAGCCGGTTGCCGCCCGAAGCGCAAACATGTTAGAACCTCCATAGGTGGTTCTGTGTCGGCTCGGGGATGTCATGGAATCCTCCAAGGTCAGCAGCAGATTACCGGCCACCGACTGGGGCGACTCGGCGCCGATCGATCACTGTCGGCGCCGAGGGGCTCCTGGCACGCCACGCGAAAGCCGGAGGTAGTTGACGATGGTGGATTTAGCGGTACTGCCGAGCTACATTGCTGTGATTATGCTCTTTCTCGCTCCGCCCGGGCCTGATATGGCTTACATGCTCGCAGTCGGCCTTGAAGGTGGTCGCCTGTCCGCGCTGAAAGCCATCCTCGGTATAGGGACAGGTATGAGTGTCTATGCCGCCGCCGTCGTTGCCGGGATGGGGGAGATCGCCCGATCGCACCCATCGGTGCTTGATGCGGTGAGAATACTGGGTGCAGCGTATCTGCTGTGGTTGGCGTACGTGACAATGCGAAGTGCCCGTCGTGCGATCAACGGACACGGCGATATCGCGACAGGTAGGTGGTATCTGAGAGGAGTGTTGGTCAGCCTGGCGAATCCGAAAATAATTATCTTTTACCTCGCGGTGCTCCCGCAGTTCATAGGGAGTGCAGAAAATCCCGAACTGCAGATGACCGTTCTCGGTGCAATCAACGTCCTGATGGAGGTAATCCTTTACGGGTGCATTGGAGTGTTGGCGGGATTTTTTCATGCACGACTCACCGGCTCAACAAAAGCGACGGCTGTGCTGAGTTATGCTGCGTGCGCCGTTTATGTTGTGCTGGCAGCGGCGATCACTGTCGAGATTCTCCTGGCCTAATAATCCAGCCGTAGATCGTGATCTCGATGGTGAGGGGCGTCGAGGCGGCAGGTGTCCAGCGTGGATCATCTCGCCCGAGATCGCCCATGCCGTCGCGGGCGTCGGCTCCTTCTCCGTCTACCCGAGTTCACCGCGCCGGAGGGCGTCCCTTATCTCGCTGAGCTTCGCGGTCGTTGCCGGGGTCCGCTCCTGTGCTCGTTCAGCGAGTCGGAGGGCATCGTCGATCTCGTTGAGCTTCCTGGAGGACAGGACGGCCGCCCGCTCTATCAGATCGTCCCGGGACACGGTGGTCAGCCACGTGCACGGGGTGAAGCCTGGACGCGGGAACGCGAGCCGCAGCACGCCTTCGAGCGGCAGCCCTTCACCGGCGCCGACCGTCACTTCGATGCCCAGACCGCTGATGTCGAGGCCCGCCGGAGCGACGACCTGCATCACCTGGAACCCGGACGCGTCGTCTCCTGACAGCAGTACGACCAACCTCCGCTCGTCGAACTGGACCCACCAGACTTCGCCACGCTGCACAAGCCCTCCGATACACAGGACGGCAGGCTGACGCTGCGCGACCTGACGCGGTGTGGAGACGGGTGCGGCCACCGTTGATCATCGGTGTGTGAAGACAAACGATCACGCGGTGGCTGCAGTTCACAGCGTAGACCCTGCCTGCTGGCAGGAGGCGTTCGAGGGCATGCTGAGCCGGATAGCGGGACGCTTCACACGGTCGAATCCCGACGCCGGGCCCGGAAGTTGGTACTCGGCCTGTTGTCGGATCTGCCGCGCAAGAACTGCTGGACCATCGCCGAGTGGGCCGGGGACAGGACCCCGGACGGCATGCAGCACCTGCTCGGGAGGGCGAAGTGGGATGCCGACCAGGTCCGCGACGAGGTGGGTGACTATGTGGTGGAGCATCTGCACGACGACGAGGCGGTGCTGGTGGTCGACGAGACCGGCGACGTGAAGAAGGGCACCGACACCGTTGGAGTCCAGCGGCAGTACACCGGCACCGCGGGCAGGATCGAGAACGCCCAGGTCGCCGTCTACCTGGTCTACGCCGGCCGCCGCGGGCACGCCGCAGTGGACCGGGAACTCTGTGTTCCGCGTTCCTGGACCTCCGATCCCGACCGCTGCCGGGCCGCCGGCCTCGGTGACGATACGGAGTTCGCGACCAAGCCGGAGATGGCCGCTCGCATGGTCACCCGATTCCTCGACGCCGGCCATCGGGCCGCCTGGGGCGCGGGAGACGAGGTACGGCGGCATCCCGAGGTTGCGCACCGCGCTGGAGGAACGCGGCACCGGCTACGTCCTCGCGGTGGGCTGCTCGCACGAAGTCACCACAGGCGCCGGGAGGTTTGCGCCGACATGTTGGCCAGGAAGGTGCCCAAGAGGGCCTGGCAGAAGCTGTCCGCAGGGGCCGGAGCCAAGGGCCACCGCTTCTACGACTGGGCCGTCATCGACCTCACCGATCCCCGGCCCGGGAGCCGGCAGCTGCTGATCCGCCGCAACCGCAGCACCGGCGAACGTGCCTACTACCGCTGCTACTCGCCTGCCGCAGTGCCGCTGACCACCCTGGTGCGCGTCGCTGGATCAAGGTGGCGGGTCGAGGAGTCTTTCCAGTCCGGCAAGGGCCTGGCGGCCCTGGACGAGCACCAGGTCCGCCGCTACCGGTCCTGGTCCCGCTGGGTCACCCTGGCCATTGCTCGCGCATGCCTTCCTCGCTGCCCTCCGCGCGAACGAACACGAGGGTCATCCCTCGCCCGACGGGCTGATACCGCTCACTTGTGACGAGATCCAGCGACTGTTCATCACGCTCGACGACCGGACCGTCTTTGCCCCTGTCCACCGACTTCGCTGGTCCGTCTGGCGTCGCCGCCACCAGGCCCGATCCCAGACCAGCCACTACCGGCGTCAAGCCCCCCAAGCATGAAGATCACGATCTACGGCTGTAGTACTGAAACTCCAGTCGCAGTTCGCTATCGCTGCTGGTCAGAGCCCTGTTTTGGAGGGCACTCGGCTGACGCCTCGTCATATGGCCTTGTGAAGGCCATCATCAGCGGGCACTGGCCTCGCCGCTGCCGATCGCCCGGGTGACCGCCGACTCGGCCTACGGCCAGGAGTGGCGGCTGCGCCGCATGCTGGAGGAAACCGGCCCTCGAGGACGCCTGGGAACGCCACTCCTGCGGGGCCGGCGCGAAGGGGCCGCGCGTCTACGACTGGGCCGCAGCCCGGCTGCCCGCCATCGACGACTTCGACGGTGATCAGCCCACCCACCAGCGCTGGGTCCTGGCCCGCCGCAGCCTGGTCCGCCCGGACGAGATGGCCTACTACCTCGCCGACACACCACCGGCGCACCGCCCAGGCGATGAACTGGTCCCACTGGCGCAGGCGCCACCAGGCCATCGCCAGACGCTGCCACTACCGACGCCGCACCCGAGGTCAATAACTCCCGCAACTTGAAGGGACATCAGCCAAGTACCTGCGCCGTCGGGGACCTCGCCGGGATCGGATCGGCGGTATGCCCTTCGCGAGCGGGATCAGCGCCTGGTTGTCGTGGACGCTGGCACCGGAGACGCCGACAGACAAGGGCAGACCGGTCCGCTTGGTGATCAGGCGGATCTTCGAGCCTGTTTCCCGCTGACCTCCCCGTCTCGGGAGGGCGGGTGGTGCCGGGGATTCGTATCCGGCGCTTCACGCGTGAAGACGTCCCCTGCGGGCGGCGGACGCTCGTCGAGCAGGTCGCGGGCCTGATCCAGCGGCCCAGCCAACGGACCGAACGCATGCGGTCGGTACCGGCCGAGGTCGGCCTCGCCCTGGCCGGTCGAGTCGGTGCCCGGCTGGCCGACGTCTTCGGGGCGATGGTCAGGCGGACTACGGTACTGCGGCTGGTCGACGCTTTCCCGGAGCCCCAGCCACGGGTGCCGCGTGGTCGGCGTCGACGAGTACGCGATGCGCAGGGGCCGTGTCTACGGGACCGTGCTGGTCGACGTCGAGACCCGCGGGCCGGTGGACCTGCTGCCGGATCGCGAGGTGGGCGCTGTCGCGGCCTGGCTGGCCCGGGCACCTGGGGATCGAGGGCGTCCGCCGGGACCGCACCCCGTTCTTCGCCGAGGGCGCCGGCATCGGGGCACCCACCGCGCTCCAGGTCGCCGACCGGCTCCGGTCGTGCACGCGGGCCGCCGCGCCGGGAGCCGGTCCGCCTGGCCCGCCAGGCGGTGAAGACCGGTTCGATCAGAGCCCGGCGCGCGTCGTAGACGTCACTGCGCTACGGACGACGAGCGCTCACACCCTGGCGGACGACCGTCAGCTCCAGTAGCCACACGAACATCCCGACCTACCAACTACCTGAATCAAATGCCCTCCACCTGTGAGGGCCTGCTCACGCCATTGCCCTTCTCGCGGGGAGCGGGGGTGTGGCTGGGCGCGAGGAGGACGTCACCTGCCGACTGCTGTTCTGCGACAGGCAAGTCCTAGGTCCAATGCCTGATCGGCAAGCTACCGCTCTTGCTGCTAGCGTGCAGCTGCATATCATTCGCAATAAGGTCGGAGGATTTTGGACATGGCGGTGTACACGCTCCCGGAGCTTCCGTACGACTACGCGGCGCTCGCCCCCGTGATCAGCCCGGAGATCATCGAGCTGCACCACGACAAGCACCACGCGGCCTACGTGAAGGGTGCCAACGACACGTTGGAGCAGCTCGCGGAGGCGCGGGACAAGGAGTCATGGGGCTCGATCAACGGCCTGGAGAAGAACCTGGCCTTCCACCTCTCCGGGCACATCCTGCACAGCATCTACTGGCACAACATGTCCGGCGACGGCGGCGGTGAGCCGCTGGAGAAGGACGGCGTGGGTGAGCTGGCGGACGCGATCGCCGAGTCCTTCGGCTCGTTCGCCAACTTCAAGGCGCAGCTGTCCAAGGCGTCGGCCACGACGCAGGGCTCAGGCTGGGGCGTCCTCGCGTACGAGCCGCTCAGCGGCCGGCTGATCGTCGAGCAGGTATACGACCACCAGGGCAACGTCGGCCAGGGCTCGACCCCCGTCCTGGTCTTCGACGCCTGGGAGCACGCCTTCTACCTCCAGTACCGAAACCAGAAGGTCGACTTCATCGAGGCCATGTGGCAGGTCGTCAACTGGCAGGACGTGGCCAAGCGTTACGCCGCCGCCAAGGAACGCGGCGACAGCCTGCTGCTCGCGCCGTGACGCCGTAGTCCGCACAGGTGTCCTGCTCGTGATCGTCTTCTCAACCATCACCGGCAGGCGGCACAAGGAAGGGCTCCCACAAGTAGGTCGCTTGTGGGAGTCCTTCTGCCGAAGAAGCCGGCGGGGGCCATCGACTGGTGTGCGGCCGTCGCGGGTGGCCACTCTTGTGTGATCGCCTCCGGTCGCAGTAGTGCTGCTTTCACTGTGGACCGCGGCACCCGGTTGGGGAAGTACCGACGTCTGATGCCCACTACGCGACGAACGGCGTCTCCGATGAACTGTTGGCGTTCCGGGCATTCGCCGTCCTGAGCACGTTCTCGTCCGCCCGGATCCTCGAGTTTGGTGATCACGGCCGGGTGGTGCCGAGCGCTCGGCACATTCGGGCCGGTCCTCGCGACTTACCACAGGCCCGCCGTCCCCCGGCTGGTGCCTCAGCTCAGCGGCAGCCGGCGCCCGCTCATTCGGCCACGGCGGCCTCGACAAGGAGGGCGTCCCCACGCACGGCGGTCCGGCGCTGTGCTCACGCACCTGTTCGGTGGAAATTCCGCAGCGGCTCCCGGCAATCAGCCAGGGGTACGGGGGTACTCGAAACGGTTGCGGTTCGCCTCAGGCAGCAGGCGCCTGGCTGGTACCGATTGTTGAGCGGCGGACCTTCGTGGTGGGTCCTGAAGCGACTCAACCACACCCATACCCGGACCCGGCTGGATCCACCGATCTGCCCAGTTCGGCACCCATGCCAGAAGGTAGGGCACGCCATGACAACGGTGACGACAGATGCGCTTGTCCCGGCGCTTGAGGACGCTCGTGATGCTCACACTGCGGTCATCGACCGTTTCCGGGCCGATATCGCCGTCCACGCCGCGGGCCCTCGACGGGAGGTTCTGGAACGCCATATGGACGACACGTACGACTGTGTCGCCCGCATCGACGGACACCTGCGTGAACTTCGCCCCGGCCGCCCGCTGCGGGACACCGCCGACCGGGTCCGCTTCACTGCCCGGGCAACCGTCCGGATGGCCGGGCTGCTGCTCGAGGTCGGTGCGGCGATCACGACCGCCATACTGCATCGTCGGAATGGGCCCAGCCCGCGCCAGTTGGTGAGACACACCGAGAACGAATACTCGATCACCGCCCGGGCGCTGGCGGCCTGCCGGGTCGGGGAGAGCATTGCCGATCAGGCGCATGACCAGGTCGCCGCCGACCTCCTCGCCACGCTGCGCCGCCAGGACGAGGAACTGCTCGCGACGCTCGAGGACCGCCTCGCTCAGCAGGCCCGGGTTACGGCGGTCGGCAGCGGCTACGGCACGCAATCCGGTGACGGCGGTCCGCCGGATGCAGCCACAGGCGTCATGCGCTCTGCCGTCAAACGGGTCCGAAAAGCCGCCGAGGGCGGTGGTCGGCAGGCTACGCGCACAGCCACAGGCGCGCTCCGCCGTATGCCGGAGGTGGACGACGACACGGTCACCAGGGAAGAGGAGCCGCCGATCCTCGGATACGAGCACTTCCGCGTCGCCGACATCGTCCAGCGCCTGCCCACGCTCTCCCAGGCGCAGCTGTCCGCGCTCGACGGCTACGAGCGGGCCCACGCCGGCCGGCCGGACATCCTGAACGCCATCGAGCAGCTACGCGGCAGCGAACCGTGGCCCGGCTACGACGCTATGATCCCCGACCGGATCACCGCCCGGCTGCAGACTGCCACCGCCGCCGAAGCTCGGCAGGTGCTGGACTACGAAAGGAGCCACCGTCGGCGCGGCACACTCATCGCCATCGCCAAGGCACGCAGCGTCGCATGACTGGCAAGCGTTGACTGTCCCAGTGCGCCTGACCCCTGCCGGAAAGCGGCCGGGGCCTGCAGCAGCGCGGCACGCACCATGGATGCGGCCCAGGTGAATCATGGCCTCAGCGGGCGGGGAGGGGCTCGTGGTCGCGGACCAGACGACCGTGGAACATCAGCCACCCGAGCGTGCGCTCCACGGTCCACCTGCGGGGGAGTGGCGCTAAGAGCTCCGAACAAAAGGGGCGCCCGGCTCACGACTCCCGGCACGCACGCTCGCCGCGTTACCGAAAGGCCCTGGTAGTTCCGCTGCGAGGACCTTCCGACGCCTTGCGATCGCACGCACCGGACGCCGCGAGCTGATCGGATTCCCCTTTTGTCCGGAGCTCTAAGCCTGCCGCGGCAGTGCGTTGGATGATCACCATGCCGATGCGGCCAGTGGTGGCGTGCTCGATGAGGTGCTGACGGCAGCCGCCGTCGACCCAGACCCTACGGAGGCCGGAGCGCGTGGCGGCGACCTGGTCGACCAGACGCGTGCCGGCGACCGAGTCCCGGGTGTGTCCCTGGGGCGGTTGATTGTCTGGACGATCAGCTGGGGTGGGACGGAAGCCGCCCGCGCACAGCGTCGCTGCCTTCTTACCTGTTCGTCGGCTGGGTCGTCGCGGCTTTGAACGCTTCCGCGGTGCCGCCTTCGGCCTGCTGGGACACGGGGGTGTCGACGAAGCTGTAGGGCGGCAGCGGGCCGTTGACGCGCAGCTCGAGATGCGGGTGCTCCTGACGGAATTCCTCGACCGCGGCCAGGAATTGCTCTGCTGAACCGCGGTCCACCAGGAAGGAGAGGTTGGCCAGCCAGCCGGTGCTCTGCGGCCCGGAGCTGACTGCCTTGGCCCTCGGCTCCAGCGTCTGCCGGAGCAGCTCCGCGTCGGTTGCCTCGCGTGCCTGGACGGCGGCGGTGATCATCTCCCCGAGCCGGATCTTCTGCTCCTGCGTGCCGCCGCCGGCCTCGCGGTTCGCTTCGGCCAGGGACCGGATGTCGTCGTGATCCGCCATGATCAGGCGGAGCACGGCCTCTTCGCCGTGGTTGGCCTTGATGTTGTACTCCGCTGCGCCGTCCAGGGCTCGCAGCCGCTCGAGGAGGTGCTCCGCACGCTCGGTGAGCACCGTGGTCACCGTGTCGTCGTCCGGAGAGGCGCTGCCGAACCGCATGGGCAGCACCACGCCGCCCTCCCCGGCTTCGGCGAGTACCCGCTGGTGTGCGAGCAGGTCACGGCGCTTAGGCCGCAGCTGGTCGGGAGCGTCGCTGACGATTGCGGCCAGCTCGCCCTGGCGCAGCACGCGTACCGGCCGCGGAGGATCGCCGATGCCGTCCAGGTCCTCGGGGAGGGAGGGGTGTGAGGCGCGGACGATCCCGTAGACGTACGTGCTCATCTCTCATTCCCCTCTCCCGCGCGCAGCCCGGTCGCCCTGACGTTCCCGGCCCTCGTCACGTCCCTGCCGGAAGGCGTCGGAGATCGTCTCCGCGGCCCCGGACAGTGCTCCCTTGGTCTTGCCGCGGGCGCCGGACTCCGTGAGCTGTCCCGTGAGCTCCGTAAGCCCGGCCGGCTTGCGCGGCCCCGCCTCCAGGTCGAGGCGGTTGCACGCCTCCGCGAAGCGCAGGTAGGTGTCCACGCTGGCGACCACGATCCGTATGTCGATCTTGAGTATCTCGATACCGACAAGGGAGACCCGTATGAACGCGTCGATCACCAGCCCGCGGTCGAGAATGAGTTCCAGAACGTCGTAGAGGCCGCTGGAGCCGCCCCCGCCGCCCTGCTGTGTCGCGACGGTCATCGCCAACAACCCCTTGTCATCTGTGTCTGCGCGGTCCCGTCGGCGCTCTCCCTCGCTGCGACGCGGGCTTGCAGGTGCGAGTAGCCCCCACCACCGGAGACCAAACGCATGGACGAGCTCGGCGAGCTGGAAACCGAGCAGCCACAACGCGACCGCTACGAAAGGCTTCGGCACTGACCTGTGGTCCAGGCTGATGGCCGCGTCCCGCCCTGCCGGGAACTAAGAGCTCCGGACAAAAGGGGAGTCCGATCAGCTCGCGGCGTCCGGTGCGTGCGATCGCAAGGCGCCGGAACGTCCTCGCAGCGGAGCTACCAGGGCCTTTCGGTAACGCGGCGAGCGTGCGTGCCGGGCGTCGCGAGCCGGGCGCCCCTTTTGTTCGGAGCTCTAAGGGCTACCGACGGCTGCAGTCGTCGACGGGCATGAGGACCGGGGATGCGAGGACGGAACGGTGCCGTCCGCCTGGCCTCGCAGCCGACGGCCCGGTGGTGCGGGAGTGCTCCCGCACCACCATCTGGTCCGGCCCGAGGAGACGGTTCGCGGCCAGGGCCGCAAGGAAGAGATCGACACCGAAGGGGTGGACGACGAAGACCGGCGCGGCACCTGACACCGAGCCCTTTCGCATGACGTCCGCCGGCCCGTTCGGAACCTGCTCGAGCGGGCCGGCCGTGGGTGCCCTGCAGCCCCGTCTACCAGGCACACCCGGGACAAGCCGGCCAGGCCGCCGCCGCATCCCGCCAGGCCGCACCATGCGGCCAACCCCTACAACGAGTGGCTGTGACCGTACGTTCACGGATGCGGCAGCGACGGCGTTGCCGCAGCCGTTGGCGGTGGTGCTGAGCCAGTCGTCCGGATGGTCGGTTCGTCGCGACGGAACCCCCGCGTCTCCCCGTAGAGCAGAGCAGACGACCGATTTCATGCAGGGAGGGGACCGCAGACATGGCGACGCGGACAGTCAGACGGGGCAGGGGAACGGCGATCGCGGTGGCGGCCATGGCCGTGCTGACCGCCTCGCAGGCACCGGGGGCGGTGACCGCGCGGGCCGCGCAGCCCGCCCCGGAGGCGCCCGTCGAGCGCGGGCCGAGCGTGTCGGGCGACACTCCGTACCGCACGGAGCTCCCGCCGCTGCGGGCCCCGGAGCGCAAGGCCGGGAGGAGGACGGGCGGGGCGGGACCCGTCGCCGGGGCGCTGCCGGCGAGCGTGTTCGCCGCGTACCGCCGGGCCGAGGAGGTACTGGCGCGGACCGACCCGGGATGCGGTCTGCGCTGGCAGCTGCTGGCCGCGATCGGCCAGGTGGAGTCCGGGCAGGCGCGCGGCGGCCGGGTCGCGGCGGACGGCACGACGCTGACGCCGATCCTCGGCCCGCGGCTGGACGGCAACGGTTTCGCCGAAATCCGGGACACCGACGGTGGTGCCCACGACGGCGACACGGTGTACGACCGTGCGGTCGGCCCGATGCAGTTCATCCCGTCGACCTGGGCGGTCTGGGGCCAGGACGGCAACGGCGACGGCCGCGCCGACCCGAACAACGTTCACGACGCCGCGCTCGCGGCCGGGCGCTACCTGTGCGCGGGCGACCGGGACCTGTCCCTGCCCGGCGACCTGGATCGCGCGATCCTCGGCTACAACCAGTCCCTGGCCTACCTGCGGACGGTCCGGGCCTGGTACGCGTACTTCCTCGACGGCCACCGGGTCGTTCCCGACGCCGCCGCCTCCGCTGCCGAGCCGTCCCCGGCACCGTCCCGCACCGCGTCCGCCACGCCCTCGCCGAAACCGTCACCACGGTCGGAACGGCGTGGCGCCCCGCCCGCGCCGACGGCACCGGCCGCACCGTCCTCGCCCTCTCCCGGCCCGTCCCGAACGGCGATCGCGCCCGCCGAGCCGGAGGAGCCCGTGGCCCCTCTCCCCGGCGGCGTCGACCTGCCCCCGGACGACGCGCTGCCGCTGGTCGGGGGTGATGACGGACCGTTGCCGACTCGATAGCGGCGGCCCCCTCCACAACCGCGGATACTCGGCGGTAATGTCGCCACCCGCCGGGAAGCACCGGACCGGCGGGTGAGCGCGAAGGGGCCTTCATGGCGACGACGGACATGCCTGCGGAGATGGAGATACAGGCGGCCCACGACCGTTGGCAGCGTATGTGGTGCCATCGCGAGCACCTGCTCAAGGTGGCGCGCCGCAGGTCGGTGAGCCTGGAGGACGCCGAGGACGCGGTGCACGAGGCGATGCTGCGCGCCGCGGAGCGCCCGGACCTGGACGACGAGCGGCTGGCCGCCTGGCTGACCACGGTGACGATGCGGCTGTGCGTCGACCGCCACCGCCAGGTCAGCCGGGAGGCCGAGGTCCACCGCAGTCCCACGCTGGTGGAGCCGGGCCCGGTGCCGGTCGAGGAAGTGGTGTGCGACCGGGCCGAGGCCAAGTGGCTCGCCGTCCGCAGCGGGGAACTGCCGGCCCGCCAGGCGGAGGCGCTGCGGCTGAAGGCGGAGGACCTGGACGTCAACCAGGTCGCCGTCCGGATGGGCCTGAGCTACCGGACCGTCGAGTCGCTGCTGGCCCGCGCCCGGCGGACGCTGCGCAACTCGCTCGCCGGCACGCTGGGCCTCGCCCTGTTCCTGTCCGGGCGCGGCAGGCCGCGGGCGGGCGGCCACGCCCAGGCCGTGGCGGTGGCGTCGACGACGGCGACCCTGGTGGTGGCCGGGTTCGCCCTGCCGTACGTCCACGACTGGGACGGTCGGGGCACGGGGCCGCAGCCCTCCGTCTCGCCGGCCCCGGAGGCCTGGCAGTGGCCGTACAGCGAGGACCGTGTGCGGCCCTCGGACGGGCACGGGCGTCCGGCGGCCTCGTCGCCGGCGGCTGTGCGGGCGACGCCGACCCCCGGCGAGCGGCCCCTGTTGCCGCTGTCGGTGCCGTCCCTGCCGGAGGTCGAGCTGTCCCCGGCGCCGGAGCTGCCCGCTCCCGAGGTGCCGGACGTCGTACCGGAGGTGCCGGGCCTCCCCGTCGCCCCCCAGGCCCCGGACGCGATCGGCCTTCCGCGGACCGTGCCCGACATCCCCGCTCCGCCCGAGGTCACGCACACCCCCGAGGCCCCGGACGCTCCGGAAGCCCCCGCGTTGCCCTCCGCCCCGGTGAGCGCGCTGCTGCCGTAGTCCCTCCTGGAAAAAATCCGGATCCGTCGCGACGGACGCCCCGCCCCTCCCCGTAGAGCAGATGTCAAAGCTGCTCCACGGCCGGCTGAAGGGTGGACCGGATGGGTGTCGAGATCTGTGTGGAGGGACTGACCAAGTCCTTCGGCCACCAGGTCATCTGGCAGGACGTCTCGCTGACGCTGCCCGCCGGGGAGGTCTCCGTGCTGCTCGGCCCCTCGGGGACGGGCAAGTCCGTGTTCCTCAAGACGCTCGTCGGGCTGCTGAAGCCGGACCGGGGTTCGATCCGGGTCGCGGGCCAGGAGATCACCAAGCTGCGCGAGCACGACCTGTACGCGGTGCGCAAGCTCTTCGGCGTGCTGTTCCAGGACGGCGCGCTGTTCGGGTCCATGAACCTGTACGACAACATCGCCTTTCCGCTGCGCGAGCACACCCGCAAGCCCGAGAGCGAGATCCGGCGCATCGTGCTGGAGAAGATGGACATGGTCGGGCTGATCGGCGCGGAGGGGAAGCTGCCCGGCGAGATCTCCGGCGGGATGCGCAAACGGGCGGGGCTGGCGAGGGCGCTGGTGCTCGACCCGGAGATCATCCTCTTCGACGAGCCGGACTCGGGTCTCGATCCGGTGCGCGTCGCGTACCTCAACCAGCTGATCGTCGACCTGAACGCACAGATCGACGCGACCTTCCTGATCGTCACGCACGACATCGCCTCGGCGCGCCAGGTCCCGGACAACATCGGGCTGCTGTTCCGCCGCGAGCTGGTCGTGTTCGGGCCCCGCGAGAAGCTGCTGACCAGTGACGAGCCCGTGGTACGGCAGTTCCTGAACGGCCGGATGCAGGGGCCGATCGGCATGGCGGAGGAGAAGGACGCCGCCCAGGTCGAGCAGGAGCTGGCCCAGCTCGGCGAAGGCGAAGGCGGCGGCAAGGGCGGAGGAACTCCCGGCGGCCAGGCGCTGACTCCCCGCCTGCTGCCGGGGCCCGGCATCACCCGGCCGCCCCGCTGGGAGGCGATCGCGAGACGGGAGACCGAACTGCACCGGAAGGAGGTGGCGGACGCGTGAGCCTGTCCTTGACAGGGGCGCTGCGGCAGTCCGGCAACCTGTTCGCGATGGCCCTGGACATCCTGCGGACCCTGCCCCGACGCCCCTTCCAGGTACGGGAGTTCATCCAGCAGGCCTGGTTCATCGCGTCCGTGACGATCCTGCCCACCGCTCTCGTCTCGATCCCCTTCGGCGCGGTGATCGCGCTCCAGATCGGCAGCCTGACCCGGCAACTCGGGGCGCAGTCGTTCTCCGGTGCCGCCTCGGTGCTGGCGGTCCTGCGCGAGGCTTCGCCGATCGTCACCGCGCTGCTCATCGCCGGTGCGGGCGGCACCGCGATCTGCGCGGACCTCGGGGCGCGGAAGATCCGCGAGGAGATCGACGCGATGCAGGTGCTCGGCATCGACCCGATCCACCGGCTGGTGGTGCCGCGCGTGCTGGCGTCGATGGTGGTCGCGGTGCTGCTCAACGGCCTGGTGTCGGTGGTCGGTGTCGCGGGCGGCTACTTCTTCAACGTCGTCCTCCAGGACGGCACGCCCGGCGCCTACCTCGCCTCCTTCACCACGCTCGCCCAGCTGTCCGATCTGTGGGCGGCCGAGGTCAAGGCGCTGGTGTTCGGGGCCATCGCCGCGATCGTCGCCTCGTACAAGGGATTGACCGCGAAGGGCGGCCCGAAGGGCGTCGGCGACGCCGTCAACCAGTCCGTGGTGATCACTTTCATGCTGCTGTTCGTGACGAACTTCGTGATGACCGCGGTGTACTTCCAGGTCGTCCCGCAGAGGGGTTAGCACATGAGCCTTCTCCAACGCCCCCTGCGCTCCCTGGAGGAGCTGGGGGCCCAACTCTCCTTCTACGGCCGCTCGCTGGCCTGGACCGGGCGCACCCTGCGCCGCTACAAGAAGGAGATCCTGCGGCTGCTGGCCGAGGTGAGCTTCGGCCGGGGCGCGCTCGCCGTGGTCGGCGGCACGGTCGGCGTGATCGCCTTCCTGTCGTTCTTCACCGGCACCGAGGTCGGCCTCCAGGGCTACGCCGCCCTCAACCAGCTCGGCACGTCCAACTTCGTGGCGTTCCTGTCGGCGTACTTCAACACCCGCGAGATCGCCCCGCTGGTGGCCGGGCTCGCGCTGTCCGCGACCGTCGGCGCCGGGTTCACCGCGCAGCTCGGCGCGATGCGGATCAGCGAGGAGACGGACGCCCTGGAGGTGATGGGCGTGCCGTCGCTGCCGTTCCTGGTGACCACGCGCATGATCGCCGGCTTCGTCGCGGTGATCCCGCTGTACGTCGTCGGGCTGCTGTCCTCGTACCTCGCCGCCCGGACCATCACCACCGGCTACTACGGGCAGTCGACCGGCACGTACGACCACTACTTCCACCAGTACCTGCCGCCCGTCGACGTGTTCTGGTCGTTCGGCAAGGTGATCGTCTTCGCCGTGCTGATCATCCTGGTGCACTGCTACTACGGCTACTACGCGAGCGGCGGTCCGTCGGGCGTCGGCGTCGCGGTGGGCCGCGCGGTGCGCACCTCCATCGTCGCCGTCAACGTCGTGGACTTCTTCCTGTCCCTGGCGATCTGGGGCGCCAACACGACCGTACGGATCGCGGGGTGACGCCGATGAGAGTGCTGAGGCTGCGGCTGTACGGAGTCGCCTTCATCGCGGTGCTCGCGCTGCTGCTGTCGCTGGCGGTGGCCGTCTACCAGCAGGCGTTCACGCCCGTCGTGCGGATCACGCTGGAGGCCGACAGCCTCGGCAACCAGCTCGACCGGCGCGCGGACGTCAAGCTGCGCGGACTGCTCGTCGGGGAGGTGCGCGCGGTGCGCGCGGACGGCGGGAAGGCGACGCTCGACATCGCGCTCAAGCCGGAGCACGTGCGGTTCATCCCGGCGGACGTGCACGCGCGACTGCTGCCGAAGACGCTGTTCGGCGAGAAGTACGTCGACCTGGTCGTGCCGCGCGGTTCGTCCGGCCGGGCCATCCGCGCGGGCGACGTCATCACCCAGGACCGCACGCGTGTCGGCATGGAGCTCCAGCAGCTGATGAACGACCTGCTGCCGCTGCTGAGGGCCGTGAAACCCGGCGAGCTCAACGCCACCCTCTCGGCGTTCGCGGGCGCGCTCGAGGGACGCGGCGACCGGATCGGCGACAACCTCGTCCGCGTGGAGGCCTATCTGCGGCGCCTCAACCCGCATCTTCCCTCGCTGAAGGAGGACATCTCGCGGTTCGCCGACGTCGCCGAGATGTACGGGGACGCGGCGCCCGACCTGATGGCGATCCTGCGCAACACCGTCACCACCAGCCGCACGATCGTCGAGAAGCGGGACCGGCTCGCCGCCGCGCTCACCTCGACCACCGGCGTCGCGGGCACCGCCGAGGACTTCCTGGACACCAACGGGGACCGGCTGATCACCCTCGGCCAGGTCTCCCGGCCCACGCTGGAGCTGTTCGCCCGCTACTCGCCCCAGTACCCGTGTCTGCTGGAGGGCCTGGTCCGGCAGGAGAAGGTGTCCGAGGAGGCGTTCCGGGGCGGGAAGATGCGGATCACCCTCGAAGTCGTCCGCCGGCGGCCCGCGTACGAACCGGGCGAGGAACCGCGCTACGGCGAGCGGTCCGGGCCCAACTGCCGGGGCCTGCCCCACCCGACGGTGCCCGCACCACCCACCAAGCTCGACGACGGTACGAAGTCAGGGAGGGCCGGCAGTGTGCTGCCCACAGGGGTCAACGTGTCCGCCACCGAGGCCGAGCAGCGGGCGGTCGGCTCGCTCGTGGCACCCGTCATGGGCGTACCGGTGGACGAGGTGCCACCCGTCGCGACGCTGCTGTTCGGGCCCCTGGCCCGTGGGACGGCGGTGAGCGTCGCATGAGCGTGAAGACGACGGCAGCGCGGCAGACCGCCGCGCCCCTGGTCAAGTTCAGCCTCTTCGCGGTGGTGACGATCCTGGCGACCACCCTGCTCGCCGCCACTATCGTCAACCTCGACTTCACCCCGGAGCACACGTATCGCGCGGTGTTCAGCGACGTCACGGGCCTGGAGGAGGGCGACGACATCCGGGTCGCCGGAGTCCGGGTCGGCGAGGTCGAGGACATCCGGATCAAGGACCGGACGCTGGCGGAGGTCGACTTCACGGTCAGCGCGGACCGGCCGCTGCTCACCAGCACCGGGGCGGTGGTCCGCTACCGGAGCCTGGTCGGGCAGCGGTACATCGCGCTGACGGAGGGCACCGGTGACGGCACCCGGCTGCCGCCCGGCGGGCGCATCCCGCTGTCGAGGACCCAGCCGGCGCTGGACCTCAACGTGCTGCTGAACGGCTTCAAACCGCTGTTCGCCGCACTCAGTCCGCAGGACGTCAACCAGCTCGCCACCGAGATCATCAAGACCCTCCAGGGCGAGGGCGGCACCGTGAACAGCCTGCTCGCGCACACGGCATCGCTCACCACGACGCTCGCCGGGCGCGACCAGCTGATCGGATCGGTGATCAACAACCTCAACGCCGTCCTGGAGACGCTCGACAAGCGCGGCGGCCGGTTCTCCAACCTGCTCAAGCAGCTGCGGCGGGTGATCTCCGGTCTGTCCGCCGACCGCAAACCCCTCGGTGAGTCACTGGTGAGCATCGGCGACCTGACGGAGGCCACCTCCGGGCTGCTCGGGGACGCCCGCCCACCGCTCAAGGACGACATCGCCGAGCTGACGGAGCTCACCGGAACGCTGAACGACAACGAGAAGACCGTGGAGGGCGTGCTGAAGCGGCTGCCGAACAAACTCAACGAGCTGACCGGGACGGCGTCCTACGGCTCGTGGTTCAACTTCTACCTCTGCGACTTCGACGGCCGGATCGTGCTGCCGAAGACGCGGGAGGTGCTCACTCCGGAGCTGCATGTGGGTCGGGCGAGGTGCGGCGGATGAAACTCCGAGTCCCCCGTCCGAAGCTGCGCCGTCCCAACCTGCGACGCCCGTACCTCAAGCCGTTCCGTGAACGCAATCCCGTGGTGGTCGGCGCCGCCGGGCTCACCGCGCTCGCGCTGCTGACCGTCGTCGCGTTCAACGCCGACAGCCTTCCGGTGATCGGCGGCGGTGACACCTACAGTGCCGCCTTCGCGGAGGCGGGCGGGCTCAAGCCGGGCGACGAGGTGCGCATCGCCGGGGTCAAGGTCGGCAAGGTCGAGGAGGTAGACCTGGACGGCGACCACGTCAAGGTGACCTTCCATATCGAGGGCGACCCGGAGTTCGGCACCTCGACCGGCGCGTCGATCCGGGTGAAGACGATCCTCGGGGCGAAGTACCTGGCCCTGCACCCCGAGGGGCCGGGCCGGCTCGCTCCCGGCAGCGAGATCCCGCTGAAGCGGACGGTCCCGGCGTACGACGTCGTGCAGGCGTTCAGCGACCTCACGACCACCACCGAGGAGGTCGACACCGAGCGGCTGGCCACGGCCCTGAACACGATCTCCACCACCTTCGAGGATTCCCCCGAAGAGGTGCGGGCCTCCATCAAGGGGCTGTCGGAGATCTCCAGGACGGTGGCCGAGCGGGATAAGGAACTGCGCGGGCTGCTCGACCACGCCAACGGAGTGACGGGGGTGCTGTCCGAGCGGACCGCGGACTTCACCGCGCTGGTCGGCGACGGCGAGAAGCTGTTCAAGGAGATCAGCAAGCGGCGCAAGGCCATCCACAAGCTGCTCACCACCTCGGCCGCGCTCGGCCTCCAGCTCTCCGGGCTCGTCGAGGACAACGACAAGGAGATCGGGCCCGCGCTCAAGGGCCTGAACCGCGTCGTCGAGATGCTGGAACGGAACCAGACGAGCCTGAACCGGAGCATCAAGCTGCTCGCGCCGTATGTGCGCGTGTTCACCAACACCCTCGGCAACGGCCGGTGGTTCGACAGCTACGTCCAGAACATGGTCGCCGCTCCGGTGGTGCCGGGAACGGGAGGCGACCGGTGAAGAAGCCCAGGATCACGAGGCGCCGGGCGGCGGTCGTCGTCGTCCTCGCCCTCGTCGCCGGCGCCGCGTTCGCGGTGTGGCCGCGGTCGGAGACCGTGCGGGTCACCGCGTACTTCCCGCGCACTGTCGGCATCTATCCCGGCTCCGACGTCCGGGTCCTCGGCGTCCGGATCGGCGAGGTCGCAAAGATCACGCCGGAGGGCGGGCGGGTGCGGGTGGTGCTGGAGTACGACGCGGACCGCAGGGTCCCGGCGGGCGCCCAGGCCGCCATCATCAACTCCTCGGTGGTCAGCGACCGCTATGTGCAGCTCCTGCCGGTGTACCGCAAGGGTCCGGTGCTGCGGGACGGCGCCGTCATCCCCGAGTCGCGCACGGCCGTACCCGTGGAACTGGACCGCGTCTTCGACCGCCTGCACACCACGTCGGAGGCGCTCGGCCCGAAGGGGGCCAACGAGGACGGCTCGCTGGCGCGGCTGCTCGGGGTGAGCGCGGACAACCTGGACGGCCAGGGCGAGGACCTCCACCAGACGGTCGAGGACCTGTCGCTGGCGGTCACCACGCTCTCCGACGGCCGGAGCGATCTGTTCGGCACCGTGCGGAACCTCCAGGTGTTCACCGCGGCGCTGGCGGCCGACGACAAGAGCGTGCGGTCGTTCAACACCACCCTCGCCAAGGTCGCCGGCCAGCTCGCCGAGGAACGCAAGGACCTGGCGGAGGCGCTGAAGCACCTGGGGACGGCGCTCGGCGACGTGTCCGGCTTCGTGAAGAAGAACAAGGAGTCACTGACCTCGAACGTGAAGGGGCTCAGCAAGGTCACCGAGGTGCTCGTCACCCAGCGGGCCGCGCTGGAGGAGCTGCTGGAGGTCGCCCCGACGGGCCTGTCGAACCTCCAGAACGCCGGCAACCCGTCCTCCGGCACCCTCGACACCCGCAACAACCCCGACCATCCGCAGGACCCGGCGGCGCTGCTGTGCTCCATCCTGCGCACGACCGGGGACGAGGGCGGCAAGAACCCCGACTGCCGGGAGCTGGAGAAGCTGTTCGACTCCCTGCCCGAGGTGCCGAAGGCCCCGGCCGTGCCGGGCACGGGCACGGTGGACCGGACGCTGGGCGGAATCCTGGAGGCCCACGCATGAGCGGGATCCCCACGACGAGAGCCGTCGCCTGGGCGGCGGCAGGCTCGTTGCTGCTGTCCGGCTGCCAGTTCAACGGCTGGTACGACGTGCCGCTGCCCGGGGGCGCCGCCGCGGACGGTGACGCCTACCGGGTCACCGTCGAGTTCCGCGACGTCCTGGACCTGGTGCCGCAGTCCGCGGTGAAGGTCAACAACGTCACCGTGGGCGCCGTCGAGAAGGTGGAGCTGGACGGCTGGCACGCCAAGGTGCGGGTGCGGGTCGCCGACTCCGTGAAGCTGCCCGGCAACGCGGTCGCCGAGCTGCGGCAGACGAGCGTGCTCGGCGAGAAGTACGTGGCGCTGACCGTCCCCGTGGGCACCGCGCCCGTCGGCCGGCTCCGTGACGGCGACCTCATCCCGCTGGCCCGCAGCGGCCGGAACCCGGAGATCGAGGAGGTGCTGTCCGCGCTGTCCGCGCTGCTCAACGGCGGTGGCGTGGCCCAGCTCAAGACGATCACCGTGGAGCTGAACAAGGCGCTGGCGGGCCGGGAGAACCGGGTCAAGGGGCTGCTGAAGGAGCTGAACACGTTCCTCGGCGGCCTGAACGGGCAGCGCAAGGAGATCGTCCGCGCCCTGGAGGGCATCGACCGGCTCGCCAAGCGGCTGGCGAAGGAGAAGAAGACCATCGCCGTGGCCGTCGACACCATGCCGCCCGCGCTGAAGGTCCTCGCCGACCAGCGACGGGATCTGACCAAGATGCTCACGGCCCTGTCCGACCTCGGCAAGACGGGCACGAAGGTCGTGAACGCGTCGCACGACGACACGGTCGCCAACCTCAGGGCGCTGCGGCCGATCCTCGCCCAGCTCAACAAGGCGGGTAACGACCTGCCGAACTCCCTGGAGCTGCTGACCACTTACCCGTTCCCCCGGAACGCCGTGGACGCCATCAAGGGTGACTACGTCAACCTGGCGGTGACCGCCGACCTCGATCTGCCGAGCATCTACGGCAACGTCGCCGACGAACCCGACGGGAGCGAGGACACCCCGAAGACACCCGGGCTCCCGGACACGCCGGAGCTGCCGGACCTCCCGGAGGTGCCCGGCGTACCGAAGCCCAGCCTGCCGGGCACCCCGGACCTGCCGGACACGCCCGTCGAGCCGTCGGCACCCTCCGGCGACGGCGGCGGCTTGCTGTGCCCGCCCGTGTGCACCGGCACGCAGGCCGCCTACGCGGACGGGCACGCCGCCGACGGCCTCCCGCCGGGCATCGACCTCGCGCTCGCGGAGCTCTTGCTGAAGGGGATACTGCCGTGATCACACGTACGGTCAAGGCGCAGCTGCTGGCCTTCGCCACCGTCACCGCGGTGGGGGTGTCGTACGTCGGCGCCGAGTACACGGGCCTGGTGGACGGGCTGCTCGGCCGCGGCTACACCGTGCGGGCCGACTTCGCCGACTCCGGGGGCATCTACACCGGCGCCGAGGTCACCTACCGCGGGGTGCCGGTGGGCCGGGTCGGCGCACTGCGGCTGAGCGGCGACGGCGGCGTCTCGGTGGCGCTGGAGATCGAGGACGGCTCGCCGGGCATCCCGGCGGACACCCTCGCCGTCGTGGCGAACCGTTCGGCGGTGGGCGAGCAGTACGTCGACCTGCAGCCCCGCCGGACGGACGGCCCGTATCTGCTGGAGGGCAGCACGATCCCGCGCGGCAGGACCCGGGTACCGTTGCCCGCCACGGACGTGGTGGTGAGCCTCGACCGGCTGGTGAAGTCGGTGGGCAAGGACGATCTGCGGGTCACCGTGGACGAGTTGGGCAAGGCGTTCGCCGGGACGGGGCCGCACCTCAGCCGGCTGGTGGACTCGGGCAACGCGCTCGTCGAGTCGGCGTCCGACGCGCTGCCGGAGACGATCGACCTCATCGAGGACTCGCGGACGGTCCTGAAGACGCAGGCCGACCAGGGTTCGGCGATCACGTCGTTCTCGCGCGATCTCGCCGCGCTCACCGCGCAGTTGAAGGCGAGCGACGGGGACCTGCGCGCACTGATCGGCAACGCGACGCCGGCCGCCCACGAGGTGAACTCGCTGCTGAAGTCGACCGGTCCCCGGCTGTCCGTCCTGCTGGCAAACCTGATCAGCGGTGGTCAGGTCACGCTGGCGCGGCTGCCCGGAGTGGAACAGGCCCTGGTCACCTTCCCGGTGGTGGTCTCCGACAGCTACACCGTCCTCCCCGGCGACGGCACCACCCACTTCGGGCTGGTGGTCAACGCCGACGACCCGCCGTCGTGCACACAGGGATACGGCACCCCGCGACGCGACCCGGCGGACACCAGCACCCGCCCGGCGAACACCGAGGCGCGCTGCACGGAGCCGCGCGGCAGCGACACCTCGGTGCGCGGCGCGCAGAACGCGCCCGGCGCCCGGTCCGGTCCGGGTGGCGCCGACCGGGCCGCGTACGTCTCGCCGTACGACCCGCAGACCGGTCTCGCCACGGGGCCGGACGGAAGATCCGTCGAGATCGGCTCGACGGGCGGCCAGCAGGCCGTGTTCGGAAAGGAGTCCTGGCAATGGCTGCTCGTCGGACCGATGGCGTGAACGGAAGCCTGTTCGCGGTGGTGCTGAGCTCGTCGGCACGGCTGGTACGGCCGCTGCGGCGGCTGCTGGCCGGGCGGGCGGACACCCGTGGCCGGGGCCTCGTGCGCGCCCGGTTCCTGCCGACGGGGCTGGTGGCGGCGACGGTGCTGACGACGGCCGCGGCCGTCTGGCTGAGCGTGCGGGTGTACGAGCAGCGCCAGACGGATCAGCGCCGCCAGGACATCCTCGCGGCGGCCCGTCAGTCGGCGCTGAACTTCACCTCGCTCGACTACCGGCACTACGACCGGGACAGCGGGAATGTGCTCAAGGGCGCCACGGGAGACTTCAAGGAGCAGTTCGCCGCGCAGACCGCGGAGCTGACCAAGCTGGTCGCGCAGAACAAGTCGGTGTCCGAGGGCCAGGTCCTGGAGGCGGGCATCGTCCGGGCCGACGAGCGTTCGGCCCGCGTGCAGGTGGTCGCCGACAGCAAGGTCACCAATGTCGCCGTGCCCGGGGGCGAGGCCCGCACGTACCGCCTGCAACTCGACCTCGTCCTGGAGAACGGCCGCTGGCTGACGTCCGACGTGGAGTTCGTCGGCTGACTCGCCACCCGCCCCCCGACATACGACCAGTAAGGAGAACGACCGTGGCGAACCTGACTTCAAAGCCCCGCGGCTCCGGCTCGCCCAGTCGGCGCACCCTGAGCGCGGCGGCCCGTGCGGCGGCCAAGCGTGCGGAGCGCGCCGAGCGGCTCCACGACGACGCGGCGAACGCGGCGGAGGGACCACGGCGGGCCGAGGACCAGATGTCCGGGCGCACCGTGCTCATCGAGCCGCCGGACGGCTGGGACGACCCGCCGGAGCCGCGACCGGACTGCGCCGAGGACGACGACGTGCTGCCGGCCCGCCCGGGGCGGGGGCGCAGGCTGCTGACGGCGTCCCTCGCGCTCCTCCTCCTGGCCGGCCTGGTCGCGGTGGCCGTGCTCGGGTGGCAGTACCGCGAGGGGCGGGCGACCGAGCAGGCCCGCCGACAGGCGCTCGCGGCGGCGCGTGAGGCGGCGCCCGTCGTGCTCTCGTACGACCACCGCCACCTGGACCGCGACTTCGCCCGGGCGCGCGCCCTGCTGACCGGGACGTTCCGTGACGAGTACGGCAGGACGACGAAGGCGGTGGTGGGGCCGACCGCCGAGAAGTACGACGGGGTGGTGAAGGCGACGGTGGTGGAGCCGCCCGGCGGTGGCGCCCCGGTGGCCTCGGTGGTGTCGGCCTCGCCGGACCGGGTCGTCGTGCTGCTCTTCGTCAACCAGGTCACCGAGAGCACTCAGGTCACGGGGTCCCGCGTGGATCTGAACCGGGTGCGGATGACGATGTCGCGTACCCCCGCCGGCTGGAAGGTGAGCGCCGTCGACGCCCTCTGACCTGCACCCCGGCGAGCCCCCGCGCGAGAAAGCGCGGGGGCTCTTCGCGGTCCCGGCTCTTGACAGCCGTCCCCGCCTCGCTACGAACGCCATCCACGCAACTACCCGGCCCTTCTCGGCCTCGCCGCAGCAGTGTGCGGCCCGGACGTGGCGGTGCCCGCGTCGGAGCTGCGCAACCAGCCGGTGGTCACGCGGAACGACACGTTCGAGTTGCCGGTCCGCCCGAACGGTTGACTTGCGCTGGAGTGCGCTCCAGGTCGTAGCGTCGCGGACAACGCGGCGTACGAAGCCGTGTCGCCTGTTGCCCCCCACGGGATGCCGGGCGGCGGAATCCGTCGCTAGATGGATAAGGGGCTTCGTGCCGTCCGAACGACGAACGAGTGCACACGAAAGGCTGGGACACAGCATGCACGAGCGCAGTCTGCGGGACCTCCGGGTATCGGCCATCGGCCTGGGGTGCATGGGCATGTCCGCCTTCTACGGATCCGCCGATCAGGAAGAGGGGATCGCGACCATCCGGCGCGCCCTCGACCTCGGGGTGAACTTCCTCGACACCGCACAGATGTACGGGCCGCTCACCAACGAGTCGCTCGTCGGCGAGGCGATCCGGGGGCATCGCGACGAGTACGTGATCGCGACGAAGTTCAACTACCGGATGGACGAAGCGGTACCCGGCGACATGAGCACGGTCGGCCCGCAGGACGGCTCGGCCGAGCACGTCCGGAGCTCGGTCCACGGCTCCCTGAGGCGTCTGGGAACCGACCACATCGACCTGTACTACCAGCACCGGGTCGACCCGAACGTGCCCATCGAGGAGACGGTCGGCGCGTTGGGCGAGCTGGTCGCCGAGGGCAAGGTGCGATACATCGGGCTGAGCGAGGCGAGCGCGGAGACCATCCGGCGCGCTCACGCCGTGCACCCGGTCACCGCGGTGCAGAGCGAGTACTCGCTGTGGTCGCGGGACGTGGAGGCCGAGGTGCTGCCCGCCTGCCGGGAGCTGGGCATCGGCTTCGTGCCGTACTCGCCGCTCGGCCGCGGCTTCCTCGCCGGGCGGTTCACCTCGCCGGACGAGCTGGATGCGAACGACTGGCGCCGCGAGAACCCGCGTTTCCAGGACGCCAACCTGGAGGCGAACCTGCGGCTGGCGGCAAAGGTGAAGGAGATCGCCGCCGAGGAGGACGTGACCCCGGCCCAGCTGGCCCTCGCCTGGGTGCTGGCCCAGGGCGAGGACCTGGTGCCGATCCCGGGCACCAAGCGCCGCACCTACCTGGAGGAGAACGCCGCCGCGGTCGACATCGCGCTCACCGAGGACAACCTGGCCCGCATCGAAGCGGAACTGCCCGAGGCGGCGGGTGAGCGGTATGACGAAGCAGGGATGCGAGCCGTCAATCGCTAGTGCCGTGCGCCGACGCCGGCAGAGACCCAGCGGTGGGCGCCGCAGCACCCAGCTCCGGCCGGCCTGGTCCCGTACCAGGTAGGTGAGATTCGACTGCCCGAGCCCGATCCGGTCGAAGACAGACGGTCCGGCGAGATCGACGCCGAGGGACTCGAACCAGCGGCTCACCGCCCCTGTGTCGATGCCGACGATGTCCGACGCGGTATTGACGACGGCGCCGCCGTGCTCGCCCATCCAGGCTCGTGTGGCCGGCCCCGGCCACAGGACGGGCGCCCACAAGGCGTCCGCCGCCTCCTGGGACCGGGCGGTGAGGACGACGTTTGCGCCGGCGGCGGTGGTGGCCTGGGCGATCGCCGGTCCGATACCCCGCGAGGCGCCGGTGACGACGGCGGTGCGACCGATGAGATCGAGTATCAAGCTCAATCGTTGGGTGTGCGTCACCACACGGAGAAGGCGCAAGTGATCGCCGCATCCGCGGAGAAGAGGTGGGAAGGGCGAGAGGAGAAGGGGGAAGGCCGGATCAGCGGTGGCCGGGGAACCGCAGGGCGTTCGCCCACAGCCGGGTGACTGTGGACACGAGCTCCTCGAAGTCCACCGGCGGGTCTTCTTCTTGCTGCTCGTTGAGCACGAAGGAGTTGTAGGCCATGACGCTGACCATGCCCGACAGCGCGCGGGAGGCCGTCATCGGATCGACCTCATGGTCTGCGACACCTCGCGCCTGCAAATCGGCGATACCGCGGGCGTTGCGGCGGATGAACGCGTCGGCGCGCCGCCTTCGGAACTCACGGAACACCGGCTCCACTTGCGCGACCTGCTCGAGCAGGCCCATCAGCTTCGCGTTCCGTCTGTATGCCTCGAGATATGCGCGATTGCTCGCCTCGAGTACCGCATAGGGATCGTCGGAACCCTGCACCCGGCCCATGCCGGGGTGCATCATGTCCTCCTGCGCCTCCAAGAGGACGGCGGCAAGCACCTCTTCCTTGTTGGCGAAGTAGGTGTAGAAGGATCCCGCCGCGCATCCGGCCTCTTTGGTGATGTCGGTCAGGCGGGTGTCAAGGTAGCCGTCCCGCTCGAACACCTTCCGTGCGGCCTTCACCAGCGCGCCTCGTGTCCGCGCTCCGCGCTTCGTCGTCGGCGGCTCGCGAAGGTGCGAGAGGGGGGCCATCGGCGGTGCCTTCTCGCTGTCCTCAGACGCGGTGGTATCCATTTCGGACAGTGTACTTGAATCCGAGACCACATTCATAAGTGCGCGCGGTGCACGGGCTCGTGCGGCTGTGGCGCACACCGTTACAAGCACTGAGGCCGGTTCTTCGCCTCGGCGCACTCACCGACGAGGCGCTCGACGACCGCTGCGCGGGAAGTACCGCTGTCGGGAGTTCGCAGCCGCGTGGCGGCGGACCGGGTCGAGAACACTGGCCATGAGCGGTTTCGGGGACATGAGCAGGTGATGCGGTGGGGGTCGCACATGACCGGTCTCCTGCAGCTGGTCGATCGGTCAGGCGGAGATCCCGAAGCGTTCGGCGAGTTGGCGGCGGGTGTCGGCGGCGCCGGTGTGCAGTACGCCCCCTATTCCGATCCGTGCCGCTCCGTCGAGGTTCTGCTGCAGATCGTCGATCATGACTGCTTCTTCGGGGTCGATGCCGAGACGCTCACATGCGATCGCGTAGATCCGTCGGGAGGGCTTGCGGATCCCGACCTCGGCGGAGATGACGACCACATCGGCCACGGCGGCGAGGTCGACGCCGTCGTAGGTTCCGGTACCGAACGAATTGGACACGAGCGCAACGGGGTGGCCGACGGCTCGAAGATCACCGAGCAGCGCGAGCATGTTCCGGTCGATCGACATTCCCGCTTGCATCCGGGCCGTGAGCCCCTCGGCCGACACATCCGCGCCGTGGACGCGGAGACGTTCGGCGAAGCCTCGCTCGAAGGTCTCGGCATCGATACGGCCGCACTCGTGGTCGGCCAGGAGGGTGCGTGACGGCTGGTCCCGGCCGAGGAGGTCCAGCGGCAGGCGCGGGTCGCCGCCGAGCGAGGCGCCGAAGTCGGTGAAGGCCCGCAACACACTCGAGGTGATGACCCCGCCGAAGTCCACCAGTACCGCGTTCCGGGCCTCCTCCGTCACGCTCGACACCTCAGGCGACCTCGAACAGTCCGGCTGCGCCCATGCCGCCGCCGACACACATGGAGATCACCACATACCGGACACCCCGGCGCTTGCCCTCGATGAGGGCGTGCCCCACCAGCCGGGCACCGGTCATTCCGTACGGATGACCGACCGAGATGGCGCCGCCATTGACGTTGAACCGCTCCGGGTCGATGTGCAGTTCGTCACGGCAGTACAGCGCCTGGGAGGCGAAGGCCTCGTTGAGTTCCCACAGGCCGATGTCGTCGACGGTGAGGTTGTGCTGCTTCAGCAGCTTCGGAATGGCGAACACCGGGCCGATGCCCATCTCGTCCGGCCCGCAACCGGCAACGGTCATACCCCGGTAGACGCCCAGCGGTTCCAGTCCACGGCGCTCGGCCTCCCTCGACTCCATCAACACCGATGCCGAGGCGCCGTCCGACAACTGCGAGGAGTTCCCCGCCGTCACGCTGGAACGCGCGCTCACCCGACCGTCCGGCAGCACCGGCGCCAACCCGGCCAGGCCCTCGAGCGTCGTCGACGCGCGGTTGCCCTCGTCCCGGGTCAGGGTCACAGCCTCCTCCCGCACCTCCCCGGACTGCTTGTCCAGGATCTTCTTGACGCTGGCGAGCGCGACGATCTCCTGGTCGAACCGGCCGGCCTCCTGCGCCGCCGCGGTGCGCTGCTGCGACACCAGCGCGAACTCGTCCTGGCGTTCCCGACTCACGCCGTAGCGTTCGGCGACGATCTCCGCCGTGTGCAGCATCGGCAGGTAGATGCTCGGCTTGTGCTCGACCAGCCACGGATCCGCCATGCGGTGGGTGTTCATGTGGTCGTTCTGCACCAGGGAGATCGACTCGACACCGCCGCCGACAGCGACCTGCATGCCGTCACCGACGATCTGCTTGGCGGCCGTCGCAATGGCCATCAGGCCCGACGAGCACTGCCGGTCGATCGTCATCCCCGACACGGTGTCCGGAAGTCCGGCACGAAGGACGGCCTGACGCGCGACATTGCCACCGGAGGACCCCTGCTGCACGGCGCAGCCGAGGATCACATCCTCGACCTCACCTCCCTCGAGCCCCGCGCGCCGTACCGCGTGCGAAAGGGCGTGGGCGGCGAGTTCCTGTGCCTGGGTGTCGTTGAACGCACCGCGGTACGCCTTCCCGATCGGCGTCCTGGCCGTCGAAACGATGACTGCTTCCCTCATGTCGCCTCACTGCTTCCTGTCGGTCTGGTTCGCCGATGACGGGCGCCACGGCCCGCAGGGGGGATGGGAGCCGGCCTCCCGGTCGTTTATAGTTGAACCCGGCGTCAAGTTCAATCACTGTCCGAACCGACCGGCATCCGGCATGAAGGGGTTGGATCGTGGCCGAGCTGAGCATCTCCACCGCTGCGGGCGTGTTCGACGCGATCGCGGCCGGTCCGTCCGAGGGCCGCCCAGTGCTGCTTCTGCACGGCTTCCCACAGACCGGGCTGGTGTGGCAACGGCAGATCGCGGCGTTGGCCGCGCACGGCTACCGGGTGGTCGCCCCCGACCAGCGTGGGTATTCCCCCAGGGCCCGCCCCGGGCGGCCGGAGGAATACCGCATCAGTGTCCTGGTCGACGATGTGGTCGCCATCACGGAGGAACTGGGCTGGGCGGCCTTCGACCTGGTCGGGCATGACTGGGGAGGGGCGGTGGCGTGGTGGACCGCCGATGCCCACCCTGGCCGCGTACGCACCCTGACGGTTGTCTCGACCCCGCACCCCGGCGCTCTGGCCACCACCCTGCGCACCGACCAGGACCAGCGCGAACGATCGCGCTATATGATCGACTGGCGCGAAACGCCCGCGACCGAAGAGCGCATGCTCGCCAACGACGCCGAGGAGCTTCGGGCCGCTTACGCCGGAAAGATCCCGCAGGACAGTGCCGAGGCCTACGTGCGGCACCTGTCCCAGCCGGGCGCTCTCACCGCGGCGCTGAACTGGTACCGGGCCGGCCGCCCGGACGGCGGGATCGGCGCCATCGACGTGCCCACGCTGTACGTCTGGAGCACGGAGGACAGCGCGTTCGGCCCGGCCGCCGCACAGGAGACCGGCCGGTGGGTCAACGGGCCGTACCGGTTCGAGACCCTGCGGGGCGTCAGCCACTGGGTCCCCGAGGAGGCGCCCGAAACGCTGAGCCGCCTGGTGCTGGAACACCTGCGAGCGCACGGCGAGTGCTGAGCCCGCAGCGAACACCCCGTCCGTCGACTCCCCGAAGAGGTGACCGCATGAAGACAGCGCGCGCGGCCTGGCGCCGACTCGAGCCCGTACACGCCATGATCTACTTCGCCCCCGAGGCAAGGCGACGGTACGCGGACCTCGGACTGAGCGGACGCGCCGGGTACTTCACCTCCCGCAGCGCCGCGTTCGGCCGAGCCTCCGCCGAGCTGGTCATCTCGACCTTCTACAACTTCAATCCCGGTTTCGTACGGCAGGCGGTCGACGGGGCCTGGGACACAACGACGCCGCAGCAGGTGCTGGACGCGCGGTACGCCGCTGCGGGCGATGCTCTGCGACGGGCGGGCATCCACGGGTTGCCCGCCCTGGACGAGGTCCTGGCGCTGACCCGCCGGGCCGCCGAGGCGGCCTGCGAACACGCGCAGGGCCGCCCGCTGTTCGCCGCGCATGCCGCGCTGCCTTGGCCGGAGGAGCCGGTACTGCAGCTGTGGCACGCCCAGACGCTGCTCCGGGAGTTCCGCGGAGACGGGCATGTCGCGTGCCTGCTGAGCGAGGGCGTCGGGGGCTTGGAGGCCCTGGTTCTGCACGCCGCCACCGGTGAGGTTCCCGTCGACTTTCTCAAGGCGAGCCGCGCATGGCCCGAGGAGGAGTGGGCCGACACCGAGGAGCGCCTGCGCAAGCGAGGTCTCCTCGACGGCGACTCCCTCAGCCCGGAAGGCGTACGCCTGCGCCGGCACATCGAGGACCGCACCGACCGCCTGGCCCTTGCGGCCTACGCCGCCCTGGGTGACGCCGACTGCGAACGCCTCGCCGAACTCGCGAGCCCTTTCGGCCGCGCCGTCGTCGAAGCCGGCCTCCTCAAACTCGGCTGACTGGCCCTTCTCGGCACTTCCTGACAGTCCGTGGCCTTCTCGGCGGGCCGTTCCGACTCTTCGTGTGGGTAGGGCAGGAACTCGGCTGTCGCGTCGGGTGATCACCGCCGGCGGACCAGGACGAGTGGCTGGGTGGCGGGAGATGGATGAGGTGGCCTGCCCGGCCTGCCGCGGGCATCAGCCGACGTAGTCGACGATCTGCCGTCGACTCTGCGGGCGGAGATGATGGCCGACGATCCTGGGCAGCATGCGATGACCGGTCGGCGCGACAAACGGTTGCTCGACGCGCTCGGCGAGATCCACGCGGAGCGCGCCGACGAGCCGATCCGGGTGGCCATCGTCTACGGAGCCGGCCACGTCCCCTTTCAGGCTTGGCGAGGAATCGGGTCATCCCGTGGGCGTGGTGAGGTCACCCACGGGACGTGCTCAGGACGTTCGTGTTCCGCAGCTCCGTGCGCGAGCCGGCGGCAACCGGCACGACGTCACCCAGCTCCTGCCGTTGCTGGACGCGGTCCCGTCGATCCGGGGCCTGTGGGGACGCCCCGGCCGCGAGCCCCGGCGCCTGTACGCCGACCGGGGCTACGACTTCGAGAAGTACCGCCGCCTGCCGTGGAAGCGCGACGTCAAGCCGGTGATCACCAGACGCGGGGTCGCCCACGGCTCAGGACTGGGCACGGTGCGTTGGGTGGTCGAGTGTGCCTTCGCCTGGCTGCACCAGCTCAAACGGCTCCGTATCCGCTACGAGCGACGCGCTGATCTCCACCAGGGCCTGCTCGAGCCGGCCTGCGGCCTCATATGCCTCAGTCGCCTGCGAACCTCATTCTGAAACGATCAGTTAGGCGGACTTGTCCCCGAAGGGTTGGCGGAAGTCCACCCCTGCTGACGGAGTCGTTCGAATCCGTCGAGGAGGAGGTCCAGCGCGAACTCGAACTCGAACTGATCGTCACAGCCTTGGCCCACGACGGATTCCTCGTCGTGGGCGACTGCCCTGGCCAGCTCCGTCACGTAGGGGAACTTCCCGGCATCCGCAGGGGCCACGACCGCCTGCGCCTCAGGATCGGGGCTCGGTGAGGCGTCGAACAGCTCCTGGGTGAACCCCAGCATCCGGCTGCCCAGGGTGTGCATCACATGGTGCGTCAGATCGACGGAGAAGCCGCCGGTCCGGAATATTCCGATCACCGAGTCCATGTACGCGAGCACGGCCGGCGTCGGGCGGGCTCGCGATTGCACCACTTGCGCCGCCCAGGAGTGGCCCAGGAGAGCTCGTCGCGCCGAGAGGATCCTCTGTCGGACCGCGCTCTTCCAGTCGGACTCCGTCGCCGGAGGGTCGATCTCGCCGACGACGACATCGACCATGCCGTCCAGGAGCTGGTCCTTGTTGGCGACGTGCTTGTAGAGGGCCATCGGCACCACACCCAGCTCCTGCGCGAGCTTTCGCATGCTGAGCGCTTCGATCCCGATTTCATCGGCAAGCGCGACAGCGGCGCGCAGCACTCGGTCCCTGCTCAGAGGCGCCCGGCGCACTGCCTCCGTCTGCTGGGCCATGTCCGATCAGCTCCCTGATTGATCCTTCGTGAACCGGATTCCCACCTTGACGAGTGTACGGCGTACGCTTACGCTCGGTTGCAGGTGTACGCCGTACACCACTTATGGGGTGGAGGGTCCAGGTGGACTCAACGAGAAAGACCGCTGTTGTCGCGGGTGTGTTCTTCCTTCTCACCGAGGTTTCCGCGATCGGCGGGCTGGCGCTGTACGGCCCCGCTCTGGACGGCGCCGAGTACGTCGTCGGCTCCGGCGCCGACACTCGGGTGTTCCTGGGGGCGCTGTTCGAGATCGTCCTCGTGACAGCTGTCATCGGCACCGCGGTCACGCTGTATCCGATCATCAAGAGGCAGAACGAGGGGGCCGCCCTGGGCTATGTCTGCGCTCGCCTTCTTGAAGCCGCCGTCATCGTCGTCGGCATCGTCAGCGTCCTGTCGGTCGTGACGCTGAGCAGAGACTTCGCGCGAACGCCGGGCGCCGATACCGGGTCTCTCGTCACGGCCGGCGAAACGCTCGTAGCGATCCATGACTGGACGTTCCTTTTCGGGCCCAACTTCATCCTGGGGGCGAACTCGCTGGTTCTGGCGGGTTTGATGTACCGCTCTGGGCTCGTGCCACGGTTCATCGCGGTCCTGGGACTTGTCGGGGGCTCGTTGATCTGCGCTTCGGCGACCGCTGTGATGTTCGGGCTCTACGAGCAGGTCTCCCTGGTGGGGTCGGTCATGGCGATTCCCGTATTCGCCTGGGAAGTCACACTTGCCGTCCGGCTCATCACCAAAGGATTCAACCCAGCTCCCCTCGCCGCCCCTGGTGACGAGTGAGAAGCCGTTGTCTTTCCCAATGTGATCACTGATTTTCCTGTTCAGGCATGGTTTCAGTGTCGTCGTGGGAGCGTTCGGGTGATCAGTTCCTCCCCGACGGTGCGGAGGTGGCCGGTGGCGTCGGTGATGGGTTCGCTGGAGGAGCGGGAGGCCGCTGCCCGAGTGCGGATGGAGGAGCTTCAGGCGGAGGCGGACCGGATCCTGTCCGAACTCGCCGCGGCCGAGGCGGTCCTGGCACGCCGGGAGTTCGCTCGGGTGGAGGGCCGAGGCCCAGGTCACCCCGGGTGATGCGGCGGAAGCGCCCGTACCGGAGGCGCCTGAGCCCGTGACGGCGGCCAAAGCGGTGAAGGTGCCGGTCGCGGGGGTGATCGTGCCGCACTTCGGGGAGAGGATGTCGGCGGAGGCGCTCGCGCTGGATCACCGGCGGATCGTGGAGCTGGTGGAGTCCGGTCCGCAAGGCGGGCGAGAGGATGTCGGCGAAGGAGATCGCGTCCGGGCTGGGCGTGTAGTTGGTGCCGGCGAAGACCGAGGGGGTGCGGTCCACGGCGAGGCGCCTGGCCGAACGGGGCGGGCTGGTCGTGTCGCCGTACGGACGGCCGGCTCCGCGCCCGTGGACCAGTCGTAGGTGGTCGTCGTGGTCTTGGTCTCCGCGTCGGTGGCGTAGCCCGCGATGGTCGCGCCCGTGGGGGAGGAGGTGACCAGGTCGGAGACCGTCGCGGCGCTCGCCTTGTTCTCGTCGTAGGCGTACGACGTGTGGGCGCGGGCCGGGATCACCGTCCCGGCGGCGAGCGTCGACTCGGTGGTGGTACCGGTCAGCTTCTCGGCCAGGGTGATCCGGTGCAGGGGACCGTACTCGTCCGGGGTGCCGTCGGCGGAGTACTCCATCGCGGTGCTGAACTGCCCGGCCCGGTCGGCCGTGGACAGGTCTGCGAGGCCGAGGGCTGTCAGCTCGTCGGATCCGTTGCTCAACGCCAACTCGCGCTGAGCAAGGATCAGTTCGGTGACCGGTTGCCGTAGACGTCGTACTCGGTCGCGGTGAGCGCACCACCCGGGCTCGCAGTGTTGGTCACCGACCCGTTGGCGTCGATGTAGCTGATCGAGGCCGGCATCGTACATGGCATCCCCGCAAGGACCTGTGCAAGAGGCCACGTGGACAGGGAAATCGCAACTTCGACATGGCTCGCAGAGGCAGCTACCTTTGCCTGGCCTTCGGCGGGCGCCCACGGTCGCACAGGGGCTACTTCAGGCTGGCCACCCGCGACGGGATGAGTCGGTCACGCCCCACGAACCCTCGGCCCCATGCGCAAGCCACCGAACCGGTCCACGCCAGGCAGCACCAACCAGGGAGAGACGCATGCCCCATCTTGCTCTGTACACATTCGGTGTCCTGAAGTCACCTCTCGCCGATCCCGCACCTCTCACGAGCGAGTTCTACGACATTGGTGAGGCCGTCTACCGGGAGATCAGTCAGCACCCCGGATACCTCGCGCGTGCCGAAGCGGCAGACGGTGACCGGGGCATGCTCTTCGAGGCGGACTGGGGTGCATGGGGAGAGTTCGCCGTACCGACCTGGTACGGCAAGGGCCGTACGCTGGAAACCACCGCCCTGGCCACGACCCTCTCACTCTGGACCGACCTGCGCCCCGCCTTCGACGCCGTCTACACCGGTCTGCACCGTGGGGCGCTGAACAGGCGTTACGACTGGTTCGAGAGGACGGAACACCCGAGTTACGTGTTCTGGTGGGTCTCCGACGGCGTGATACCCACCTGGCAGGACGGGGTTTCCAGGCTGGAGCACCTCCACGACCACGGCCCCGCGCCGCACGCCTTCACCTTCCACGACTCGTTCGCCCCGGACGGAACTCCGACCAGGATCAAGGACATCGGACCCGAGAGCGACCAGGTTCGCTGACAAGGAATCCCGAACGACTGGATTCGCTGTCGAACGCCAAGGCCGGCGACCTTGCCGACCTTCCAGACCTTGCGCTTGTCCGTGATGGACAACTCCACCGCGGCTCCGAGCGCCGACGCGGCGAGGACGCGCTGCCCGACGCCCGACGCCCGCGCCGGCATCACGCCCGCACCGTCTAACGGCGGGAGGCGCCGCCCGAGGTGCCGCCCCTCACGAAGATCAGCTGTCGTTGTGCCCTCGGACGGCGGGGGAGTCCGAACTGAGCACCGCTCTGAAATTGCGCACCACGGGGCTCGTCTCCCTCCGGCGCCACACCAGTTGCAGGGGCAACGGCTCGGGTTTGGGGGTGAGCTGCCGGAACTCCACGCCCGGTTGCCGCAACGCCGCCATGGTGCGCGGGACGATGGAAACGCCCACCTCGGCCGCGACCAGCCCGATGATGGTCTGCATGTGGCCCGCTTCCTGCGACACCTGGATCTCGAACCCGGCGGCCCGGGCCAGACTCGTGATCCGGTCGTGCAGCGCCGGTCCCATGCGACGGGGGAACATGATGAACGGTTCACTGGCCAGCTTGGCCGTGGGCAGCAGGACGGTGGGTGCCAGAGGATGCCGGCGGGGCAGCGCCGCGACCAGGACGTCACGGAAGATCTCCTGGCTCGCCACGCCCTCCGATATCTCGCTCTCACCCCAGGCGTGCAGGATGCCCACATCGATGCGCCCGGCGAGCAGTTCCTCGATCTGGCGGGCGCTGGGCAGCTCCCGCACCTGTAACTCGACGCCCGGATACACCCGTCGGAACCGGCGCAGCAGACGGGGGATGAGCTCGGGGACGGCCGATCCCACGAAACCCAGGGAGAGTTCGCCCACATCACCGCGCCCTGTCTGCCGGGCGGCCAGTTGGGCTCTCTCGACGTGGTGGAGGGCGCGGCGGGCTTCGGCCACAAAGCTCTCACCTGCGGCGGTGATGCTGACCTCCCGGGTGGTCCTCTCGAAGAGGGAGACGCCCAACTCGTCCTCCAGCTTGCGTACCTGTTGGCTCAGCGTCGGTTGTTGAAGGCCGAGACGCCGGGCCGTGCGGCCGAAGTGGAGCTCCTCCGCCAATACCACGATGTAGCGCATCTGTTCAAGATTCATACCTCCATGCAATCACAGAGGTCGTATCTGATGAACAATCAAAGGTTCGGCCGGCGCGGCCGATCACACTGTGGAGCATGCGACCTCGATCCTCCGCTTCCGTTCTGGCCACGACCGGTGCCGCAGTCGTTCTCGCCCTGGCGCCCGCAGGCCCGGCGGCCGCCCACCACGGCTGGGAGCACTACGACACGACCGCGCCCTACTACGCATCCGGCACCGTGACCGGCGTGAGGTGGGGCAACCCGCACCCCGAGGTGACGCTGCGCATCGAGGACAAAGAGGTGCCTCAGGGCTGGGCCGACCGTGACATCCCCTCGGACCTCGAGGACATCGGCGGCCGGCAGGTCATGGAGGCGACTCGCTCCTACTCCGGTTCGAGCGACGAGCTGACCCTGATCCTCGCCCCCATCGAGCGGCTGTCCGCCTGGGGGATGGAAGGCCGGGTGGAGGAGGGGGAGAAGCTGGAGGTCGTCGGGTACCTGGACCGTGACCACGACGACGAGCTGCGCCCCGAGATGATCGTCCGGGAGGACGGGCAGGCGGTGCGCCAGCGGTCCGTCCCCCTGCCGGTAGCCCCCGAGCCCGCGCCCGAGGAGGGCGGGGCGGAGCCGACGGGTTCCGGAGCCGACGGCCAGGCCGCGGAACAGGGGCGCAGTGCCGCCCCCGCCGCCGACTCGTCCGACGCGACCGTCTGGCTGGTGACCGGCGGTGCCGTTCTGCTCCTCTTCGCGGGGGGCGGGTACTACGTGGTGCGCCGCGCCAACAAGGCGTGAACCATGAATGAGTTCTTCACCTGGCTCGAACGGTCCAGCCTGGGCGACGCGGTCCGGACGACACCCCTGGTGTACTCGTCGCTGGAGAGCGTGCACATCCTCGGTATCGCGCTGCTCGTCGGCCCCGCCCTGGCGTTCGACCTCCGGCTTCTCGGGGTCGGCCGCCAGATGCTGCCCGTCACGGCGGCCGCCCGGCATCTGCTGCCGCTGGCCCGCCTCGGATTCGCGATCGCGGTCACCAGCGGTCTGGTGATGTTCGTCTCCGGTGCCGTGGCGGTCGGCAACAGCGGCGCGGCTCCCTGGAAGCTGAGCCTGCTGATGGTGGCGGGCGTCAACATCGCCGTCTTCCACTGGGGGGCCTACCGCCGGGTGGACGGCTGGGACATCGAGGTCCCGACGCCCGCGAGAGCGAAGACGGCGGCCACCGTGTCGATCCTGGTGTGGAGTGGAGTGATCGCGTCCGGCCGCCTGCTCGCCTACACCTGAGGAGCTCCCGCTCCGTATCGACGCACAGCGCAAGCCCTCCCCGGACGAGGAGGGCTTGCGCTGTGCGTGCGCGGACGCGTCGGCGTGCATCCTGTCTGGCTCCGGGGCCTGCAGAACCCCGACGGCGGCTTCGGCTACTGGGAGGGCCGCAACTCCGACGTGCCTGCGCAGTTGGGTGAACCGGCAGGCCCCGTGCCTGCCGAGCTCGCCCAGCAGCGCTGTTTCCAGCCACTAACCGTTGGGTGCCCTGCTTCCACGGCATACTCCCGCCTGGGTGCGGTCTCTGGTTGACGCTGACGACCGGGATGAAGCGGGGATACATGGATACGGCATTGCTCGGAGCGATCTGTGGTCTCGCTGGTACCGCAGCGGGAGCAGCGGTGGCCTACTTCGGTCCACTCCAGGTGGAACGGAGGCGGGCTCGAAGCGAGCGTGCGTTGCGGACTGAAGACCGTAGACATCGGTCGGTACGTCGCTGCCAGAACTGTCATGGACCAGTGGTTGGACCTCCTACGCCGGGCCCACGAGGCGGCGATGGAAAGCCGTTTGAACCTCGATCAGTTCGACGCGGATGCCGTGCGGTACTCCGATGAGCTGCGTCTGAGGCTTGCGGAGCTCGCTCACCTCGGTGTTGTCGACCAAGGAACAGCCGGTGTATTTCGTGTGCTCCGCGAGGCGACTCACAAGGACTGCGGCGCCCCAGTCAGCGCAGGCAGCGTAGCCTTGGCCGGCCGCGGGCACTTGGGCGGAGGTCTTGATGCTCTGGCGTCCAGCACGCAGGCGCTCGGTTCGGCATCCCGGCCTTCGGCTTCGCGCGCTACAGGCTTTCCCCCGGAGAAGGTCTGGCCGTCGGGGAGGACCACCGTGACGGGTGGCGGCTCGGGCGGCGTGTCCGACCTGTTCCGCGGACGGGTCGGGGCCACGCCCGAGGAACCGAGTCGACGACACCGGGTGACAGCCTCTTCCCCGCGACAGAAGGCCGGATCCGTTGCGCCGTTGAGGGGGTTGACGCCGAAGGGCACCGGCGGTGGCCGCCGGTGCCCTTCCGCCGATCACCAGTTCTTGTACTGCGCCTCGCCGAGGCCGCAGAAGGTGCAGCCGGAGCTCAGGAAATCCCGCGTACGACGGAACTCCTCGTCGGCCAGGTGCCACCGCAGCCAGGCGGTGATGATGTGCTGCCCGTTGCGGGTGGCGGCGATGTGGTCGGTGTTGTTCAGAATGTTGAACCATACCGGCACGTCCGTGTTGGCGTAGTCCCGCTCCACGTTGGAGGTCGCGAAGTCGTCGTCGCCGCCGATGTAGAGGGCGGGGTTGCGCAGGTTGTCCGGCCCGTTGCCGTCGAAGGAGCCGCCGGCCACGTGGATCGTGGTCTCCAGCCGCGGCTCGTCCGCCACGTCGAAGGTGCCGATCGAGCCACGGGAGTGGCCGCCAAATGCCACCTCGGAGGTGTCGATGTCCTGGTACAGCGGACTGCTCGGGTTCGCGTTCTGGTCCTCGATCCAGTCCAGGGCGTCGACCATGTACTCGCCGCTGCTGGAGGAGACCTCGCTGTAGACGACGAACCCGTGCGAGGCCCACTGGCGCAGCATGTCCTCGTAGGCGGCCGGGTCGGAACCCGCGCCGGGACCCCAGACGAGGACCGGGTGGTTCACGTCGTTCTGGCCGGCGTTCGCCGGGTACACCAGCCACCCGTCGTTACCGGGACCGGAGCTCGTGTCGATGGTCACCGTGTACGGCCCCGGCGCGGTCACGTCGGTCACCGGGGGCAGCGTTCCGCCCGGCGGATCGGTCGGTCCGCCGCTCCCGCCGCCCGCCGCCTGGACGAGGACGTCGTCGACGGTCAGCGTCTCCAGCGCGCTGCCGGCCTCCAACGAGAAGCGGAGCCGCACGGTGCGGCCGTCGACCGACGAGGGCAGCTGGAACGACGTCGCGCCCGAGGCGGTACGTGAGGACTCGAGCGTGGTGAACGCGCCACCGTCGACGGAGTAGGCGACCGTGAAGGCCTCACCGAGGTCGAGCCCGGACGCCGTCCGGGTGTACGACACCGAGATGCCGCTGTAGCCGGCCAGGGCGATGGGCGCGGAGGTGAGGGACGGATCGGTGAGCAATGAGCCGCTCAGCCGCGCCGCTCCCGTGGCGGTGCTGACGGAGCCGGTGGAGATGAAGGTCCCCAGCCCTGCGGAGAAGTTCTCGCTGTAGACCTGGGTGGCGGCGGAAGCAGGGCCGGAGAGTGCGCTGGTGGCCCCTATTGCGACGAGGCCGGCGGTGGCCGCGCCGAGCAGGCGCAGGCGCAGACTGGGGAGCGATGGCATGACTGATCCCTTCTGGCCGCGCCGGCCGCCCGCAGCGGTGTCGGCGCGTCGTCGTGCCGGGCGCCCGGGTATGTTCCGTGCGTCCGGCGCCGGAGATCGTGCGGGAGTCGAACCATGCCGATTCAAGCGGTGCTTCCGGCAGCGAGGATCCGTGAAATCACCGGTGCCGACCCGACGCCGCCGCAGCGGTGATCACGTCCGTCGCGGTGACAAGAACGGCCGGGAGGCCGTGCGGGCCTGTGGACCGACCTCCGTGATCCTGTCCCGCCTCGGTGTGCGCGCCGACGGCGACAACCGCAGGGCGGCCGCAAAGGCCTCGACAACCACACCGTCGACCATGGGCGTCGCTATCGAAGGCAAAGTGGGTGGGGGCGAAGCTGCGCAACGCCTCCGAGGTCCGTGAACGGTGATGTGTGGAGCTCTCCATGTACTTGCCGCGAACGAGAGCGGAGACCGGCCACAGCACGAGAGTCGGGGCCGACGGGCGAGGGTCCACGTTCGGAGGGCGATGGAGGCCGCCGGGGGACCGGTGCTCCGTCGGCGCCGGACGCCGGGGTCGGCAGCGGACCGCTCGACCCGGTGGCCGGGATGGATCCGCCTCCCTCCGGCGCCGCGGTCCGGCGCTGGTCCGGTCCCTCGGGCGCCGCCCGAGGCGGGACGCGCGGCCGTGAAGATCCGGCTCCGGTTAGCCTGGCCGCATGCGTGTCACCAGGGACCTGCCGACGCTCGCCGCCGGAGAGGTGGACGTGCCCTTCGTGATCCAGGGGTACGAGGAGGTCGTCGACGCCGACACCGCGTGGAACGAGCACTCGCACCCGTGGCACGAACTCCTCTGGAACGAGCGCGGCACGTCCACCGCCGTGGTCGGCTCCCAGGTGTGGTGCATCACACCGACGCTGGGACTGTGGATGCCGGCCGGGCAGCTGCACTCCGCCTCCGCGGTCGCGGGCACCTCCTACCGCGCCCACTTCTTCCGGCACGGCACGGAGTCGGCGCTGCCCGACGAGCCGGTGGCCGTGGAGATCACCCCGCTGCTCCGGCTGCTCCTGGAGCGGCTCGAAGAGGCGGAACTGCCGCCGCGCTCCCGGGCCGTGACCGAGGCGATGGTGCTCGACGTCCTGCGGCCGTCGCCCCGGGCGCTGCTGGTGCAGTTGCCCACGTCCGCGTTGCTGCGGCCGATCGTGGACGGAGTGCGGGCCGACCCGGCCGACCAGCGGACACTGGCCGGCTGGGCCGCCGCCCTCGGCTGCAGCGCGCGCACGCTGACCCGCGCCTTCCGTGCCGAGACGGGCACGAGTTTCGCCCGCTGGGTCGCCTCGGTCCGGGCCCAGCACGCCGTGCAGCTCCTCTCCCTCGGACACGAGGTCGACGTGGTGGCCGACGCGGTCGGCTACCGCTCGGCGAGCGCCTTCGGCGCGGCCTTCCGGCGGACGACCGGCATGACGCCCGGCAGGTTCCGGGCGCGCTGAGAAAGGTTCCGGGCGCGCTGAGAACGTCGGGGCGGACGCCTCCCCTGCGGCGGAGCCACCCGCCCGCGTGTCCCGATCGCTACAAGGGCTGTCGAAAAGGCTCGATTGATCAGCGCGCCATCGCTCCATACTCTGTGCAGGCAAGCCTTACCTAACTTGCCGTCGCAAGTCCGGTGCCCTGCTCCACGACCCACAGTCCATGGTCCGGACGTGCGAGTCCCGGCACCCCCGACCGAAAGTGAAACCGGGTCGATGAGAACCCCACGCCTCCGTGCGCTCGCCCTCGCGGCGGCCCTCCTGTTCGGACTCACCGCCTGCGGCAGCGGGTCCGGAGACAAGGACGACAGCAGTTCCGCCGGTGCCGACGGCGCCGGCCAGTTCCCCGTGACGATCAAGCACGCGCTCGGGACCACCGAGATCCCCTCCAAGCCCCAGCGCGTCGCCACCGTGAACTGGGCCAACGACGAGGTGCCGCTCGCCCTCGGCGTCGTCCCCGTCGGCATGGCCAGGGCCAACTTCGGCGACGACGACGGCGACGGCGTGCTGCCCTGGGTCGAGAAGCGGCTCAAGGAACTGAACGCCAAGACCCCGGTGCTGTTCGACGAGACGGACGGCATCGACTTCGAGGCCGTCGCCGACACCAAGCCCGACGTCATCCTCGCCTCGTACTCCGGGCTGACCGAGCAGGACTACGAGACCCTCAGCCAGATCGCCCCCGTCGTGGCCTACCCCGAGGCCGCCTGGGCGACCCCGTGGCGCGACATCATCCGCCTCAACAGCAAGGCCATCGGACTGGCCGACGAGGGCGACGAACTGATCGCCGACCTCGAGGGGCAGATCGAGAAGACCGCCGCGAAGTACCCCCAGCTCAAGGGGAAGACGGCGATGTTCATGACGCACGTGTCGTCCAAGAACGTCAGCCAGGTCGGCTTCTACACCACCCACGACACCCGCACGCAGTTCTTCACCGACCTCGGCCTGAAGATCCCCGCCAGCGTCTCCGGACCGTCCGCGTCGACGAAGAAGTTCGTCCTCACCAAGAGCGCCGAGCACATCGACGACTTCAACGACGTCGACATCATCACCGGCTACGGGGACGACAAGGGCGAGCTGCTGAAGGCCCTCAAGAAGGACCCGCTCACCTCCAAGCTGGCCGCCGTGAAGCGGGACTCCATCTACCTGCTGCCCGGCAGCACCCCGCTGGCCACCGCCGCCAACCCGACCCCGCTGTCCATCCCGTACGTCCTGGAGGACTACGTGAAGGCGCTCGCCGAGGCCGCGGACAAGGCAGCGTGACCGTCACCGAGACCCGGCCCGCGCCGGACACCGCCCCGCTGCGGCGTCCGGCGCGCGTGCGCGTCACCTGGCTCCTCGTCGTCGCCGCGGTCCTGCTCGCCGCCATGACGGCCTCCCTCGCCTTCGGCTCCCGCGACGTCGCCTGGGCCGACGTCTGGGCGGCGCTCGGCGGAGCGCAGGCCAGCCTGGAGGAGGCGGCGGTCGCCAACCGCGTACCGCGCACCCTCCTCGCCGTCGTCGTGGGCGCCGCCCTGGGCCTGTCCGGCGCGGTCATGCAGGGCGTCACCCGCAACCCGCTGGCCGACCCCGGCATCCTCGGCGTCAACATGGGCGCCTCGCTCGCCGTGGTCACCGGCATCGCCCACTTCGGCCTGGCGTCGGTGTCCGGATACATCTGGGCGGCGATGACCGGAGCGGCCGTGACCGCGGGGTTCGTGTACGCCGTCGGCTCGCTGGGCCGGGGCGGCGCCACCCCGCTGAAGCTGGCCCTCGCCGGTGCCGCCACCTCGGCCGCGCTCGCCTCACTGGTCAGCGCCGTCGTCCTGCCGCGCAACGACATCTCCGACACCTTCCGGCTGTGGCAGATCGGCGGCGTCGGCGGCGCCACCCACGCGCAGCTCGGCAGCGTCCTGCCGTTCCTCGCCGTCGGCCTCGTCGTCTGCCTGGCCTCCGCCCGCGCCCTCAACTCCCTCGCCCTGGGCGACGAGCTGGCCGCCGGACTCGGCGAGCGGGTGGCCCTCGTGCGGGCCGGCGCCGCGCTCGGCGCGGTCGTGCTGTGCGGCGCGTCCACCGCCGTCGCCGGCCCGATCGCCTTCGTCGGACTCGTCGTACCGCACGCCTGCCGGCTGCTGGTGGGCGTGGACCACCGCTGGCTGCTGCCGTTCTCCGCGCTGAGCGGCGCCGTTCTGCTGACGGTCGCCGACGTGGTGGGGCGGGTCGTGGCCCGGCCGTCCGAGATCGAGGTGGGCATCGTGACCGCGTTCGTCGGCGCCCCCTTCTTCATCCACATCGTCCGTCGGCAGAAGGTCAGATCACTGTGAGCGCCCCCGTCGTCACCGCCCCGCCCACACTGCGCACGGTCACCCGCACGCGGGTCCGACGTGCGTACCGGCGACGGCTGATCGTCTGCGCCCTGCTGGTCCTCGTCTTCGCCGCGTTCGCCACCACTCTCATGGCCGGTCACACCTTCTACCCGGCCTCCGACGTGCTGCGCGTGATCACGGGCGAGCAGGTGCCGGGCGCCTCCTTCACCGTCGGCACGCTACGGCTGCCGCGCGCGGTGCTCGCCCTGACCGCCGGGTTCAGCTTCGGCATGGCCGGCGTCACCTTCCAGACGATGCTCCGCAACCCGCTCGCCAGCCCTGACATCATCGGCATCAGCGCGGGGGCGAGCGCGGCGGCGGCCATCGCCATCGTCACCTTCTCGCTGAGCGAGACCCAGGTGTCCACGCTGGCGATCGCCGCCGCGCTCGGGGTGGCGCTGCTGGTGTACGTCCTCGCGTTCCGCGACGGTGTCGCCGGCACTCGGCTCATCCTGATCGGCATCGGCATCGCCGCCCTGCTCGACAGCGTCACCTCCTACGTCCTGTCCCGGGCCGGTGAGTGGGACCTCCAGGCGGCGATGCGCTGGCTCACCGGCAGCCTCAACGGCACCACCTGGGAGGAGACCGCGCCCACCGTCCTGGCCGTGCTGGCGCTCGGCCCGGTGCTGCTGTTCCAGGGCCGCAACCTGAGCGCGCTGAGCCTGGGCGACGACACGGCCTCCGCGCTCGGCGTCCGCGTCGAACGCACCCGCGTCACCGTGATCGTCGCCGCCGTCGGGCTGATCGCGTTCGCCACGGCGGCGGCCGGACCGATCGCCTTCGTCGCGTTCCTCTCCGGGCCGATCGCCGCCCGGCTCACCGGAGCCGGCGGCTCCCTGCTGGTGCCGGCCGGCCTGGTCGGCTCCCTGCTCGTCCTGGTCGCCGACCTCACCGGCCAGTACGCCTTCGACACCCGCTACCCCGTGGGCGTCGTCACCGGCGTCCTCGGCGCCCCCTACCTCGTCTACCTGATCGTCCGCACCAACCGGGCCGGAGGCTCACTGTGACCGCGTCCCACACCCTCGCCACCGAGGACCTCACGCTCGGCTACGGCGACCGCGCCGTCATCGAGGGCCTGGACCTGACCCTCGCGGCCGGGCGCATCACGGTGATCGTCGGCGCCAACGCCTGCGGCAAGTCGACGCTGCTGCGCTCGATGTCCCGGCTGCTCGTCCCGCGCACCGGCCGGGTCGTCCTGGACGGCAAGGAGGTCCACCGCACCCCGGCCAGGGAACTCGCCCGCACCCTCGGGCTGTTGCCGCAGTCACCGGTCACCCCCGAGGGCATCACCGTCCTCGACCTGGTCGGCCGGGGCCGCCACCCCCACCAGCGGGCCTTCTCCCGCTGGACGGCCCAGGACGACGCCGCGGTCGCCGCCGCGCTGGAGGCCACCCACACGACGGACCTGGTGGACCGGGCGGTCGACGAACTATCAGGCGGCCAGCGCCAGCGCGTGTGGATCGCGATGGCGCTGGCCCAGCAGACCGACCTGCTGCTGCTCGACGAGCCCACCACGTTCCTCGACATCAGCCACCAGATCGAGGTCCTCGACCTGCTGACCGACCTGAACCGGACCCGCGGCACCACGATCGTCATGGTCCTGCACGACCTCAACCTGGCCGCCCGCTACGCGGACCGGCTCGTCGCCCTGGCCGCCGGACGGCTGCACGCCGCCGGAACGCCCGAGGAGGTGATGACCGAGGACACGGTCCGGGCCGTCTACGGCATGGACAGCCGCGTCATCGAGGACCCGGTCTCGGGCAAGCCCCTCGTCCTGCCGATCGGACGCCACCACGCGACGACCGGGGACACGGAAGCCGCCCCCGCGTCGGAGTCGGCCGGGAGCCGCTGACCATGCACGCCAAACTCGCCGCCGTACTCCCCGACCTCTCGCCCTGGCGCTCCTCCCGCGACTTCCGCCTGCTCTGGACGCAGGGTGTCGTCACCCACGTCGGCAGCGTGATGGCGCTGATCGCGCTGCCGCTGCAGATCAAGGAACTGACCGGCTCACCGCTCGCGGTGGGGGCGATGGGCGCCGTGGAACTGGTGCCGCTCATGGTCTTCGGCCTGTACGGCGGGGCACTCGCCGACGCCGTGGACCGGCGCAAGGTCATCGTGCTGACCGAGGCGGGACTGGGACTGCTGGCCGCCGTCCTGCTGCTGAACGCGCTGCTGCCCAGCCCCATGCTGTGGCCGCTGTACGTGGTCGCGGCCGGTGTCGCGGCACTCGCCGGACTCCAGCGGCCGGCCCTGGACTCGCTGCTGGCCCGGATCGTCCCGCACGACCAGCTCGCCGCCGCGGCCGCGCTGAACTCGCTGCGCTGGCAGACCGGCGCGATCGCCGGACCGGCGCTGGCGGGTCTCGTCGTCGCGTACGCGGGCAACAGCACCGCGTACGCCATCACGGTGGTGAGCTTCACGGTGTCGGTCCTGATGTGCCGCCGGCTGGCGCCGGTGCCACCGGTCGAGCAGGCGGCCAGGCCGTCGCTGCGCGGCATCGCGGAGGGGGCCCGGTACGCCTGGTCCCGGCCGGTGCTGCTGGGCACCTACGCGGTCGACCTGGCGGCGATGTTCTTCGCCTTCCCCAACACCGTCTTCCCCTTCCTCGCCGACGAGCTCGACGCCGACTGGTCGCTGGGCCTGATGTACGCGGCGGGATCCGTCGGGTCGCTGCTGGTCAGCCTGACCAGCGGCTGGGTGTCCGGGACGCGGCGGCACGGCCTGCTGGTGGTGTTCGGCGCGGCCGGCTGGGGCCTGGCGATGGCGGCGGCCGGCTGGACGACGGACGTCTGGCTGGTGCTGCTGTGCCTCGGGCTGGCGGGAGCGGGGGACATGCTGAGCGGACTGGGCCGCTCCACCATCTGGAACCAGACCATCCCGGACCGGTTGCGCGGCCGGCTCGCCGGCATCGAGGTCCTCTCCTACAGCGTCGGCCCGCAGTTGGGTCAGGTCCGCGCCGGGGCGATGGCCGGCTGGACCGGCGTCCGCCCCGCGATCTGGACGGGCGGACTCGCGTGCGTCGCGGCGGTGGGCCTGCTCGCTGCCGCGCTGCCGAAGCTCATCAGCTATGACGCCCGCACCGACGAGGACGCCCGCCGCCGCGCCGCCGAGGGCACCGCAACCCCACCGGGCCGTGACGGCGTCGACCGGTAGCCGCTGTCCCCTCGCGGCCGAAGGGCCGGCGACCTCCCCTCGGGCAGGAGGCCGCCGCCGGCCACGATGCGCCCTCGGCGGCGAACCGCAGCGCGGCGGCCCGGCCCCGGCCGCGCGCCGTCCCGGAGGTCAGCGCCCCCTCGCCCCTCCAGCCGTTTCACGGCGTCCCCTCGCGCAGGGCGCCGGAGACGGACTTGACGCCGCCGTGCGCGGTCAGCCCGCCGCCGACCGGGATGCAGGCGCCGCTGATGAACGACGTGTCGTCGGACAGCAGGAACACCACCAGCGGTGCCACCTCGCCGACGGTGCCGGGGCGGCCGAGCGGCGTCCCGCGGAGGCTGGCCCTGCGGAAGGCGGGCGCGGCGGAGGCGGTCGTCCCGGTCTCGATGTAGCCGCGGTGGAGCGTGTTGACGCGGATGCCGCGCGGGCCCAGCTCCAGGGCGGCGGCCCTCCACAGGTCGCGCAGCGCCCACTTGCTGCGGTGCAGGCGACCGGGTAGCGGGCGGTGAGGGCCGCCGAGGAGCCGACGTTGACGACGGAGGAACCGGGCGGCATGAGCGGCGCGAGGTGCTGGATGCCGACGAGCGGACCGGTGACGTCGACGGCGCGTGGACGCGGGCCATGTCCGCGGGGCGTACCTCGTCCAGGCGAGCCCGCCAGGTGATGCCTGCGTTGTTGACCAGGCCGTGCACCTGCCCGTACGACTCCCGCAGCCCGGCCGCGAGTGCGGCCCAGTCCTGCTCGCTGGTCACGTCGAGCCGGCGGCAGCCGGGCGTCTCGGTCACGTCGTGGCGATGACGTGCGCGCCCTCGCGGGTGAGCGCCCCGGCGTCGGTGGCGCCCTGGCCGCGGGCCGCGCCGGTGACCACGATGACCTTGCCGAGCAGCGTCCCGGGACGTGGGTCGCTCACGGCCGCTCCCGGGACCGGCGCCGGCCGGCCTGCAGCGGGACGGGCTCGACACCGGAGACGACGGTGATGGTGCCGCCGATGCCCCGACGGTGAGGGAGACCGTGTCGCCGGGCTTCAGCGGCGGCGGGGTCCCCTCGCCGCGCCGGCCCCACAGCTCGGCGAAGCAGCCGCCGTTGCCGCCGGCGGGGCAGCAGGTCCTCGCCGACCACCTGCCCGTTGACCTCGGCCGTCAGGGCGAGGCGCAGGAAGCCATCCGCGTCCCGGTGCGGCTCCAGCTCGTCGGCGGTGACCAGTAAGTAGCCGCCGGTACTTGTCATGGTCGTAGCCGCGGTCGGCGAAGAGCGTGTCCGGCCGTCTGCGTGGCCGTCCGACGACGCCGGCCACGGGTGGGACCTTGTCCAGCAGGGGCAGGAGTTGCAGCAACTCCGCCATGTTGGTGATCAACAGTCACACCAGGAGCACGATGACGCCGCCATCGTGCCGTAGGTGTTGTTGTACGAGGCGAAGTCGGCGACGTAGAACGCGACCCCAGGCGATCGTGACGGTGCTGCCATGGGAGGGGCACGGCAAGGGCTTCGAGATCGGTAGTGGGCAGGGCCGACAGCGTTCCGGGGCCGAAGAATGGACGGGCGAGCGGCGGACCACCGCGGGGCCCATCGGCGTGTCGCGGCCAGGCCGGGTCGCTCATTGGCTGCCTCTCACGACGGCTGCTCCGGACTGTGCTCCGTTCGCCGGTGCTCGAGGTGCGGCCTGACTTGTCTCGGGCAACAGTGGACGCAGTGCCGATGTGCTGCTGGCCTCGCTGTCCATCGAAAGGAAAAGACGAGATGTCGGAACGCAATACCGTCATGCGCAGCCTGCACGACCTGGGGCTGGCCGCATGGTTCGGCGGCTCTTTGATGGGCGCGGTGGGCCTCAACGGCGCGGCGCGAGCTGAAGGCGGAACGCAGGCGATCACCGCGCGGATCGCCAGCTCCGGTTGGGCGAAGTGGGCGCCGGTGAACGCCGCGGCCATCGGCACCCATCTGGTCGGCAGCAGTGGGCTGCTCGCGGCGAACGCGGCACGGGTTGCCACCCAGCAGGGAGTGGCCGCCTCCACCGTGGCAAAAACAGTTCTGACCGGAGCCGCCCTGGCGGCCACCGCGTACAGCCGGGTACTGGGCAAGAAGATCGAGCTGGCGTCCTCCAGCGACCCGGAAGACACCGCAAAGGCCGAGGCGCACCCCGTCGACACGGACAAGGCGCAGCGGCAGCTCGCCTTCCTTCAGTGGACGATCCCGGCGCTGACAGGAGGCCTGCTCGTCCTCAACGCGCTGCACGGAGAACAGCAGCGCCCCGAGGAACAGGCCCGGGGGATGTGGCAGCGGGCCATGAGCAGGACGCCACACATGCCCTCCATGCCGTATGTGCCGTCCATGCCGGACTGGCGCTGGATGCAGCACTGACGACTCGGGTTTCTTCGCCAGCGTCCGCCACTGAAAAAGGGCCCGTGCCTACTCCGCGGCGGTTGGGCCGCCGACCGCCGGCACGGCCGCAGCCGAGGGCTTGGCGAGCTTGTCGGTGGGGATGTCCTCGGTGAAGCGGACCATGGTCTGGGCGATGCCCGGGGGAACGTCAGCGGATCGTCTCGCGGCCTGCGCTCGATACCGCCCCGGTGTGGTGCCGAACTCCCGTTGGAAGGCGTGTGAGAGCGCGTACGGGCTGCCGTAGCCGACTCGGCCGGCGATGGTGGCCAGGGTGTCTGGGGTGTCGCGGAGCAGGGTGGCGGCGCGGATCACGCGCCACCAGGTGAGGTACGCCATCGGAGGGCGGCCGACCAGGGTGGTGAAGCGGCGCGCCAGGGTGGGACGGGAGACGCCCGCCTCCGCCGCCAGACGGTCATTGCTCCACGGCGCGGCCGGGTCCGAATGCAGCGCCCGCAGGGCGGCGGCCGCCACCGGATCGCCCAGTACGCGGGGCCAGGCTCCGCTGGGGGCCTCGGTCATCCAGGCGCGGATCATGTAGACGAGGAGGAGGTCGAGCAGGCTCGGGAGCGCCACGCAGGAGCCGGGTCGGATCTCATCCAGCTCACCGGCGAGCAGATCGATGGCGGCACGGAGTTCGAGGTGGCTGCCTACTCGGCTGGGAAGGTGGACGACCTCAGGCAGCTCTGCCATGAGTGGGTGCATGCGGCTGCAGTCGAGCCAGTATTTGCCGCAGAGCATCTCTGTCTCGTAGCGATCGTGCTGTGTTCGCGGCTCTGTCTCCACAAGCCATTGCTCGAACGTCACCGCTTTCTTCTTCGCGACCGCCGCATCGACTGGGAAATCGGCGATCACATGGCCTGTGCCATGGGGCAGCAGTACCGCGTCACCCACGCCGAGAGGTATGGGGGCGCCGCCGTCGGTCAGTAGCCAGCAGTGGCCCTTGAGGACGACGTAGAAGCCCGCGCCGTCGTACGGGTCCAGTCGCGCGCACCAGCTCCTGCTTGTCCGCAGCCGATGGAACCAGGGGCGCCCGAGGTGCACGGCAGAGATCGCATCGCTCACCACATCCATCCATCCAAGATACATCCCGGTATGAAGGGTGAGATGCATGCGTATTTTTTTGCGCTGGATGCGTATTGAGACGATCGTTCGACCTTCCTTAATGTCGATCATGTGATGAACGAGACCGAGAGTGTGCAGAGCATGGTGCTGGGAGATGTCGAGGTCATCCGGGTTGTCGAGTGGCACGAGCCGTTCCTGCCTACCTCCGGCATGTTCCCGGGAGCTGCCGCCGATGTGTGGAAGGACAACGAGGACTGGCTGGCACCGGACCACTGGGAGCCGAACGGCGACTTGACGGTGCTTGCTTTGCAGAGCTGGGTGCTGCGCAGCGCGGGCCGGACCGTCCTGGTCGACACCGGAGCGGGGAGCGGGCGCGAGCGACCGGGCATGGGAACGTTCCACCACGCCCGGAGTGATTTCCTCGGCCTCCTGGCGAGGGCCGGTGTCCGCCCGCAGGATGTCGACGTCGTCGTCAACACCCACCTCCACGTCGACCACGTCGGCTGGAACACCGTCGACACGGACGAGCAGTGGATACCGGCGTTCCCCAACGCCCAGTACCTCATTCCGGCCGCCGACGACTTCCACTACGGTCCGGACAACGCGTACGGGAACGGCGCGCAGCAGGCCGACCGCCTGATCTACGAAGACAGCATCGCGCCCATCCACCAGGCCGGACAGGCCGTGCTGTGGGACGGCCTCCACCGCATCGACGAACATCTCACTCTGGAGTCCGCGCCAGGTCACACTCCCGGCTCATCCGTGCTGCGACTCGCATCCGGCAGCGACCGGGCAGTCTTCGTCGGAGATCTGCTGCACAGCCCGGTGCAGATCCTGCACCCCTGCTGCAACAGCAGCGTCTGCCTGGCCCCGGAACAAGCGGTGGCCAGCCGCCGTCGGATTCTCGGGCGGGCGGCTGACGAGAGGGAGTTGCTCGTTCCCGCGCACTTCGGTGGCGCAGGGGCCCTGGAAATACGGCGGGACGGTGACAGGTTCGCCCTCGGCCCATGGGCAACAGCCAGCCGGAAGAAGAGTGCGTCCGCCTTCGAGTGAGCCGTGACCTCACCCGCTCACCGCCCCGCCGTCCTCCGAAGCCCTCGGCAGACGGCGCGACCATCGCCACCTGCGTCAGCCCGGGAGCTCACGGGCTGAGCGCGCACGACCATGAACACCCTCCTGAAGGCGCTACGCCGGCTCTGTCCTTTCTGACGCCTGATCGACAGAACATTTGGCTCAGCAGCCGGACGGTGACGGCGTCAGGCCCATTCCATGCCGAGATGGGTGAGCGCGGCTGTCCGTGAGCTGTTTTTGTGATCAGCCGTTGGTGGTCTGGCCTGCGCTGATCAGTTCGCGGTGCGTCTGTGGACGGGGATTGTGGCGCGTCAGTAGCTGCACGGATGGTGGGTGCTGAGCTGGGTGAGGGGCTGGCCTGAGGGTTTGTCAGTTAGCTGGTTGGGTGATCAGGTCGTGTCATCTGCGCTGTGCAGGGTTCAGGTCCGGTGATTGTTGCGTGCGGCGACGCTTGAACGTGCTGCCTGTGTCTGCGGCAGGGCATGGAGGTGGGCGGGCTGGCGCGCCTGTGTTCGAGTGCCGTTGGCGGATGGGTTCGCCTGCGGGTCAAGCTGCGGCGTGGGGCAGCGACTCGTTGGCGGGATGCCGGACGGCATCGGGGCGCTTCGTGATGTGACCTGTGAGTGCAGCCGATCGTTGTGTCGTGGCGGCGTGCACGGGCTGGGGGATGCGGATCGGCGGTCCGGTGTGCTGGATTGAGGCCGGTCCGCGCGGGCACGCGCACCTCGGGATGGCAGACGTCCTGCTGTTCAGGCGGGGCAGGCGGCAGGGGAGAGGTGAGTGGGGATGGCCGAGCGGTCGATGGCGGCGTCGAAGCAACGGTCGCAACCGGTGGACCGCGGTGGCGTTGGGACGCCACCGTTGCGGCCCGGTGGCTACGATCCGGCCGACTACGCCGCGTATGTGGTGCGCAGCGCGGAGGAGGCCGCAGTGTCGCCCCTGCTCGTGATGACCGTGCTCCACAACGAGGCGTACAAGCCGCACCATCCGCTGCTGGAGCGGCTGTGGCAGTGGTGGAAGCCCGGGGCGGCCTTCGGAGTGGCCAACATGCACCGTGCGACGTTCGAGCGGGTTCGGCGAACGCACGGCCTGTCGGAGCGGTGGCAGGACCTTCGCGACGATCCCGCTTTCGCCATCCACGCGGCGACCTTGCACCTGAAGGACCTCGACCGGAGCCTTCCCAAGCGGCACGTGCGCCGCTACACCCGCGACGAACTCCTCGCCTTGGGCTACAACGCGGGCGAACGCAACATGCGAGCCTTCGCCCGGGGGGTCCCGCCGGGCCCTCTGGCACGGTCGTACCTGCGCCGTTTCCGCGCATACCGGAGCCGGGCCGCCGAGGCTCTGGCGGACCGCGGCAGGCCGGGCGATGCCGTGGAGGGCCGGTGACCGCGAAGGCCTGGCGGTGATCATCTTCGTGGTCACCTCAGGGTGTTCATGGCGGCAGCTGCCCCCGGTGTTCGGCCCGGCCTGGCCGGCGGTCTACCGGCGTTTCGCCCAGTGGAGCCGGGACCGGGTCTGGGCCAGGCTCCATCACATCCTCCCGGACGAGCTCGGCGCCCGCGGTGAGCTCGACTGGTCGCGGTGCGCTATCGACTCCGTCAGCCCCAGAGCCGTAAAAGGGGCCACTGACCGGACCGAATCCGACCGACCGCGGTAAGCAGGGGTCGAAAAGCCACCTGATCACCGACCGGAACGGTCTGCCGCTGTCGCTGGGTGTCTCCGGCGCCAACCTGCACGACAGCCTCGGCCTGAAGCCGCTCGTGCGCGGGATCCCGCCCATCCGCTCCCGCCGCGGACCCCGCCGCCGGCGTTCCGGCCAAGCTCCATGCCGACAAGGGCTACGACTACGACCACCTGCGGAAATGGCTCCGCAAGCGAGGCATCCGCCGCCGCATCGCCCGCAAAGGCATCGAGTCCTGACAGCGGCTGGGCCGCCACCGCTGGGTCGTCGAAAGGACGGTGTCCTGGCTGGCCGGATGCCGACGCCCGCACCGCCGCTATGAATGCAAGGCCGAGCACTTCCTTGCCTCGTCGGCATCGCCGCAGCCCTCATCGGCTACCGCAGGCTCACCACCTGACCCAGCAGGTCAGGCGCTCGGGCCGGTGCGCACGAAGAGGCAGAACGGGTGGCCCGCCGGATCGCACAGGACGCGTACATCCTCTTGAGGCTGCAAGTCCGTCACGTCGCCCCCAGGACAAGAGCGTGCTCGACGGCTGAGGAAAGATCGTTCACCTCGACGTCCAGATGCATCATCATCTGCTGCTCGGACCGTGTGGAAGGCCACCGCGGGCGGGTGAAGAGTGGCTCTGTCTGGAACGACAGCCCGGCACTGCCATCGGGCGGAGCGATCTCAACCCAGCCGGGTTCCTCCTTCCGCATCGGCCACCCGAGCAGGCCCTGATGGCGGAGGAGACCGAACGGGAGCGGCCGGTGTCCCAGGCGGGCAACTGCGCCGACGCCACCGTCACCTACACCCCGGCACCGTTGAGCGGGCACACCGCCGGTTCGAGCAGCGACAGCGTGCGTTGCTGCGCGTCGAGGGAGACGCGGATGCCGACCGGCATCGGCAGATTCGGGCCGGCGTGTCCGACCTCCATGTTGCCCAGAACCGGGATGTCTCGTTCGCCGAGGACGTCGAGGACGATTTCGGACAGGCTCGGGGAGCCGTCGGGTGAGTCGAGCCCGTTGACTGCCTCCGGAACGCCCACGACCATGCCGGCGATCCGATCGAGGATGCCGTTGTGCCGCAGTACCTGCAGATAGCTCCACACATGCGATGCGTGGCCGCCCAGCTCCTCCCAGAACAACACCGCGCCGTCGAAGCATTCGAGGGGCAGCGCGAAGGGTGTCGCCTGCGCCAGTGCTATGCGATTGATCAACCCGCCGATCAGCGGACCTTCGGCACGCCCGGCACGCCAGGACTCCCACGACGGACCGGGGGGCAGCGCGCCGATCGGCTTCGTGCCGGTTAGCAGCGTTGAGTACAGCTTCCCCAGCTCCTTCCGGCGGGCCGCGGAGGCTCTTTGCCAGTGCCCGCCGAGACCGGGCGTGGCCAGGTCGGTGTGGAAGCCGACCAGACCGGTGCGCGCGTAGAGCACCAGGTGCAGCAGCGAGATGTCGCTGTAGCCCAGGATCGGCTTGGGATCGGCCCTGATCGCGTCGAAGTCGATCAGGTCGAGATATCCGAACACCGTCTGGCCACCGTCGTGCGCGACGATGGCGCGCACCTCGGGATCACGCAGGAGACCGTTGAGTTCCTCGGCTATCTGGTCCGGCCGTGCAGCGCTCCACCAACGGTGCCGCCCTGCTTCGAGGAGCGGCGTGAGACGCACACGGAACCCCATGCCCTCGAGCTCGGCCACCGCTCGCTGGAGATCGGGCGCGTATGCGGCGTGGAGCGGTCCGGACAGCGCCGCGATCACGACGAGATCCCCGGGCCGCAGGGCACGAGGTCGAAGCAGTTGAGGCAGCGCAGTCGAAGTCACCGAAGGAGTATCCCGACACCCTCCGCAACATGCGACACCTTTACCGCCCGCTCGCCCAGCAGGCCTGCCTCCATACCCGCCCTCCAATCCGTGCCTCAGCTCCAGCGAGACAGTCACGGCGGACAGGGCCGCCCCGTCTTGCGTGGCTCAATGCGTCACGGGACGGCTCTCATCGCCTCACGCAGGGCGAGCCGGAGCGAGGCGATGGTTTCCTCTGATTCCAAAGCCCTCCGCGGGAGGTGGCCCCGTTGACTTCTGGGGCGCGGCCCACTCCGTGGTATTGCGCCGTACAGTGCGTCTGACAGGCGGCGCAGCCGTCCCTCGGAGGCCCGGAGGGATGTCGGCGGCCGGCTGGGGCAGGGGTGACAGACGGCGATCGGAGTCCTTCCCCGTGGAAGGCCGTCAATGGCTCGTCCGGATGCCTCTTGGCTGTCGGGCTTGAGTCCACGCTGCTTCGCCGACCGCCCCGACCGTCAGGGGCGCTGCGGCATCGGTCAGGACGCCAGCCGTTCCGGCAAGGGGTGGGCGGAGTCGGCAGGCCCGGCGACGCGTTCGGCTCCGCTGATCTCGGCCCACACCGCGTCGAGGGAGAGGCCGAGGACGTCGGCGATCGCCGCGATGGTCGGGAAGGCGGGGGTGGCCACGCGGCCTGTCTCGATCTTCCGGAGAGTTTCCGGCGAGACGCGTGCGGCGAGCGCGGTATCGAGCATCGAACGCTCTCCCCTGGCCCGGCGCAGGAGGGCACCGAGACGCTGTCCGCGTTCGATCTCTTCGGGAGTGAGCGGCAACCTGACCATGGCACGAATTCTATACCGGTACAGTATGGCCGGTATAGTTATTGGTATCGCGAGGAGGGCGCCGCATGATCGAGATCCTGAACCCCACCCTGTTGACCCGGGCCAGAGACACCGGCGCCCTGGTCGCCGAGATCCTGCAGACGGTGAAGAACCGCAGCACGATCGGCACGAACCTGTTGGACATCGACCGGTGGGCCAAGGACATGATCGTCGAGGCGGGAGCCACGTCCTGTTACGTCGACTACGCCCCGTCCTTCGGACGCGGCCCGTTCGGCCACTACATCTGCACCGCCGTCAACGACGCGGTCCTGCACGGGCGGCCGTACGACTATCCGCTCGCCGACGGCGACCTGCTGACCCTCGACCTCGCCGTCTCCCTGGGCGGAGTCGCCGCCGACGCCGCCATCAGTTTCATCGTGGGCGACACGAGGCCCCCGGAGAGCGTCGCCCTGATCAGTGCGACCGAACGCGCGCTGGCCGCGGGGATTGCTGTCGCCGGGCCCGGGGCGCGGATTGGCGACATCGCCCACGCCATCGGCACGGTCCTCACCCAGGCGGGGTACTCGATCAACACCGAGTTCGGTGGTCACGGCATCGGTTCGACGATGCACCAGGATCCGCATGTCCCGAACACCGGACGGCCCGGCCGCGGCTACACACTGCGCCCGGGACTGCTGCTGGCTCTGGAGCCATGGGTGATGGCGGACACTGCCCGGCTCGTCACCGACGCCGACGGCTGGACCCTCCGCAGCGCCACCGGCTGCAGGACGGCACACAGCGAGCACACGATCGCCATCACCGACGATGGAGCGGAGATCCTCACCATGCCGAAGCAGGCGCGGGCGTGAGGCCGAGTGCCATCCTGTCGACGCGGAACGCCTGCGAGGAGATCCCCACCACCTCCGGATCGCGGTCGATCAAAATCAGATGGTCCCGCTCCAGCCACGACTCGTAACCGATGTCGTCCCGAGCCGTGGAAACTGGGCGATCCGGAGGTCCTGGTTGTGCGATCCAACCGTGTCATGCGCCGGCCGAGCCCACCTCGGATCTAGACACCCAAGGGCAATGTGAACCTGCGACCTCTGGTTTATGAGCCCAGCAAGTTACCGAGCTGCTCCACCCCGCCTCGGTGGTGCCACTCCACACAGTGGCACCGGCGCGAAGGCGGCGTGTTCTCTCGGGCTGTGTAGGTTCCAGGGCTCCGTTAGCGGTGTCGGTCGATCTCTAGCAGTCGGCTAGCAATCTTCCGACGCGCGTTAGCAACGCCTGTGGTCGGAAGCGATCAGTTCCGGGTCGACGTCGCTGGCCCCCAGCCCCACCACGACTGTCTGGTCGCCACGCGCCAGAGCGGGATGCCCGGATGTCCGGGTGGTCAGCGCTGAAGAGTGGATTCTGTGGGCTGCGTTGCCGCCCCGGCTTCCTGGGGTGGCTGCTGACCCCCGTGCCCGGCCGCGATGCCGGCGAGACCGCGACCGGAACCGGGGACCGTGCGGCCGGGCTGTGGCTCAGGCGTCGATGATGACGGGGATGATGAGGGGCTTGCGGCGGTGGGTGCGGAACGCCCAGTTCGCCACGGCACGGGCGACGAGTTGTTCGAGTTGGCGCGCGTCCCCGACGCCTTCCTCGGCCGCGGTGGCCAGCGTCTTCTCGATGACGGGGATGACCGGCTCGAAGGTGGTGTCGTCGTGGACGAAGCCCCGGGCCAGGAAGTCGGGGGCCTCGGCGAGAGCGCCGGTGTCCGCATCGACGATCGCCACCACCGTGACCACGCCTTCCTCCGCGAGGGTGAGGCGGTCCTTGAGGGACGCCTCGGTGGCGCCGCCGACTTCCATGCCGTCCACGTAGACGTTGCCGGCGGGGACCTTGCCGGTGATGGACGCGCGCCCGTCGACGAGGTCGACGACGACGCCGTCCTCGGCGATGACGACCCGGTCGGGGTCGACGCCGGTACGGATGGCGAGGTCACCGTTGGCCCGCAGATGGCGCCATTCGCCGTGCACCGGCATGACGTTGCGGGGTTTGACGATGTTGTAGCAGTAGACGAGCTCGCCGGCGCTGGCGTGCCCGGAGACGTGCACCTTGGCGTTGCCCTTGTGGACGACATGGGCGCCCCACCGGGTGAGTCCGTTGATCACCCGATAGATGGCGTTCTCGTTGCCGGGGATGAGTGAGCTGGCGAGCAGAACGGTGTCGCCCTTGCCGATGCGGATGGCGTGGTCGCGGTTGGCCATCCGTGACAGCGCGGCCATCGGTTCGCCCTGGGAGCCGGTGCACACCAGAGTGATCTTGTGGTCAGGGAGCTTCTCCAGCTCCTTGGTGCTCACGACCAGACCGGACGGGACCTTCAGATAGCCCAGGTCACGGGCGATGCCCATGTTGCGGACCATCGACCGGCCGACGAAGGCGACCTTACGGCCGTGCTGGTGGGCGGCGTCCAGGACCTGCTGGATGCGGTGCACATGGCTGGCGAAGCTGGAGACGATGACCCGGCGCGGCGCGGTGCGCATCACCTGCTCGATCGCCGGGTTCAGCTCACGCTCGGAGGTGGTGAAGCCGGGCACTTCGGCGTTGGTCGAATCGGTCAGGAACAGGTCCACGCCCTCCTCGCCGAGCCGGGCGAAGGCACGCAGATCGGTGATGCGGTCGTCGAGAGGGAACTGGTCCATCTTGAAGTCACCGGTGTGCAGCACCATCCCGGCGCCGGTGCGGATCGCGACCGCGAGGCTGTCCGGGATGGAGTGGTTGACCGCCACGAACTCGCAGTCGAAGGGCCCGAAGCCGCGCCGGTCGCCCTCCCGCACCCGTACTGTGCGCGGCCGGATTCCGTGTTCCTTGAGCTTGGCCTCCAGGAACGCCAGCGTCAGCTTGGAACCGACGACGGGGATGTCGCGCCGCTCGCGCAGCAGGTACGGCACGCCGCCGATGTGGTCCTCGTGGCCATGGGTGAGGACGACGGCCACGATGTCGTCCAGCCGGTCCCGGATCGAGGTGAAGTCAGGCAGGATCACGTCCACGCCGGGCTGGGTCTCCTCGGGGAACAGTACGCCGCAGTCGACGATGAGCAGCTTGCCCGCGTGCTCGAAGACGGTCATGTTGCGGCCGATCTCCCCCAGGCCGCCCAGGGCGATGACTCGCAGCCCTCCTTGAGCAAGGGGCGGGGCGGCTTTCAGTTCGGGGTGTGGATGACTCATACCCTGACGTTACCCGTGGAGCGGGACGGCATGATCCGTTGCCTGTGTGATGTCTCTGTGGCAGCGGGTGAGACGGCGAGGCCCCGACGAGGAACATGCTGACGGGACCTCGGTGCGACATACTGTCCCGATGCGTTCACGTACTTCCCCGATCAGCCAGCCGGTCACGATACGGAGGGCCGTCGCGCGGGATGCCAAACGGCTCACGCGGCTCGTGCGCGGCTCAGGCGCCTACGAGGGTAAGTACGCAGCCGCAGTCGCGGGCTATCGGGTCGGTCCTGATTACATCGAGGCCCACCGCGCCTTCGTAGCCGTCGGCGCCGACGAGCATGGAGGCCGGGTCCTCGGGTTCTACTCGCTCGTCCTCGCTCCACCGGAGCTCGATCTGCTGTTCGTCGCCGACGAAGCGCAAGGACGGGGTATTGGACGACTGCTCGTTGCGCACATGCAGTCCGAGGCCCGTGCCGCCGGGCTCGACCGTGTCAAGGTCGTGTCGCATCTTCCCGCCGAGGACTTCTACCACCGCGTCGGTGCGGTGCGGACCGGGACCGCGTTCGCATACCCACCCGCCGTGCCGTGGGACCGTCCCGAATTCGAGTTCCGCATTGCTTCGGCCTGACGCGGTGTGCCGGTTCGCAGAACACCGGCTTCTCCTGCATGCCTGCCAGAGCTCGGCGCGCGGGTGCGGACCGTCATGGCGACACTGCCGAAGACGCGGTCGCCGGCCCGCCACGCGGTGCCGCAGAGGAGCTCGCCGCTACGTCGGAGAGCCCGCACCGTTTCTCGGGCCTTGGCGTTACAGCCCGCCCGGGGCCGAACGCTGCCCTGGCACGCGACGTATGCCTCTACACCAGTAGGACGGGATGGAGGCCGCCGAGTACAGGGTCTGGGTGACCGAGCGGCAGCTGACGCCCATCGAGGGAGTGGATCTGTCCGGCGTGTCCATCCGTCGTCTGCCAGGATCGCCACCGCGGCCGGCCCCCGGCTGGGTGGTCCGTCGTCCGTCCGGCGCCCGAGCGCCGGGGTCGGACGCTCGTGCACGGCGCCACGTGCCGGCACGACGAAGGGGGCGGGACAGAGCTGGGCACGCTGGACGCACACCATCTACGTCGCCGCCGAGGGCAAGCCGTACTTCCTCGAGGTCGTCACCACGGGCGGCGACGAGCCCGGCACCATGACCTTCGGCGACTACGACAAGCCCGTCGCGGCCACTCCTCGGCCGGCCGACCAGGTGGTCGACCTGGAGAAGATGATGGGCGACGCCGGAGCCGGAAGCGCCTGATGCCGCTGCACGGCACCTGAAGGCACTGCACTCTCCCTCGCACCGCTGGTCCGACCCGCGCGCCCGGCTGCTGGACGGCACGGAGTGGGAGGCCGTGCGGGAGGACGTTCTGGCGGGTCTGAGCCAGGATATGCCGGTCGAGGAGCACCTGGCCGCGCTGGTGACGGCGCTGGACGCGGCGTGGAAACAGATGGCGGAGCGCCTGGAGACGGCTGGGCAGGACACGAAGGTCACCGTCGAGGTCCCGCCGGGCGGCCGGGCGGCCGAACGTGTCCCAGCTCGGCGCGGTGGGCGAGCCGAAGTCCCTGACGTGGCTGCGGGGGCGGGTGGAGATGCTCCCGAAGATCGACCTGCCGGGGCTGTTGTTCGAGGTGCACGGCTGGACCGGGTTCCTGGACGCCTTCGTACGCCTGGGCGACGGCACAACCCGCCACTCGATCACCGTCCAGGTGCGGTCGTCCCCGCGCCCGCGGGGGTAGCTCGAAGGAGACCCCGGACAGCGGGGTCCTGCAGAAGTCGTCCCCGCGCCCGCGGGGGTAGCTCCCGCGGTAAGCAGTGACTGGACAGTCGCTGAGCAGCTGTGCGTCAGTCGCTGCTGTGAGAGGTTCCAACTCGGCACCGTCGTGCCATTGCTTTGGCTGCTGCTGGATGAGGGTCTGGATCGCATCGTGGTCGCCAGCGTGGGCTTGTCCACGAGAACCGGCAGCAGATGTTCACCACTTCGGGAGGCGCCCGGCACGTCGGGGGTTCGAACAGTGTGTTGTACACCGTGGCGTACACAGTCCCGCCGCGGATGACAAAACACGTGGAAGGTCCGCCACAGAGCTGCGACGATGCCCCCTGCTCTCTTCGCGGAGGACATTTGTTCGTTTTCGTGTGTGCAGGATGTGGCGCCGAGCTGACCATCCCGCTGTCCCCGGTCGCGCTGCCGGTCCACGCCCATCAGAAGTACGGAAACGGGATCCAGCTCCCGGTGCTCATGGAATCGGGCACATTCGCCGTGGAACCGGAGCCCTGGGGGCCGCCGTGGTCGAGGTGGGAGGAGATCGACCCGGCCGAGGCGGCGGCCCGTGGTATCTACGCTCCGCTCTACGCCTTGTCCGACAGCACACCCGGCACCGTCGTCATCGCCCCCGGGGATACCCGCGGCACCGTGCTCATCCCGCACGAGGCCGGCGGCTACTGCTGCGGTCTCGACTGGGGTGACGGCCCCAACATGGCCTGCGAGGCGTGCGGCCTGGTGGCGAGCCGGATCGACGACTGCTCACTCTGGCAGGCGGTCTGGCTCGCGCCGGACGCCGTGCACCGCCTCCCCGTCGACGACACCGACTCGGACACCGCAATCCTCTCCTGGGAGGAACTGCTGGAAGAGGGGGTAGCCACGCCCCCGATCGAGCCGATCACCAGATGGGGCTCGCTGCTCGGGCTGGAGCACTGGTGGTCATGGAGCCCACAGTGGGAAGCGGCAGCCGGTCGGGCCCTGGCCCACCTCCTGGCAGCTTCCGATGGCCGACCGGTGTCGGTCCCGCCCGGCCTGATCACGGAAGTGTTCCAACGTGCCCTCGACGCCCTGCTGCCCGCGGACCAGCCAGCGCGACGCGCCGTCCTGGCCGGTCCGGGGCTGCCCGCCCCCGGCCCGGAGGCCGACATGATCCTCGTGCCGACCCACCCGCAGACGGGGGAACTCTGGAGCCCGGCCGGCCCGGACGCATCTGCACGCCCGGTGCCACTGCCGTTCGGGATATGGATGTGGATGGCCTTCCCCGAACCACACCTGTACCTCCCCGCCTCGGGAACCATGCCCGACGGCGTACTGCGCGACGACCCGCCCCCGCCACGCCCCCACCGCCTGTTCCGAGCCGACCCGGGAACCTTCCAGCACACCCTGGTCCGATTGCCGGCGGTCCGCAGGCCGTGGCTGCGCGAGATCCTCGACAACCTCACGCACCACATGCAAGCCGGTCTCTTCTAGGGCCTGTTGCGAAGTGACGGTAGTTCCTCCCGTGAGTGCTGATGTGGCTGGCTGCTACCTTCCGGAGCCATGACCGACAGCGTGTATGTGGGCAATGCCGGCAGGGATGCGGCACTGGACCGGGGGTGGCTGCTGGGACATTTCAAGGACGCCTCCGATCCTCGTCATAGCGAGGATGTGGAGATCAAGTGGGGCGTCCACCCGCAGGGCGATGAGCGGGCTCAGTGGGTAACCGGCGAAGAGCGCACCGCCCTACTGGTCCTCATCAGCGGGCGCTTCCGGGTGGAACTGCCCGGGCGCAGTGTTCTCCTGGCCGAGCAGGGGGACTACGTCGTGTGGGGCCGGGGCGTCGATCACTCCTGGTTCGCGGAGGAAGAGTCTGTGGTTCTGACGGTCCGCTGGCCTTCTGTCCCCGGCTACAAAGTGACCGATGAGGACGATTCCGCTGCTGGTCATAGCCATTCGTTCAGGACCGCGACCAACACGGTGGCCTCGTAGCGTACGGCCAATTTGTCATAGCGGGTGGCCACCGCACGGTGGCGCTTGAGGCGATTGATCCCGCATCGACCGCATGGCGTTCGCGGTAGTCGGTCTTGTCGAACTTTGGCGGCCGACCGCCGTGAGAGCCGAGATTCTTGCGGTTGCGGACCCGGTCCGCCGGCACGGGGATCGTTGCCTTGATCCCACGTCGGCGCAGGCAGGCGCGGTTCTGCGGGAGTCGTACGCCTTGTCGGCCCGCACCCGGTCCGGGCGCTTGCGCGGCCGTCCCCGGCCGAGCCGGGGTACCCGGAATGCCTCCAGCACCGGCTCGAACTGCGGGGGATCCCCGCGTTGTCCGGCCGTGATCACCACCGACAGCGGCTTCTGACCCTGCTCGACCGCGAGGTGGATCTTGCTGGTCAGCCCGCCCCGGGAGCGTCCGAGACCGTGGTCGGCCGGCTCGACGGCGATGCCGCCGGGCGGCTCCTTCTGCAGGTCCCCCTTTTCGATGCCCCGACGGCGTGCCGGTGGGCACGGCAGACGCTGGAGTCGACGTTCACGTCCCAGGTGGTCTGTCCCTTCGCGTCGGCCTCGGCCCGCAACTGGGTGACGATCCTGGCCCAGGTGCCATCGCGCTGCCAGCGCCGGAACAGGTCATGGGCCCGGTCCCAGGGACCGTAGCGTTCCGGCACATCGCGCCAGGGAGCGCCGGTCCGGGTCCGCCACCGTATGCCGTCTATCAGCTGTCGCCGCGTCCACACCGGCGGACGGCCCGGCTTGATGCCCTTCGGTAGCAACGGCTCCAGCCGCGCCCACTGGCCATTCGTCAGATCCCCACGTCCCACAAAGCGTGATCATCCACCGCTCGAGGGTGCCGCCAGGGCACGAGCGCCGCCGATATCGCGGTATCCAGGCCACTCTTGCGGGCGGTCTCGACCAGCAGCACACTCCCGGCCTGGGAGACCACCCCGTGACCGCCGCTCTCGACACGGACACGCGGGTACGACGCGCTACGCTTCCTCACCTGGAGAGTGCCTCTCATTGGGGCGGACAGGACCCTAGACAAGCCCTATCTTCCCAGTTCAGATGCACTCTCCAGTGATCTGACCGGCGGTTGGACACCAGCTCGCACGTGTCACAGGACCCAGGATCCAGGCAGTTCCAGCGAAGTGTCGCCGACGATGAGAAGCGGTCGCCGCGAATGCCACCGGGCGTCGTCCGCCTGGCCGCGCAGCGGCACGGTTGCCAGTTGGAAGCGGGCATCCAGCGCGTCGAGCTCCGCCTGCCGCGCGGCCCGAATCCTGTCGGTGAACACGGGCCATGCCTCCGCCAGCCAGCGGCGGCAACGAAGCATGTTCGCGTACTCCCAGACGAGTTCGGCGTCGAAGCCCTCTTCGACATCCTGCACCAACGCCTCCCACGCCTCCATCATGGCGTTGAGCGTCACCATCCCGTACCGCGCCGCCAAACCTCGGCTTGCCCGATGCACCGACTCGTAGTCATCTGCGCTGAGCACCTCCATGTCCATGGGCACAGCCTGCCAGCTGTTCCACGCCGGATGAATGGGTCACTCAACAGGTGAAAGCACCGGGGCCATGATGACGACCGGGCCGAGATGCAACAGCCCAGATCACAGCCGGTGGAAGCAACCGGCCAAGAGGCTGATCGAACAATCGCCATGAAAGCCCGAGGCTAAGCCGTAGGGCCACAGTTTCTTAGGCAGCCAGGCAGGGTGCGCGGTTTCGGGGTGGAAGTACCGTGGTCGGCGGCCTGCCGGGCCAGAGCCTCGGCTCCCTCCCGTCCCCAGCCCGCTCTCGCGACACCGGCAGGGAGCGCAGGGCGTTGGTGTTGCCGTGGTCGGCGGACTGCCGGTAGAGGGCTTCGGCGGCCTCCCGGTAGGTGTGCACAGCGGCCGCGACCCGCTCACCGACATGCGGGGAGCCGAGATAGTGCTGGGCCTCGTTCAGCCTTACCGCGGTGCGGGGCTGAACACGGTGCAGGTCCTCCGGGGCTGCCTCGGCGCGGGCCGGGTCGAAGGGATGCCACAGCCGCCATCCTTGGTTCGCGAGGGGCTGCTCGGCCTCCCAGCATGCCCGTGTCTTGCCCGTCGATGAACCGCCCACCAGGACCACGATCCGGCTGCGGCCGGCCGCGGCATCCCGTACCGCTTCGGCCAACACCCGGTCGTGCTCGCGCCGTACGTACCCGGGCAGCACCCGCGCCCCGGGCATGTCGGAGCCGGGAACACTCTTGCTGTGCCCGGCCGGATGGACCTCCAGATCGTGCGGCTCCCACTCCCCGATCGCAATGGCCCGGCCCCGGCCGTCCTGCGCCGTAACCCCCGGCCGCGGCCTGCCGCAACTTCAGCAATTCCTCAGCAGGAAGCCGCAAAGTGTAGGCCGCTACACCCCCGCTTCGGGAGCGCACTCCCTCGGTGTGGCACACGGATCACGGGAACAGTGCAGCTGTCGTGGGCGCGGTCGCCGCGCCCAGGCGGTTACAGGGCCGCGGCTTCCTCGGTGGTGAGGAAGCGGAGGTTCTGCACGTGCTCGTTGACGAACCTGGGCACGCCCTCCGAGGCCTCGTACCACCTCGGCTTGCCCGTGCTGTCGGCGATCACCCTGCCGTTGACGCGGAGGTTCTCCAAGGCGACGTACTTGATGGCGTTGCGCGTCGAGACCGGCTATCAGCGAGAGGTTGGCGTTCTTGCCGTTGTAGGTGAGGTCCTTGATGTAGGCGGACTCGATGCCGCGACCGGCCGAGGTGTTCCACTGAGGGTTGTTCATGATGTGCATGTGGATGAGCTGGCCCCAGCGGAAGTCCTCCACCCGGATGTTGTCGAATTTCACGTCCCGGACGAGGTTTGCTGTCGCCGACCATGAATGCGATGGCGCCCTGGTAGGTCACCTGCGGCTCGCGGTGGTCGAAGATGTCGATGTCACTCACCCGGGGTCCGGCGAGCAGCTGAAGCGGGCCGGACGCGATATCCAGCGGGGCTTCGGCGACTACGTCGGCGCGGCGCTGATGTGGGAGCTGGTGGCCTGGATCACCGCGGCCCGGGACGATCACGAGGGCGCGGTGCGGCTGCTCGGTGCGGTCCGCACCCTGTGGCGGCGCCGCCAGCGCGGCGTTCGGCTCCCGTCTCGCCGAGCGGCGCGAACAGTGCGAATGATCCGAGGTCAGCGACCGATGGCCATCGTCGCGGGGTGAGCCGGCGGCCGGGGGCGTTGCCGCCTTCGCAGGGTCTGGCGGGTGCGTTGGTCGCGCCGCGTCTGCGGCTGCCGGTCTCGTCTTTCCCTCCAGGGATCCCCCTCGGCGGCCGAGGGGGAACTCGTCGTCGCCCGCCGTCAGTTGGATGAGGGTGGTCAGCGGCTCGATGCCGGGCGAGGGCATCGTGGCCACCTCGACCGTGCCGCCGTGCAGCCCGGCGAGCGCGGCGGCAGTGTCGCGTACGGCGGCCAGGTCCCGCAGGACGCGGCGGCTGGGCTCCAGCAGTTCCACGCCCGCCTCGCTGAGGAACCGCTGACCGCCACCAGCCGAGGCATCGGTCAGGCCGTCCAGTACGCCCTGGCAGGTGGGGCCGACACCATCGTCCTCGCCCTCGGCGGGGTCGCCACCACCGACGGTGGCGCGGGCCTGCTCCGCCTTGCGGCCGCCCGGCAGGACGCCGAGGCCGCAGACGGCCGCGGCTTCGACGAGGACGGTACGGCCGTCGACCGCGACGGGCGCCGTCACGGGCTGCCCGGTGGGTCCGGTGACGGTGATCGTCTCCGCGCGGAAGCGGCCCGCGCAGACGGCGGTGACGCTGCCCTCTCCTCCGTCGGCCAGGGCGAGTCGGGTCACGCGGGTGTGCGGGGCGGCTTCGCGCAGCCCGCGCTCCAGCGCGCGGGCCACGGCGTCGGCGGTGAGGGAGCCTTTGATGCGATGAAACCGCAGCCAGGTCATGGCGGACGCAGACGTCGCTCCCAAGGTCACCGAGTGCGGTCCGGCGAGGCGGAGCTGAGCCGGATCACCGGCGCCAAGGCACCCTCCGGGGAGCCTCTCGACGGGGGTCGGCCGTAGCCCCCCTAGAACCACAACGCTCCGTTCCGCGGCCTGGACAGCGCCAAGGACGTGAAGAGCGGCTCCGGTGGCAGGTCGTTCCGCAAGAGCAGCGAGGCCCGCAGGCTCGCGGAGGCCCGCAAGGCGGCCCGGGTGCGGCACGGCGGCTGAGCCCGGCTTCCCGGACCGCCGGGCGGTGTCTTTCGTCCACGCTGCTTGACGGACACGCGGGACCGGAGATCGGCCGCGGTGCGCCGGACGGCGTCCGGTACGGGCGATCGTGCGCAGGGGGAGGCGTGCAGGCGATGGACGACGGCGCAACCTGCCGCGGCGGATCGGTGTCTGCACCGTCGGGTCGTCGTAGTACCGCGCCAAATCAGCCGGTCAGGGCCATTGAGCGGGGCTCTGAGCGACCGGTGGCCGGGCACCTGCGCGGCCCAGCCACCGGTGATGCGTACGGCCCGACTACGGGGCCATCTCGTACGCGCCGGACAGCGCCTCGACCCGCTGCCAGACTCGGTCCGTGCGCGCCTTGTCGACGACCGGCCGCCGGACCGAGCTCAGCGCCCACTCCTGCTGCTGTTCGGTCGCCGAGTCCTTGCCGTGCAGTTCGATGGCGTGCCCGGAGAAGTCGCGTACGAGGACGGCGAAGAGTTCGTCGAGTACGTCCTCGTCGAGTCCGGTCAGGCCGGCCTGCTCCAGGACGAGCTGCCCGTGCACGACGAGCGCGAAGAGCTGGCCGATCGCGAGGACGAGGTCGAGGTCGCGGCTCTGCTCCGCGTCGGGGGCGGCTGTGGCGACGAACTCGCAGAGCGCGTCGGCCTGTTCCCGCAGGCGAGCGACGTTGGGCAGATGCGCGTACGCCTCGAAGGCCGGGCGCCAGTCGTGGAAGCGCACGGAGCCGAGGCCGCGGGCCGGCCCTTGGCGGAACAGGAAGTCGTCGTCGGCCGCGTCGAGGCGGGTGGGCACGCTGGGGTACTCGGCCGGGTCGAGGAGGTGGTTGCGCATGAACTTCAGGATCAGTGCGAGGTTGACGTGGACCGTGCCCTCCAGCTTCGGCAGACTGCGGATCTCCACGGCTGCCTGGCCGAAGTAGTTGTCCTTCTCGAAGCCCTTGGCCGCGATGACGTCCCACATCAGGTCGATGACCTTCTCGCCCTCCGTGGTCACCTTCATCTTCGTCATCGGGTTGAAGAGCAGGTAGCGGCGGTCGTCGGGGCCGGCGGAGCGGAAGTAGTCGACGGCGCGGTCGCTGAACAGCTTCATGCCGACGAGCCTGACGTATGCGTCGGTCAGCTCCCGCCGCACGTGCGGGAAGGCGGTGACGGGGCGGCCGTAGAGGATGCGGTTGTGGGCGTGGGTGACGGCCTCGTACATCGCGTGTTCGCAGATGCCGATCGAGGCGGTGCACAGGTTGAACTTACCGACGTTGACCGTGTTGAGGGCGGCATCGAAGGCGGCGCGTCCGGTGTGCAGGACGTCCTCGGCCGTTACGGGGTAGTCCTCCAGGCGGAACTCGCTGACGAACTTCGACGAGTCGACGACGTTCTTGACCAGGTGGTAGGCCGGGTGACGGCTCTCGGCGGCGAAGAACACGTAGCCGTCGGGGCCCTCGACGTCGGTACGGCGGCCGAAGACGGAGACAAGTCCGGCGGCGTTGCCGTTGCCGATGTAGTACTTGGAGCCGGTGGCGCGGAAGCCGCCGTTGCCGTCGGGCTCGAGCAGCATGTCGGTGGAGTAGATGTCGGCGCCGTGGGCCTTCTCGGACAGGCCGAACGCGAACACCTCTCCCTGGGCGAGGAGTTCCGCGGCACGGGCTCGCGCGGCCGCGTTGTCGCTCTGCCAGACCGGGCCGAGGCCAAGGATGGTGACCTGCCAGGCGTACCAGTAGTCCAGGCCGTAGAAGCCGAAGATCTCGTTGAGCGCGGCGATACGGGCGGTGTCCCACCGCTTGTCCGGCTCCCCCTCCCCGGCGGCGGACGACGGCGTCAGGAAGGTGGCGAACAGATTCTCCTTGGCGGCGAAGGCGAGGAAGTCACCGAGCCACGCACGGGTCCGGTAGTCCTCTATCAGCTGCCGCTTCCCGCGCTCCTCGAACCAGTCGACGGCGGCACGCAGCAAGCGGCGTGTCTCGAGGTCGAAGTGCGCGGGGTCGTAAGTGCGCGGGTTGAAGAGCAGTTGGTCAGCCATGGTGAGGACCCCTTTCGGCTGATGGACGGACGGCAATCGGAAGGTTCGGCGGCTGGAGGAGCCGAGGGGAGAGGAGTCGTCGGCGGGTGCGGCAGTAATCAGCGGCTCGGGCCGAAGCGGGCCAGCGTGGTGAGCACGTCGTCCAGCCAGTCGATCATCATCCGCTCGTACGCGATGCCGCCGCGCAGAACGGCGTGCTGGAGCTCTCGCTCCGCGTCGAGCGGCGCCTCGGGAGCGGCCGCGCTCGCCTCGGGCCCAGTGAAGTCCCGCTCCTCGCCCGCGAGATAGTGCGCCAGCCGGTCAAGGTGCGCCCGCCGGTGCCGCTCCACCTCGCGGATCAGGGCGGCCGGGTCGTCGAAGGCGGCACCGCGGATCTTCACCGCCAGGTCGTGGCGGACGCTCTCGGGCTCGATCGGATCGTGCAGCCACGAGGACAGCGCGGCCCGGCCGAGGTCGGCGACGGAGTACTCCTTCTTGTCCGGCCGGCCCTGCTGCGCGACATCCCGGACGTCGACCCAACCATCGTTCTCCATGCGCTTGAGCACGCGGTAGATCTGCTGGTGGGTCGCGGTCCAGAAGTAGCCGATGGACCGCTCGAATCGCCGGGCCAGCTCATAGCCGGATCCCGGCTTCTCCAAGAGCGACACCAGGATCGCGTGCTCGAGCGCCATGACACCGATCGTGCTATGCAACTCGTTGCATAGCAAGTCTCATCGGCTCCGATGCGACGCGGCTCACCCTCCGGACGTGACCCATGCCTCAGCGGCAGAGCCCCGTCCAGTGACCCAAGGACTTCGTCGTCCTCCCAGGCCGCTGGCGCGTCGAACACACACGGGGATGGATCATGAACGCCCGTCGTAACGCGAGGGACTACGAGCGGCTTCCCCAACACTGCTCGTTAACCGAACTAAGGGTTGTCCCGCAAGTGCGGTCGCGCTCTGAGCAGAGGCCGGCTCGATAGGGTCAGAACCGCAGCCAGCCGAAGAGGATCGTGCCATGGCGACCTATGACCAGCTGACTGAGTGGGCCGGTCGCGGCCATGTCACGCGAGCCAGACGGGACGTTGTGGCCGGCTGGCGGATCCCGGACTTCATGAAGATACAGCTCGTCGAGGTGGGCATCCCGGTAGCTCCACGCCTCATCGAGCGAGTAGCGATTCAGAGCGAGGCCGATCCGGTCCTGTTCCCGTCCCGCCGGCCGCTCTACCGTCTCACCGAGCAGGCGGACCCCGATGAGCCGACCGAGCGGTCATCGTTCGGCGTCCAGCCGGAGACCGGGGCGGTCTTCTTCGTTGTGCCGCACGGGGAGGCATGGTTCGCCAACTCGAGTGTCGATGTGTGGCTCGACGTCCTTCACCGGTACGGCAGCTGCGTCACCGCCTCAGAGCTTCTCAGCGAGCCGGACGGCCCGGAGGAATACCTCTCCGAAGAGGAGGAAGAACAGGCTCTCGCCTGGCTGAACCGACTGGCCGAGGAGCTGAAGGAGATCGACCCTCTGGTCCTCGCAGGGCTGCGTGCCTCGGCCGCCGACCGGCCCACCCGACCGCGCTGCCCGGCACCGCACCCACCACTTATGGACCCTGGAACCCGCCCGAGGAATGGCCTGCCCGGTAAATCATATCCAGAGGACAGTTTCTTCCCCCCATCGTGAGTGGACATGATCTCGGCGCCGGCGAATCATGGTGTGCGGATCGTCGGTCGGCGGATCGAGGGCGACAAAGGGACAGGCGCAATGGTCGAGACTGTTTCATTCAGGAACAAGGCAGTAGAAATCGCGGGACACCTTCACCTGCCGGACGAATTCGACGAAGGAGAGAAGTACCCGGCTCTCGTCGGAATTCATCCGGCCGGCGGCGTGAAGGAACAGACCGTCGGCCAGTACGCGAAGCGGCTGGCCGCCCACGGATTCGTCACCGTGGTCTACGACTCCTCCTATCAGGGAGAAAGCGGCGGCGAACCGCGTCTTCTGGAGGACCCGACGACCAGAGTAGAGGACGCCCGCTGCGCGGCGGACTTCCTCACCACTCTCCCGTACGTCGACACCGAGCGGATGGGCGTCTTCGGCATCTGCGCCGGCGGCGGTTACGTGATCAGCGTGGCGCAGACCGAACGCCGCTTCAAGGCGGTGGCCACCGTCAGCGCAGCTCCGATGGGCGAAGGCTCCAGAGGCTTCCTGGGGCACCTGTCTCCGGTGTCCGAGCAGATCAAAACCCTGGAAATGGTGGCTCAGCAGCGCACGGCGGAGGCGAAGGGAGCAGCGCCTGTCTACGCTCCGTTCGTCCCGGAGGCGCTGGAAGAGATCGACGACAACACGCCGGACCTCCTTCGTGAGGGATACGACTACTACCGGACTCCGCGTGGCCAGCATCCCAATTCGAAGGGGCGTTTCCTGCTGACCAGCATGGACAAGATGTACGCCTTCTCGGCATTCGGCCAGATTCCGGAACTGCTGACCCAGCCGATACTCCTCGTCGCGGGGAGCAAGGCGGACACCAAGGTGTTCAGCGACCAGGCGTACGAGCTTTCCAGGGGCCCGAAGGAACTGTTCGTCGTCGACGGCGCGACGCACATCGCCATGTACGACGTTCCCGAGTACATGGACCAGGCGATCACCAAAATGGTGAAGTTCTTCGCCGTCCTTTAGTGAACGAACCGCAGGGGAAACGCCCGGAGAGCCGGTCCCGCAGAAAAATCATTCGAGGAGCACGATCACCATGTCCCATCCCGGCCGGCCCACCGTCGCCATCGCCTTTCATTCGGGTTACGGCCACACGGCCGTCATCGCCGACGCCGTGGCGCGTGGTGCTGCCGGAGCCGGCGCCGAGGTCGTCTCGATCTCCGTCGACACAATCACCGACGAGCAGTGGGCACAGCTGGACGCCGCCGACGCGATCATCTTCGGTTCCGCCACGTACATGGGCACCGCCTCTGCGGCCTTCCACACCTTCGCCCAGGCCAGCAGCAAGCGCTGGTTCCCGCATGCCTGGGTGGACAAGCTCGCCGCGGGCTTCACCAACTCCGGCGCCAAGAGCGGCGACAAGTCATCCACCCTGGGTTACTTCGCCACTCTGGCCGCCCAGCATGGCATGCACTGGATCAGTCTGGGTCTGCTGCCGGGCCGGGATTCCACCAAGGGCAGCGAGGACGACATCAACCGGCTGGGCTTCTTCCTGGGCGTCGGCGCCCAGAGCCCGACCGACGCCGGCCCCGAGGCGGTCCACACGTCGGACATCGCCACCGCGGAACACCTGGGCGCGCGCGTCGCACGCCAGGCCGCGATCTTCCGCGCGGGGCGAACCGCCCTCGCCGCCTGATCACAGGACCTTTTCCCGCTTCATCCACCCCCCTGCAAGGAGCACGCCATGTCCGATTCCCCGAGCCTCGCCCTCGTCCGCCGGGTCTACGAGTTCCGAATGGCACCCGAGGTCACCAAGGAGGTGATGGCTGCGGACTTCGTCTGGGACATCACCCCCGGCTTCCCGAACAGCGGTGTCTACCACGGCTGGGGCAGCGTGGCCACGGACTTCTTCGGCAAGACGATGCCGAACTACGAGTCCTTCGCCGCGGTGCCCGAGGGGTTCTACGCGGACGAGACCGGCCATGTCTTCGTCTACGGGCACTATCACGCCGAGACCAAGACCGGGAACAAGGCCGACGTCCGGTTCATCCACATGTGGACCGTCCGTGACGGCAAGGCCGTGGAAATGCGGCAGGCCGCCGACAGCCACGTCCTCCAGGAAGCCTTCAAGGGCTGACCCTTCCTCTCATCAGGAGCTCCCCGTGGCGAAGATCCTCTTCGTGATCACCGCGTCCGACCACTGGACGCTGGCCGACGGAACCCGCCAGCCCGCCGGCTTCTGGGCCGAGGAGGCCCTCGGCCCGTACCAGGTCTTCAAGGAGGCCGGATACGAGATCGCGGCCGCGACACCGGGCGGGGTGCCGCCCACGGCGGACGCCCTCAGCCTCACTCCCGACTTCAACAACGGCGAGGAAGGCGCGGAGCGCATGCGGACCGCGCTGCGGGAGGCGACCGAGCTGGCGCACCCGATGCGCATCGAGGACGTGGGCATCGACGACTACGTGGCCGTCTTCTACCCCGGCGGCTGGGGTCCCATGGAGGACCTACCCGAGGACGCCGCCTCCGGCAAGCTGCTCACCGACTGGCTCGCCTCGGGCAAACCGGTGTCCCTGGTGTGCCACGGCCCCGCCGCACTGCTGGCGACCATCGGGCCCGACGGGACCTCCCCGTACGCCGGCTACCGCCTGACCGGCCTGTCCAACGCCGAGGAGAAGCAGAACGGTCTCGCGGACCGCGCGAAGTGGCTGCTGCAGGACCGCCTCGTGGGCGAACTCAAGGCCGACTACCGTGAGGCCGACCCGTTCACCCCGCACGTCCAGGTCGACCGCACCCTGTTCACCGGACAGAACCCGTACTCGGCCGTCCCCCTGGCCCAGGAACTGATCAAGGCACTGAGCTGACGACCCTGAAGGCTCACGCCGGTGGCCCGGTGGCCCGGTGGCCCGGTGGCCCGGTGGCGCTCGCGCTCTGGGCAACCGGCCCCGTCGCAGGATCAGACAGGGGAAGGATCTGTCCCCCTCACACGACGCGGCGTTTGTGCCAGGCTGAGGGCCATGAACCGCAACCCGCGTCTGAACGAGCTGGGTGAGTTCCTCAAGGCCCGTCGGGCCGAGCTCACCCCCTCCGAGGTCGGCCTCCGCGGCGGGCCACGGCGGCGTGTGAAGGGTCTGCGCCGTGAGGAAGTGGCACTCCTCGCCGCGATCAGCACCGAGTACTACACACGGATCGAGCAGGGTCGGCTCCAGGCGTCGACTCCCCTCCTCGACGAGATAGCCCAGGCCCTGCGACTGAACGACGACCAGCGCACCTACCTCTTCGACCTCGCGGCGAAGGAGAAGGTGCGCCCGTCCACGTACCGCGAGCGCCAGCAGGTGGACCCGCAGCTGCAGCGCATGCTGAACGATCTCACCGCCTCCCCGGCCTTCGTCATCGGCCGGTGCACCGACATCCTCGGCTGGAATCAGCTCGCCGCCGCCCTGTGGACCGATTTCGGGCGCTACCCCGAGCAGGAGCGCGTGTTCGTCCGGCTGCTGTTCACCGAACCCTGGATGCGCGATCTGTACGTTGACTGGGAAGAGGTCACGCGACTGGCCATCGCCCAACTGCGCATGGAGAGCGCGCGCTACCCCGACGACCAGCCCCTCACCGCCCTGGTCGAGGAACTCTCCGCCCGTGACGGGCAGTTCCGGCAATGGTGGACCGAACACGACGTTGCGATGCGGGGCCAGGGCGTCAAGAAGCTGCGCCACCCGGTGGTGGGTGAGCTGACGCTCGACTGGAACACGCTCACCTGCGGCACGGACCCCGACCAGCACATCATCGTGTGGAACGCCGAACCCGGCACCCCCTCCCACCACGGACTGCGCCTCCTCGCTTCCTGGGCCGCCGACCACAAGAGGACGGCGTCCGACGCGGCGACCTGATCCGTCTGTGCGCGCGCCCACAAGGGCTGACCGGCGGCGTGATGTCACGCATAGGGGGAGAGATGTGTCCCCCTATGACCGTATCCCCGCCAAGATGTTTCCCCTTGTCCAGGCGGACGCGAGACGGAAAGGTCGGGCGCCTCAACGACCGCGTGTCAGACAACGAGGTGCTTCGCGTGAAGGCTGTAGGTATCACGGAATTCGGTGGCCCGGAGGTGCTTCAGGTCCTTGAGCTGCCTGTCCCGGATGCGAGGCCGGGGGAGGTGCGCATACGGGTGCGCGCCGCGACCGTCAACGCGGTCGACGCCCTCCAGCGCAGCGGACCCGCCCGGTCCCCGGAGGCCCGGCTGCCGTTCGTTCCCGGCATGGAGGCCGCCGGCGTCGTGGACCGGATCGGCGCGGGTACCGACACGGACCTGAGCGTCGGTGACCACGTGAACTGGTCAGATCCAGCGAACTCTCGGCCCACCAGACCCGCGCGGGGCTTGCCTGCCTGCGGGACATCATCACCGAACGCGGCTGGCCGCCGCTGATCTGGAACCTGAAGGACGGCTACAAGTTCTGCGCCGACCCCGCCAAGCTCCATGCATACGAGGTCGTGATTCTCCGGGACAAGCTCACCCAGATCCGGCGGTTCATCACCGGAACCGTCGCCCCGCATACTGCCCTCCCTCCCGAAGGCCGGTGGGTCAAGCACTTGAACACCCAGCTCAACTCGGTCGAGTCCACGCTCGACGTCATCGCCGACTACACCGATGCCGACGCCTGATCGGCGGGCCCGGCCGCTTCGCGACCGGGCCCGCCCCGTCTCTGACGGAGGAACATTGCCACGCAGGCCTTGCTACCCCTCCGACACCTGGGACGACGAGTGGGTGCTGATCGAACCACTGCTGCCGGTTCCGGCCTGCGAGACCCCGGCCGGCGGCCGTCCAGAGAAGCACCCCCGCCGGGAGATCGTGGACGCGATCCGCTACGTCGTGGACACGGGTTGCGTGGCGGGCCTCGCCCAAGGACTTCCCGCCCTGGCGCACGTGTACGGGTTCATGGCCCGCTGGGCCGCCCGCGGCGTCGTCGGCCAGATTCGTGACCATCTCCGCATGCGGATCCGCCGCGAGATGGGCCGGGCGCCAGGGGCGGTGGCCACCGTCATCGATTCCCAGTCGATCAAGCCCGCCGACACCGTCGGCAAGGATTCCCGCGGCAACGACGCCGGCAAGAAGATCAACGGCCGCAAGCGGCACACCTGGTCGTGGACACCAAGGACCTGCCGCTGTTCGTGGTCACCCCGGCCGACATGACCGACCGCAACGCGGCCAAGGAAGTGCTGTTCCGGCTGCGACTGATGCACCCCGAGATCACCATCGTCTGGGCCGACTCCGCCTATGCCGGACAGCTCGCCGACTGGGCGAAGACCTTCCTGAACCTGACGATCAAAACCGTCAGCAGGCCGAAGAACGTCCCCGGGTTCGTCGTCCTGCCCCGGCGCTGGGTCGTCGAACGTTCCCATGCCTGGGTCATGCGTGCCCGTAGACACGCGCGCGACTACGAACGGCTCATCCAGCACTCAGAACCGCTCATCACCTGGGCCGCGATCACCCTGATGACCAGGCGTATCACCCGTCGAAACTCACGCAGGAGCAGACAGTCGGCCTCCCGCGAGACCCACCGCGACCGATCCTCTCGGCACTGACGGTCAGCAGTGCCACCAAGAGGTCACCAGGCCCCAAGCCCGCCCAATTCTCGCAGCCCCACAACGGTTTCACCGGGCAACCGGCAACCAGCACCGTTCGAATCAGGCTGGACAAACGCGCAGCTCCAGGACTGAGGCAGGAATTCAGGCGTCGTTTGCTTGCTGATTTGGGCGAGCGCTGCCGAGGTCAACCGTCTCGGCGGTGATCTGCGCGAGGGCGCCCTGGAGTCGGCGGACGGCATCTTCCGCCTCCGTGTATTCACCAGGGCTCGGGAGGATGGTGCCGAAGGTGCCGCCGCCGTCAGATGGCAGAGCGCGCCAGCGCAGGACCGGTTCGAGGGCGTTGAGAGCGCCGGAGAGGAACCAGGCCAGGCGGCCGTGAGTGCGCGCGAGGGAGATGGCCAGAACGGCGAGGGTTTCGCGCAGGTGTTCGAGCCGCTTGATCTGCGGCAATGCCTCCTGGACGTCCTGCGGGCCGACAGCGTCGCGCAGGCGGGCCTCGGTCTCAAGGGCGAGTGCGCGGTCGCTCGGCTCCAGTTTCCACACCTGACCTTGGATCTGCTGTTCAGCTTCCTCAGCCAGCACTGCGACGATTCTCCGCATGTCCATGCGGATCACTCTAAATGAACGGACCCCGCCGCTCGACGCGGCCTCTGTTCGAACAGGTACTGAGCTTGTTCTTTTACCTCGCGCCGCGTCGGACGGTCGCGCGGTAAGGCAAATCTCGGTGCGTGTCGGGGCGGCGTGGTCAGACTCGCGGCATGACAGCGAAGATCAGCCGCATCAACCCCGATCAATTGCATGAGACGCCGGGCTACCACCACATCACCGTGGTGGAGACGGGCCGAACGGCTTACCTGGCGGGGCAGTGCCCCCTCGACCAGGGCGGCTCTCTCGTCGGCCCGGGCTCCCTCGAGGTGCAAGTCGCTCAGGTTGTCGTCAGACTGCCGCATCCTGTGCGGGCTGGTCCGGTTCCGCGGTCCACGACGCCAGGAACAGAAGCCCGTCGTGGGACGGAGTACCGGGATCGGCGGTCGCGATCACCAGCTTCTGTGTGGGATCGGCGGTGCAGGTCAGGCTGTCCCAGTCGAGGGTGAGGTCGCCGACGATCGGGTGGCGCAGCCTCTTGGTGCCCATCCGTCGGCCGTTCATCTGGCGTCCTGCCCACCACTGCCGGAAGTCGGCGTCGGCGACGGACAACTCGCCGACGAGCGCGGTCAGTCCGGGGTCGCCGGGGTGCCGGGCGGCCTCCATGCGCAGATGGGCGACGCAGGTGCGGGCGTTCGTCCTCCAGTCGAGGCAGAGCTCTCGGAAGGCGGGGTCGGTGAACATCAGCCGCGCGTAGTTGCGCTTCTTGGCGGGCACGTTGTCGAAGTCGGTGAGCAGAGCGGCCGCCAGGGGATTCCAGGCGAGGATGTCGAGGCGCCGTCCGAGGACGAGTGCGGGGGTCGTGGTCAGCTCGTCCAGGATGCGTCTGAGCTGTGGGTGAACCTTCTGTACCGGTCGACGGCGCGGTTCGCACGTGCCCCTCGCCGCCAGCTCGAACAGGTGGTCGCGCTGGACGTCGTCGAGATGCAGGACGCGGGCGAGCGTGGCGAGCACCGACCTCGACACGGGGGCGCGCCCCTGTTCCAACCGCGCGTAGGCGTGGGTGCTGATCCCCACGAGTTGAGCGACCTCCTCACGGCGCAGCCCGGGAACTCGCCGGGGCGTCCCGGACTCGGGCAGACCGACGGTCCGCGGGCTGAGCTGGGCCCGGCACACCTTGAGGAATTCTCCCAGTTCAAGCATTTGCACCTTGGCGTACATGGCAGCGAGTGTCACAGTATTCAGTCGGACTGTAAGGGGGAGGTTTTTCTCCCAGGTCTCTCGTCTGTTCTTCGCGAATCGGCGGAGCCGGTGAGACCGTCGTAGCAGCCGGGCTGACCGGCCGTGAGCCCGCCGGGCCGACCGGTGGCTCGCGAGGCGAGGGCGCGCAGTCCGTCGTACGACGGCGTGCCCGGCTCCGCCGTCCAGACGACGAGTTCCTGATCGGGATCGCCGCCGCAGACGAGGGTGTCCCAGTCCAGGACGAGTTGGCCCACGAGGGGATGGTGGAACCTCTTGACGGCCGCCCTGCGCGACGGCGCACGACGACTTCCCCACCATTGACCGAATTCCGTGTCCTCCATGGAGAGTTCGCCGACCAAGCTGATCAACTGAGGATCGCCGGGGTGTTTGGCGGCCTCCATGCGCAGATGGGACACGCAGTCACGGGCGACGGCCCGCCAGTCCGCGTGGAGCGTCCGCATGGAGGGATCGGTGAAGAGGATGCGGACGTAGTTCCGCCTGCCTTCCGGCACCTTCGCGAAATCGGTGAACAGAGCGACGGCGAGCGGATTCCACGCCAGGATGTCCATACGGCGGCCGATCACCAAGCCAGGACTCAGAGTGAGATCGTCGAGCAGGCGGCGCAACTGCGGATGCGCCTCCTGTGCGGCCGGACGGCGGTGTCGTGTCCGTTGCCGGCCGCCCAGCTCGAACAAGTGGTCACGCTGGTGATCGGACATGTGCAGCACATGGGCGAGAGCGGCCAGCACTGACGCGGACGGTTGGATGCGGCCCTGCTCCAGCCGTGTGTAGTAGTCGGTGCTGATGGTGGCGAGCAGGGCGACTTCTTCCCTGCGCAGGCCGGGTACCCGTCGGCCGGCGGTGTCGGGCAGACCGACGGCGCGGGGGGTCAACTCGGCCCTCCGCGCCTTGAGGAATTCTCCCAGCTCATTCAGATGCGCGTCGCCGGTCATGACGTCAGTGTGGCATCGCTCGGCCGCCAAGAGGGGGGTAGAAATCTTCCCCCTGGATAAGGCGTTCCCCGGATGGAATTATCCCCTTTGCAGGTTCCCGTGAAAGTGACAGGGTCGGTGGCGCGTTCGGTGACCGGGATCGGTCTGCGGAGCGCCACGAGCGGAATGTCCGACCTCCGGAACAAATCAGCCCTCGGATGTCACCGATATCCAGCATTTCTGTGCAGGCGGAGGAGGCGAGGAGGGACAGTGCGGACGGATGCCCTCTTCCTCGGCAACAGCCCGGCGCTCACCGGTGACCCGCTGCGCGTACCTCTCCTCTGCCCTCGCCTCGATGCCCGGTGGGCCCACCCAGCCCCCCGGGTCGAAGCCGGGCAGCGTGGAGTCCCCCCACCCGAAGACCACGCCAGGAGCACCACCCCATGTCTGAACGGAAGAAGTTCGCACCGCCGGCCATCCAGGAGTTCGCCCCCAAGCTCGCGGAGGTGACCGACACCGTCCTGTTCGGCGACATCTGGGAGCGGCCGGGCCTGTCCCCGCGCGACCGCAGCCTCGTCACCGTCACCGCTCTGGCCTCTCTGTACCGGATCGACCAGCTCGGCTTCCACCTCGGCAAGGCGCTGGAGAACGGTGTCACCAAGGACGAACTGATCGAGGCCATCACCCATCTGACCTTCTACGCCGGATGGCCCAACGGCATGTCGGCGATGACCCAGCTCAAGGCGATTGTGGACAAGGCCGACCAGTCCGAATCCGGCTGAGGCCCTCCCCACCCCGCGCCACCATCGCGGGCTCGCCCCCCACGCTGCCGCCGCACCACCGGCGGCAGCACCGCCCAAGGGAAAAGACGCACGATGGAACTGCTGAAGCAGCCCCCGACCATGAAGCTTCCCGCCGAGTGGTTCACCGGCGACGCCTACGCCGATGTGATCCACCGCGGCGAAAACCCCTCCCGCATGCGGGCGAACATGGTCCGGTTCACTCCCGGGGCCCGCACCGCGTGGCACTCCCACGGCCTGGGCCAGACCCTCTACATCGTCGAGGGCATCGCCCTGGTGCAGTCCCGTGGCGGTCACATCATCGAGGCCCACCCAGGCGACGTCATCCACACGCCCCCGGGTGAGGAGCACTGGCACGGCGCCGCGCCCGACCAGTTCATGACCCACATCGCCTTGTGGGAGACGGACGACACCACGTGGCTCGAACACGTCTCGGACGACGAGTACAACGGCCCGCGCGTCAGCACCCGCGCCTGACGCGTCGGCACATCCAGAAGCCGGAGAGAGCATCATGCGAGCAACCATCATTCACGCGCCCGGTGACATCCGGGTGGAGAACGCTCCCGAGCCGAAGATCACGGCGCCGACCGACGCGGTCATCCGCACTGTCGCCACCTGCGTGTGCGGCTCCGACCTGTGGAGCTACCGGGGCATCAACCCGGTCACCGAGCCGCAGCCGATCGGCCACGAGTACGTCGGCATCGTCGAGGAGGTCGGCAGCGACGTATCGACCGTCATACCCGGCCAGTTCGTCATCGGCTCCTTCATCGCCTCCGACAACACCTGCCCGATCTGCCGGGCCGGCTACCACACCTCCTGTCTGCACCGGGACTTCCCCAACGGCTGCCAGGCCGAGTACATCCGCGTCCCCCTCGCCGACGGCACCCTCGTCGCCACCCCGGAGCAGCCCGCCGGGGAACTGATCCCCAGCCTGCTGACCCTCTCCGACGTCATGGGCACCGGCTGGTACGCCGCCAAGGCGGCCGAGGTGAAGCCCGGCTCGACCGCCGTGGTCGTCGGTGACGGCGCGGTCGGCCTGTGCGGCGTCATCGCCGCGAAGGAACTGGGCGCCGAGCGCATCATCGTCATGAGCCGGCACGCCTCCCGGCAGAAGCTGGCCCTGGAATTCGGCGCCACCGACATCGTCACCGAGCGCGGCGAGGAAGGCGTCGCCCGCGTCAAGGAACTGACGAACGGCATCGGCGCCGACTCGGTCCTGGAGTGTGTCGGCACCCATCAGTCGATGCACCAGGCCCTGCAGTCCACCCGACCCGGCGGCAACGTCGGCTTCGTCGGTATGCCGCACGGCGTGCAGATCGACGGCCAGGAGCTCTTCTTCTCCCATGTCGGCCTGCGCGGCGGCCCTGCCCCCGTACGCGCCTACCTCCCCGACCTCATCGACCGCGTCGCCGGCGGCCGTATCAACCCCGGCAAGGTCTTCGACCTCACCCTGCCCCTGGACGAGGTCGCCGAAGGCTACAGGGCCATGGACGAGCGCCGCGCCATCAAGACGCTGCTGCGTCCGTGACCGGAAGAACGGGCCGGCCGCCATGACCAGCCAGGCGATCGCCACTGTCGAGGCGTACTTCGATGCCCTCGGCGCGCGCGACATGGAGCGCGTCCTTTCCCACTTCCCGCCCGATGCGACCTGGACGATCCCGGGAAATCCGGCTCTGACGCCCTGGGCGGGGAGCCGCACCGGCCCGGAAGGGATCCGGCAGTCCCTCACCGAGTTCTTCACGGCTGTCGAGCCGCTCGCGTTCGAACTGGGGCCCATGGTGGAGGCCGACGGGCGGGTCCTGGCACCGGGCCGGTACGCGTCCCGGTTCCATCCCTCGGGGCAGGTGCTCGAAAGCGAGATGATCATGCGTTTCACCGTCGCGGATGGCCTGATCACCGACTACCGCGTCTTCGAGGACTCATTCGGTATCACCCGTGCCCACCTCGGTGGCTCCCTCACCGCCACTCCCACCTGAGTCCCCACGTGACCGCGCCCTTGGCCCCTTCCCGGCCGACCGCAGGCGCCCGACGAGCTTGACGGGCTTTTCTCCCGGAGGAGCCCAAGGATTGGAAGGTCACCGATGACGACCTGGACGAGCGACGAACTCGACCGCATCGCCAAGGCCGACGAACTGGAGATGGCCCCGCTCCGGCGTGACGGCACGCTGCGCGAGCCGGTGCCGATATGGGTCGTCCGCGACGGCGACGACCTGTACGTCCGCTCCTTCCGCGGTACGGGCGGCAGATGGTGGCGCACCGCCCGCGTGACCCACGTGGGACGCATCCGTTCCGGCGGGGTCGACAAGGACGTCACCTTCGCCGAGGTGCCGGACCCCGAGACCAACGACCGCGTCGACACGGCGTACCGGAGCGAGTACGGCCCGTTCGGCGGCGCGTACGTCGACCCCATGGTGGCGGCACGTTCCACGACGCTGCGGCTGCTCCCCAGATGACCAGGACGATCCCGATGGAAGCCGCTGAGCCACCGCCCACGCGGGCCGGCCCCGCACAGGAGTAAGTGTCATGCTCGGTCTCGAACTCGTCGTCATCCTGGGTGCAGCCGTGCTGGCGGGGAACTTCCTGGGACAACGCTTCCGTGTCGCGCCACCTGTCGTGCTACTGGCCCTGGGCGCCCTCATCGGTCTCGTCCCGGCCGTCCGCCGGTCCCAACTCCCGCCCGAAGTCGTGTTGTTGCTGTTCCTTCCCGTACTGCTGTACTGGGAGAGCCTGACCACGTCGATGCGGGAGATCCGCTCCAACCTGCGCGGCATCGTCCTGCTCAGCACCGTGCTGGTGATCCTCACCGCAGGAGCTGTGGCGGTCACCGGGCACGCACTCGGATTGCCATGGGGGCCGGCGTGGGCCTTGGGCGCGGCCGTGGCGCCGACCGACGCCACAGCGGTGAGCGCCCTGGCAGGTTCCCTGCCGCGCCGTCAGATCACGGTCCTGCGCGCGGAGAGCCTCGTCAACGACGGCACCGCTCTGGTGGTCTACGGCCTGGCGGTCGGTATCACCGTGGGCGAGGAGCACCTCACCCTCGCGCATGTAGGCGCGCTGTTCCTGCTGGCGTACGGCGGCGGAGCCGCGGTCGGCGTCGCGGTCGCCTGGGTCAACATGAACCTGCGCCGCCGACTGGACGATCCCCTGCTCGGCAATCTGGTCATGATCCTCGCGCCGTTCACGGCGTATCTGCTGGCCGAGTTGATCCACGCCTCCGGTGTCCTCGCGGTCGTGGTGAGCGGCCTGATCATGGCCCAGGTGGCGCCCAGCCTCATCCGCGCCGAGCACCGTCGCCAGGCCCTGGCCTTCTGGCCCCTGGCCACGTTCATCATCAACGGGGCTCTGTTCGTCCTGGTGGGAGTGGAACTGCAGTACGCGTTGCGCCACCTGAGCCGGGCCGACCTCAGGGACGCTCTCATCGCGGTCGGGGCGGTCAGCGTGGTCCTCGTCGCAGTCCGGTTCGCGTTCCTGTTCTCCTCCGCCTACCTGATCCGCGCGATCGACCGGCGTCCCGAGCAACGGCTGCGGAGAATGAGCGACCGGGCACGGGCGGTCAGCGGGCTGGCGGGCTTCCGGGGCGCGGTGTCGCTGGCCGTGGCACTGTCCGTGCCGGAGACCCTCGACTCCGGTGCGCCGTTCCCCGGCCGGGCGTTCATCGTCTTCGTCACCTCGGGCGTCATCGTGGTGACCCTCGTGGTGCAGGGGCTGCTGCTGCCGGGCGTGGTGCGCTGGGCCCGGCTGCCGCGCGACACCTCCGTCGACGAGGAGCAGATCCTCGCCGAGACCACGGCGACCGAGGAGGCCATCAAGGCGCTGCCCCAGCTCGCGGCGCACCTGGGCACCACCCCCAAGGTCACGGAGTGGCTGCGCCAGGAGTACGAGGCCAACCTGGCGACCGTACGAGCAAGGGGGGCGGGCACCGACGACGATCCCGCCCTGCTCCACAACCGGCACTACACCGACCTCCGCCTCGCCCTCATCGCCACGAAGCGCGCGACCGTCGTCCGTCTGAGGGACGAGTCGCATATCGACGACACCGTGCTCCGCCGGCTCCAGGCCGCCCTGGACAACGAGGAGGTCCGGCTGGCCGGGGGCGAACAGGTGGAGTAGGCGCAGCGACCACCCGGCCTCGACGCCCCCAGCCCAAGAGAAGGAATCCCGCCGCCATGACCTCCGGCCTCATCGACGTCCACGCCCACCTCCTGCCCGACTTCTACGTCCAGCAGGCGACTGCGGCGGGCCACGCCCACCCCGACGGCATGGGCGGCTGGCCATCATGGTTCGTGCGGGACCACCTCGATCTGATGGACCGCAACGGCATCGAGATCGCCATGCTCTCCATGTCCTCTCCCGGCGTGCACTTCGGCGACGACGACAAAGCGGCCCGACTCCTCGCGCGCCGCGTCAACGCGTACACCGCCGAAGTGGCGCGGGACCACCGGGGCCGCTTCGGCAACTTCGTGTCGCTTCCGCTGCCGGACGTGGACGGCGCGTTGGAGGAGATCGCCTTCGCCTTCGACGAGCTGGGCGCCGACGGTGTGGCGTTGCTGACTCACACCCACGGTGTGTATCTGGGCGACGAACGCCTCGAGCCGGTGTTCGCGGAGCTGGACCGCCGGGGGGCCGTGGTCTTCCTGCACCCCACCTCACCCGTGTGCTGGGAGCAGTCCGCTCTCGGCAGGCCGCGCCCGATGGTCGAGTACATCTTCGACACGGCTCGGACCGTCGCAAACCTGATGATGGCGGGCGTCCTGACACGTCACCCGGACATGCGCGTGATCGTCCCGCACTGCGGTGCCGCGGTCCCGGTCCTGGCCGACCGCATCAACGAGTTCATGCAGCTCATCGTGCCTTCGCGGGAGGCGCCCGCGCGCGACGCCGTGCAACAACTGGGGTCCCTGTACTACGACATGGCGGGTACGGCCTTCCCACGCCAGGTTCCGGCCTTGCTGAAGCTGGTCGGCCCCGACCGCGTGCTCTTCGGCAGCGACTACTGCTGGACGCCGGCACCGCTGGCCGACGCCCACATCGCGGCGATCGACGCGGCCGAGCCACCGGCGGAAGGCGCCACGTGGCGCTCGCTCACGACAGCGAACGCCTTGCGCCTGTTCCCGCAGGCGCCGCCACGGTGAAACATCCACAAGGAGGAAGAATGCACACGCGAACCCTTGGGAGCGACCTCCGGGTCTCCGCCATCGGCCTGGGTGCCATGGGCATGTCCCAGAGTTACGGCCCGAACCCCGGTGACCGGAGCGACATGATCGCCGTGCTCCGTGGAGCCGTCGATCTGGGGGTCACGTTCTTCGACACCGCGGAGGTGTACGGCCCCTACGTCAATGAGGAACTCGTCGGAGAGGCCCTGGCCCCGGTGCGGGACGAGGTGGTCATCGCCACCAAGTTCGGATTCCGGATCGAGGACGGTGCGTCCGTCGGACTGAACAGCCGGCCCGAGCAGATCCGCTCCGTCGCGACGGCTTCCCTCAAACGGCTGGGAGTCGAGAGGCTCGACCTGTTCTACCAGCATCGCGTCGACCCGCAGGTGCCCATCGAGGACGTCGCAGGCACGGTGGGCGAGCTCGTGCAGGAGGGCAAGGTCCGCTGCTTCGGACTCTCGGAGGCCAGTGCGCAGACCATCCGGCGTGCCCACGCCGTCCACCCGGTGACGGCGGTGCAGAGCGAGTACTCGTTGTGGACGCGGGATCCGGAGCCGGAGGTCCTGCCGACGTGCACGGCGCTCGGCATCGGATTCGTGCCCTTCAGTCCACTCGGCAAGGGGTTCCTGACCGGAGCGGTGGACGCCTCGACACCGTTCGCGGCCGACGACGTACGCACCACCATTCCCCGGTTCACGGCCGAGAACCGGGCAGCGAACCAGGCGCTGGTCGAGCACGTCGCCGCCCTCGCGTCGGCGAAGGACGCCACACCGGGGCAGGTGGCCCTCGCCTGGCTGCTCGCTCAGCATCCGTCGATCGTTCCGATCCCCGGAACCCGGCGCACCGCGCGCATCGAGGAGAACGCCGGCGCCACGAGCGTTCCGCTCTCCGCTGACGAACTGTCGGACCTCAACAAGCTCGCAGGGCGGATCGGCGTGAAGGGAGACCGTTACAACACGCACCACATGTCGCTGGTGAACAGGTAGCGGACCCGCGCTTCCCGCTCGAGGTTCTTGTCCTGCTTGTCGATCACGCGGGCGGGGGCGGTCGCGAAGAGCTTTTCTGCCATCGGCCAGCCCTTGGCGCGAGGCCGGACCCGGGCCCGGGCACGCCCGTACACCGGGTCGTGCCCGGCCTCGACGCGATGCCGTTCGGAGATCGAGAGCGGCCGCCGGGCGAGCTGCTGCGGGCGGCCGAGGTCGACGCGCTCGGTGGAGCGCATCACCGGGCGCCGCTCGCCGTCGGCGGACAGCAGGAACAGCCGGCGCACGTGGTAGAGCGCCCACGGCATGTCGAGCTCGCGCCGTGTGACCGGCCTCGGTGACGGCGGTGGCGAAGGCCTGCGCGGTCACCCACTTCGGGTCGGTGCGTACCTTGCCGAGCACGCGCCAGTTCTTCAGATGCGCGAAGCCGTGCTCGGCCGGCGCCCGGACCGCGGCCAGCGCCGTGTTGGACAGTTTCTGCCCGCGGGGCAGCGGCCGGTTCCGGGCAGCCTTGTAGCCGGTGATCACCGCCGGGTCGGCAACCGGGCCGCTGTCGTCGAGGCCGACGAAGCCCAGGTCGGCGATCGCGCCGAGCCCGGCCGCGCGGAGACGGGCGGTGGGGATACGCGGCCGGTACCACCGTCCACCGATTCACGTGGCGGCGCGCCCGGCGTCGGTGGCGATCGAGGCGGCCGTGCGCCGGTGCACGTGTCCGATGCCGTGGTGCGAGGCGGTCGCGTTCGTCACTCGGGTTCAGGGCCAACCAGGCCGTATGCGTCAAGCCGCTGCGACGGATCCGGTTCGTCGCGTCCACAACGGCTCACTCAGCGTCACGCGCTGTCGCAGTTCGTGTAGGGCTCCACGCGGCCGACGCTCTCCTTCAGAACGAGGTCGATCAGTCCGGGGAACCGCTGGTCCAGCTCATCCTTGCGCAGGGTGTTGATGCGGCGGGTGCCGACGTCGTGCTGCCGGATGAGACCGGCCTCGCGCAGGACGCGGAAGTGGCGGGTGAGCACGGACGCGGTGATGTCCCTGTTGAAGCCGCTGCAGGTCAGACCGGGTGAGGCGGCGAGAGTGACGACGATGGTGAGTCGGAGCTCGTCGGTCAGCGCGCTCATGATCTTGAAGAGGTCGAAGTCCTCTACGTCGGGGTGGACGAGCGGGGACGAAGTACGGCTGGCCATGAGGGAAGGATAACGCGCCGAGCTACATGTACGCGTCGACGCGTACATGAGCTACGGTGGAGGAACGGAATGACCTTCATTCCGTTTCCCATCGCATCGCAAGAGGACGCCCATGTCTGTCAACGCTTCAGAACTTTCGCCTACTCCGTCGCTTTTCTCCCCTGTCTCTCTCGGGAAGATCGAGCTCGCCAACCGCATCGTCATGGCACCGCTGACCCGGGTCCGGGCCGATTCCTCCGGCATCCCCGGGGACCTCATGGTCGAGTACTACCGGCAGCGGGCGAGCGTCGGAATGATCATCACCGAGGGCACCTACCCCGACCACGCGTCGCAGGGGTATGTCGGTGAGCCGGGCATCGCCACCGACGAACAGGCGGCCGGCTGGCAGCGGGTGTTCGAGGCGGTGCACGCCGAGGGCGGCCGCATCGTCCTGCAGATCATGCACGCCGGCCGCGGCACCCACCCCGACATCAACGGCGGCCGCCGCATCCTCGCCCCCAGCGCGATCGCCATCGACGGCAAGACGTTCACCGAGAAGGGCGAGCAGCCCTACCCCGTACCGGAAGCGATGACCACCGCAGAGATCCGGGCAGCCCTGGAGGACTTCGTCACCGCGGCCCGCCGGGCCATCGAGGCGGGAGCGGACGGCGTGGAAATCCACGGCGCCAACGGCTACCTGCTCCAGGAGTTCCTCTCCCCGGCGGCCAACCGGCGCACCGATGGATACGGCGGCTCGCCGCAGAACCGCGCCCGTTTCGTCGTCGAGGTCGTCACGGCGGTCGCCCAGGCCGTCGGTGCCGAGCGGGTCGGGCTGCGGATCTCGCCGGAGGTCGACCTCGGGGACGTCTTCGAGACCGACCGGGACGACGTTCTTGCCACCTACGGCACCCTGGTGGACCAGCTGCGCCCGCTGGGCCTGGCCTACCTCTCCGTGCTGCACGCCGAGCCGGGCGGCGACCTGGTGCAGGAGCTGCGGCGGCGTTTCGACGGCAAGCTGATCGTCAACAACGGCTTCGAGAGCCAGACCACCCGCGAGCAGGCGCTCCAGCAGATCGAGGCCGGCCACGCCGACGCCGTGGTCGTGGGCCGGGCCCTCATCGCCAACCCCGACCTGGTCGAGCGCTGGCAGGGTGGCCACCCGGAGAACGAGCCGCGACCGGAACTCTTCTACGCACCGGGCGCCGAGGGCTACACCGACTACCCCTTCCTCGAAGCGGCTTGAGGCTAACGGTCGCGCTTGTCCGTACCGCGAGGCTTGGGGGGTTGAGGCAGAGCGGGAGGAGTTGGTGATCGCCGAGCGGGTGCTGCACCGTCTGGCGGAGCGGAACCACGGCCGAGGCGGAGGCCGCCGCGGCCGTGGTTCTGGTGAAAGCGCAGGTGGCGGTGCGGTCCTGCTGGTCCCACACCGCGGCGGTGATCCGGACGAGACTCGCGCTGCCTGGCGACTGCCGCCGGATCCTCCGGATCGTTCAGGCCGCCGACGGTCCGGTGCGGGTCAGGACGGTGGGCGAGGAACTGGGCTTGGAGGCGGTGGTGCGCGGGAAGCTGGAGCCGCTGCGGGCGAAGCTGACGAAGCTCGCCGATCGCGGCTGGCTGTACAAACGCTTTGACGGGCGGTTCACCGCACGCCGGTAGCCCGCACCGTAACCGGCGGGCCGACGACGGCAGTTGAGTTGGTGTGAAGAACAACAACGAAACCGTCGAGGGCCTGCCAGCCTTGTCTACGGGGATCGGGGCGTTGCGGTGATGACCTACGAGCCCCCACTGACTGCGGAGCTGGCCCGACGCGTGGCCTCCGCTGTGGAGCCCCGGTCCTCGCCGACCGGTCCCGGCTTTACGCCTACCGGAGATACTGACGTCCTCCAGTACTCGGTGCTACCGTATAGTGGTACTCGGTACCACGCAGTACCGGCAGCTGAGGAGCACCCGCGATGGACGACCTGACGGAGATGTTGAAGGGCACGCTCGAAGGATGCGTGCTCGAAATCATCGGCAACGAGGAAACCTACGGGTACGCCATCACCCGTCAGCTGAACGAGCTCGGCTTCACCGACGTCATCGAGGGGACGGTGTACACCATCCTGCTGCGGCTGGAGAGGAACGGACTCGTCCAGGTGACCAAACGGCCATCCGGGGTCGGTCCGCCGCGCAAGTTCTACGCGCTCAACGACGCAGGACGCGAAGAACTCGCGAAGTTCTGGGCGAAGTGGCAGTACGTCTCATCACGCATCGACAGGCTCAAGGAGGGCGGAAGATGAACTTCTGGGAGAAGGTCACAGGCAGCGATCTCACCAGGGAATGGAAGGCGTTCCAAGCCCGGGCCGAGACCCTGCCGGACGACTACCGGGCGGCGTGGGGACAGATCACCACCCACATCTTCCCCTACGGGGACTTCACCGGCCGCAACCTGATGCCGATCCTCGACGCCGCCCTGGGGCTGCTCGAAGTAGCAGCGGCGGACGGACAGAGCGTCCACGAGGTGCTCGGCGACGACATCCAAGGCTTCTGCACCGCGCTCGCCGGTGGAGAAGGGGCTCGAACCCATCGCGACCGGTGGCGCGAGCAGTTGAACAGGAACGTCGCAAGGAAATTGAGCCGGTTGGGAGACTGACGTGAGCATCCAGGACATCATCGAGGGAAAGAAGCAGTGGCGGGCGCACGTGGCTCGGGTCAAGGCCCTCCCGCCGGACTACCAGATCGTCTACAAGGAAATGCAGAAGTACCTGTTCAAGGTCGGGCCGATCAGCCTGCCTGACGGGCCCCTGCTCCCTGGGATCGTCGACTTCTTCGAGGAGGGCGTCGCCACAGGCAAGGGAGTCTTGGAACTCATCGGCACCGATGTCGCCGCGTTCTGCGACGACCTGATCAAGGACTCTCCCACCTACGCGGACGTCTACCAGGAATCCATCAGCGGGGAACCTGGCGCGGACGAGAAGTGACACCCGTCGCCCCATGCCAGCGGGCGTAGCCCGCCCGAGCGGTTCGTGAAACTGCCGCAGATCCTGTCCACCGAGGTGGTCGAGCAGGTCGGCGAGACCTGACTCAGCCGCGCCAATGTCGGCAACGTCCTCGGAGCAGCAGTCCAGGCGAGGGGGCCCGCGTCTTCACCGCCCGGCCGCGGGCCGGGATCGAGGGCACTGCGTAACCGTCGAGCAGCACCCTCGCGCTCACTCCTCGCCCTCTTCGTCCTCATCCAGCCGCTGGTGCTGTAGCGCACCCGTCTCGCCGACGCGCCGCATCCCTTCATCCAAGCCTCAATGGGAGTACCCATGCCCTCTTCTGTCATGCCTGCATCAAGGCAAGAGAGCGACCGGCAGTCGCCCGCGGCCGTCTCCGTCGTGGGCCTGCGCAAGTCATATGGCGACAAGGTTGTCCTGGACGGCATCGACCTGCGGATTCCGGCCGGTTCCGTGTTCGCCCTGCTCGGTCCGAACGGCGCCGGCAAGACCACCGTGGTGCAGATCCTGTCCACACTCATCGCCGCCGACGGCGGGCAGGCCCAGGTCGCGGGCCACGACGTCGCCGCCTCGCCCGGTGGGGTCCGCGCGGCGATCGGCGTCACCGGCCAGTTCTCGGCCGTGGACAACCTGATCACCGGTGAGGAGAACATGCTCCTCATGGCGGACCTGCACCACCTGTCGAAGGCCGAGGGGCGGCGGGTGACCGCGGAGCTCCTGGAGCGCTTCGACCTCACCGAAGCCGCGAAGAAGCCCGCGGCCACCTACTCCGGCGGCATGAAGCGCCGCCTCGACATCGCCATGACGCTGATCGGCAATCCGCGGATCATCTTCCTCGACGAGCCGACGACCGGCCTCGACCCGCGCTCCCGCCACACCATGTGGGGGATCATCCGCGAGCTGGTCGCCGACGGCGTCACCGTCCTCCTCACCACCCAGTACCTGGAGGAGGCCGACGAACTCGCCGACCGGATCGCGGTGCTGAACGACGGCAAGATCGCCGCCGAGGGCACCGCCGGCGAGCTCAAGCGCCTCGTCCCCGGCGGGCACGTCCGGCTGCGCTTCACCGACCCGGCCGCCTACAGGGCCGCCGCCACCACGCTGGACGAAGCCGCCGGGGACGACGAAGCCCTCACGCTCCAGGTCCCCAACGACGGCAGCCAGCGTGAGCTGCGCGCCATCCTCGACCGGCTGGAGGCCGCGCACATCGAGGCCGACGAGCTGACCGTGCACACGCCCGACCTCGACGACGTGTTCTTCGCCCTGACCGGCGGTGTCGGCGTCCTCGACCAGGCCAAGGAGGCCACCCGATGAGCTCCTTCTCCCTCGCCGTGCGCGACTCGACCACGATGCTGCGGCGCAACCTGCTGCATGTGCGGCGCTACCCGTCCATGACGCTGAACCTGCTCCTGACGCCGATCATGATCCTGCTGCTGTTCGTCTACATCTTCGGTGATGTGATGAGCGCGGGCATCGGCGGGAACGACCGCTCCGACTACATCGCCTACCTCGTGCCGGGGCTCATGATGATGACCATCGGCAGCACGGTGATCGGGGCCGCGATGTCGGTCTCCATCGACATGACCCAGGGCCTCATGGCCCGCTTCCGCACGATGGCGATCTTCCGGGGCTCCCTGTTCATCGGGCATGTCGTCGGCAGCGTGCTCCAGGTGCTCGCCAGTCTGGTGATCGTCGGCGCCGTCGCCGTGGCCATCGGTTTCCGCACCACGGACGCCACCCCGCTCGAGTGGATCGCCGCCGTCGGCCTGCTCGCCCTGTTCGCCCTGGCGCTCACCTGGATCGCGGTGGGGATGGGCATGGCCAGTCCGACCCCCGAGGCGGCCAGCAACATGGCCATGCCCCTGATCCTCCTCCCGCTCATCTCCAGCGCGTTCATCCCCGCGGAGACGATGCCGGGCTGGTTCCAGCCGATCGCCAAGTACCAGCCCTTCACCCCGGCAACCGAGACTCTGCGTGGCCTGCTGCTCGGCACGCAGATCGGCAACAACTGGTGGATCGCCCTGATCTGGTGCGTGGTACTGACAGCGCTCGGCTACCGCTGGGCGCAGGCCGTGTTCAACCGCGGTCCGAAGTAGACGGGACCGGGACGCGGACTCCCCGCGATCCGGTCCGCCCGGGGCGGCGGAATCCGACGGAGCGTCGGTGCCCGCCGTCCCCGCGGCGTGGCCGGTCCGTGACCCGGAGGGTCCGCACCTCGGCTTCGGCTTCGACCTCGGCTTCGTCAAGGAGTGGCCCGTGAGAATCGACGCAGACCTCAAAAGCGGAGGGACCTTGGTGGAACAGCACCGGGATGCGGGTGTGCCGGGGGAGAACCCTCCGTTTGGGCAGGCCGGGCTACGGGCCTCGCACGGGGACCAGGACTGGACGGTGGAGGTCCTGCGGGTCGCCGCGGGGGACGGCCGGCTCATCTCGGACGAACTGGACGGGCGACTGGAGGCCGCGCTGTCGGCGGCTCGCCTTCAGCGGGTTCAAGTACCGTCGCCCCAGGGCGAATCGCGACAGGCCGCACGTGCTGAAGGTGGAGCTGTCGGGGCAGAATGTCTACGGGCGCATCGTGGGCAGGTCCTCGCGTCGGCTGTTCGGGCGGCAGCCGTGACCTCTTCCCGCTCCGTGTACGAGGTGTCCCGCGACGCCCAACCCCCTTTGCGGGGAGGCCTGTTGCACCCTCGGGTGCAGCGCGCCGGCCGGATATGCTCGCACCCCCGTCACCTCGCCGAAGAGGAGCTGTCATGAGCCCGCGTACCGAGGAGTCGGGCGGGGCAAGAGCCCGTATCCAGGTGGACCGGGACCGGTGCGTGGGTGGAGGAATGTGCGCTCTCGTGGCTCCGGACGTCTTCACACAGGACGACGACGGGCTGAACGAAATCATCGAGGGCCAGGAGCACAGCTCCGGATCGGCAGTGCGTGCGGCGATCCGGGCCTGCCCCGTCCAGGCCATCCGGATCGGCGGTGCGTGAGCCGTCGGCCGTGCCGGCACTCCGTCCTGCGGTCCGGAGCCCGGAAAAGGCCACCGTGCCGGACCGCCCCGACGGGCAGACCGGCACGGCAGCGTGTCACCTGTGATATGAGGGGAGAGGTGCGCCCGGCCCCCCTCAGGGCAGTCGGTCCATCAGCCCGGCGACGGCCCGGCAGTGCGTGCTGTGCTGCGCGTGGAAAGAACTCCGCACGCGGTCACGCACTTCAGCGGTCTGCTCCTGGCTCAGCTTGAAGATCCCGTCGGCGCCGGTCACCTGGACACGAAAGGCACCGACTCCCGGCAGGATCTTGCGGAAGTAGCCGATCGACTCACTCATGTCCCAGTCGCTGCCGAAGCGGCCCTCGAAGGCACGCACCGTGGCCGTGAGCACCTCCAGGGTCTCCTCGGCCGCATCGATCTTCTCCACCGCCCCGCGCACGTGCACCGAGGTGAAGTTCCAGGTCGGTGCGGCCGGGGTGTACGCGTACACGGAAGGTGTCACGTATCCGTGGGGCCCGGTGAAGGTCAGGAGTACGGGGTCGCCGCTGCGCAGTGCCGACCAGTGCGGGTTCTGCCGGTTGAGATGGCACAGCAGGACACTGCCCGACAGATCGGCCGTCTTGGTGTCGAACGACTCGGGGATCACCGGCAGATGCGTGGCGAACGGGACCTCTCCCGGCGCGCCGTTGCTCGTGAGCAGTGCCAAGGGGTGCTCCTTGACGACGTCGGTCATCCACGAGCTGTCGGGCGGACGGTAGAAGGGGGGGACGAACATCAGGACTCCTCGATACGGACGTGGTCAAGAACGTGGCGGCGTTCGCGCTCTCACCCCGGCAGGGCGGGGCCGAACCACTTGGCCAGAGCGCTGCGCAGGCCGGGGGAGGCGGGTGCGCCGTCCGAGGCGGCAGCCCAGGCGACATGTCCGTCGGGCCGGATCAGAACGGCGCACGGAGCGGGTGTCCCGTCGGCAGCGGGGACGGCCCAGTAGGCGTCGTCGCTCCGCGCCTCGACGTGGTCGACGCGGTCGGCCCACCCTCGGGCGGCCGCCGCCACCTCGGTGCCGCCGCCGAGGTCGAGCAGTACGGGGCGGGCGGTGCGCAGCAGTTCGTGGACGCGTGTGGCGCCGTCGGGCCTCTTGAGGTTGGCGTCGGGCACCCGGTGGCCGGCGAGGGGGTGATCGCCGTCGACCGGATACCGGACGTCCAGCCCGGTGAGCATGCCGCACAGATGGCGGTTGACCTCGTCGAACGTGATGAGCGAGCCGAACACCTCGCGCAGCGCGTCCATCTGCTCCCCGGGGCGGGCCAGGGCCGACTGCGCCCGGGTGTTGCGCAGCACCCGGGCCGCGACCGGGTGCCGCTCGTCGTGGTAGGTGTCCAGCAGGCTCACAGGCGCTCGGCCGCGCACCACCGAGGCCAGCTTCCAGCCGAGGTTGACCGCGTCCTGCACCCCCACGTTCAAGCCCTGCCCGCCGGCCGGATAGTGGATGTGCGCGGCATCGCCTGCCAGCAGCACCCGCCCGTTGCGGTACCGGGAGGCCTGCCGCGCCGCGTCGCCGAACCGGGAGACCCAGCGCGGGCTGTGCATGCCCCAGTCCGTGCCCGCCAGCCTGACCAGCGCCGCACGGAGCTGTTCGAACGTCGCCGGATCGTCCCGGCCGGCGACATGGCCGTACTCTGACGTGATGACCCGGTACCAGCCCGGTTCAAGTGCGATCACCGAGAAATGGCCTCCCGGGCAGCGCCGCATGAAGATGTAGTCCTCCGGCAGATCGGGGAGTTCGACGTCGCCCAGCAGCGCGGTCATCGTCGCCTCGGTGCCGGGGAAGCCGATGCCCGACAGCTTGCGCACGGCACTGCGCCCGCCGTCGCAGCCCACGAGATAGCGGGCGCGCAGCCGTGCCGGTGCCGACGACTGCGACGATGACAGTTCCGCCGTCACACTCAGCGGGTCCTGGCGGACCCCGGTCACCTCCGACGACCAGCGCACCCGTACGCCGAGTTCGGCGGCCCACTCCTCCAGCAGCCGCTCGATGGCCGACTGAAGGATCATCAGCGGCCTGGCGTGCCGGGACGCGGACTCGTCGAAGTCCAGCCAGAGGCCGGAGAAGTGGCCGACCGACTGGATCTCGCCCGCCGCGAGGAACCGGTCCAGGACCCCGCGCTGGTCCAGCACCTCCAGCGTGCGGGCGTGCATCCCGCCGGCCCGCGACTCACCGGTCCGCCCCGCGAGCCGGTCGACCACCACTACGTCGGCGCCCGCGAGCCGCAGCTCACAGGCGAGCATCAGTCCCGTCGGCCCGGCGCCGGCGATCACCACCTCCGTGTCCATCCCGGCGTGGCCCATGGTGTCTCCCTCCCTCGGATCACGTCCCCGACCTCGTCGAAGGACCTTTGCTGCGGCCCGGGCGGGTCACAGCGGGTTCACGCAGTACGTAGGGAAGTACGAGCCGATCCTGCCGTTCGCGTAGTCGTCGGCCAGGTCGGGCACCCGGTCGAAGCCGTACTGCACCTCGGACCCCGCCGGTGGCATCCAGCCCTCGGCCTCCTGGAAGTCCCGTATCGCCGGGGAGTCGGACAGCCGCCAGACGTGCGTGTTCACATGGATGTGGCGGCTGATGCTCTCGACGCTCCGCAGATGAGTCAGGCGCATACCCGCCTTCCACCCGCAGGTGGTGACGACCCCCTGACGTGCCAGGGCGCCCAGGGTGACGTCGTACAGGGGCTCGCCGATGTTGTCGACGAAGATCGCGACTCCGTGACCGTCGCTGAGATCCCGGGTCACGTGCAGGAAGTCCTCGACCGATTTCCGGTGCTGTTCGTGCCTCTCCCGGTCCGTGTGCCGACGGCGGGTGGGGCGGGAGAGAGCGGGGAACCGGCGGCGGTCCACCGGAGTGATGCCGTGCTCCCGCAGAAAGGCGACGCGCTCGTCGGAGCCCGCCGCCATGGCGACGCGGAACCCGGCCCGTCTGGCCAGCAGCAGCTCGGCGAACGCCACGCCTCCGCCCCACCCGAACACCAGATGTCGCGCCGGATCGTCGTCTGGGACCTGGGTGCGCCAGCATCCGTACGCCTTGTTCCAGTTGTCCCAGGCGGTGAAGTACCGCCCGTAGGAAGCCCATTGGGACAGCGAGTAGGCCGTGCCGTCTGGCAGCGGGAGAAGCAGCCGCGCGTCCATCTTCGACTGCTTGGTCAGCAGGCCGATGGTACCCGGTGCGTCGTAGGCGTGCGCGAGTTCCGCGTAGCCGAAGCGGTCCATCCTGCCGAAGGGCATCAGCAGACAGAGATCGCCCTCGCGGATCCTGACATCCGCCCCGCGCCCCGCGGTCACCTTGAGCACACGCACCACGCCCAGGTTCCCCAGGACCACCGCGTCCTCGCCGCGGCTGCTGCAGACGTCGATGGGCGAGCGCGTCAGCGCGTGGTCCATGTTGGCTTCCCAGGAGCCGATGATCGGCTCCACCAGGGCCTCGCCTTCCTTTAGGGGACCGAAGGCGAACCGGCCGTAGCGCAGTGCGGCACGGGGGCCGCCGTCCTGAGGGCCGGTCGTGGCGCCGGAGTGCAGAATCCAGGCTTCTGGCCTGTAGATGACAGCCTCCCAGATCGGTGGGACCGAGTAAGTGGGGTAAGAAGATCCGGTGTGTGTCACGGAGCCGCGGTGACTGGCACCCGGTAGTCCACCGCGACGCCTCCCCATGCCTCGCCGGCGCCGTAGGCCACCGCACCGAGCCGCCCCCGGGAAGGGAGGACAGCCGCCTCCAACTCCTCGGCGAACGCCAGCGGGATGGACGCGGACGAGGTGTTCCCGGAGTGCTCGATCCGGTTCACGAAGGGAACATTGAGATCGGTGGTGAAGCCGCGGACCTGCTCCAGGATGCGGCCGTTGGCCTGGTGACCGACCAGGACCGTCGGCGCGGGGCCGTTGTCGACGAGATACCGCGCCGACTCCGTCATCCGGCGCACGGCACGGTCGTACACCTGCGCGCCGTCGAGATGGATGCCTCCGGTGTCCGTCTCCCGCATGAGCCCCTCCTGGGAGCCGTCACAGCCGGCCACCTGGCACGAGAGCGCGAACTCGGCCCGGTCCGCCAGCAGCACGGCCGCGGCGCCGTCGGCGAAGATGCAGGCCGTCTGCCGGTCCGACGGGTCCACCAGCCGTGACATGGCCTCCACCGAACACAGGAGCACCGAGCGCGTCCGCCCGGCATCGCAGAGCGAGAGCCCGGTGACCAGGCCGTAGACGAAGCCGCAGCAGGCCGCGTTCATGTCGAAGGCCAGCACCGAAGGCCCGAGACCGGCCAGTTGCGCCACCTTCTGCGCGATGCCGGGCACACGCTGCCGCGCCGAGGTACTGACCACGATCAGGGCGCCGATCGTGGACGGGTCGTCCACCCGGGCCACGATCGGCGCGCACACCTCGGCCGCCACCTCCGCCAGCGGGGTGTCGGCCGGCAGCCAGGAGCGGGACGCTATGCCGCTGCGACGGCGGATCCACTGGTCCGTGAGACCGATCGGCTCGAACTGGTCGTTGCCGACCGTACGTCCCGGCTTCACCGCGACGAGATCGACGATGCCCGCGCTCATTTCCCGCTCGCCAGCTTCATGAAGTAGGCGCTGAAATCCGAGAGGAGGGGGAAGCCCGCGGTCTCCCGCAGGTCGCCCTTGACATGGAGTTCACGTTCCAGCCGCTGGTGCAGCTCGACCAGGTCGAGCGAGTCGAGATCGAGCTCGGCGACCGACCGGGTGAGGTCCTCCGGGCCCGACGACGGCTCCCGCTCCCGCAGTTTGGCCAGCATGACGTCGCTGATGCGCTCTTCCATCTCGCTCATGGATGTTCTCCGCTCATCTGCCGGGATCGAGGGCTGCGACGCGTGGCTCGGTTGGTCGGCCGCCAATCGGTACAGCACCTCACCGGACTTGAGGATCGTGCCGGCGGTCGCCGAGTGCTCCATGACCCGTCCGTCGCGCTCCGCCAGGATCTCCGTGCTGGCCTTGTCGGTCTCGACGACGGCGACGACGTCGCCGCGCCGGACCCGGTCACCGACGCCGGCGACCCACTCGACAAGCAGGGCCTCGTCGAGGCTGTGCCCGAAACCGGGAACCGGCATGTCCTCGAACGAACCGCTCACCCCGTCATCACCAACACCTCATCCTTGATCTCCTGCACACCGATCAGGTACTGCTGCTCGAAATCCGCCGGGGGATAGACACGACGGTCCGGAGCCAGCCGGCGGACCGGACGCCGGAGCGAGCCGACGTCACGCTCCACGACCGACGCGGCGATCTCGGCGCCGACACCCAGGTCCCTCGACCCCTCGTGCACGATCAGCAGGCGTCCCGTGCGGGACAGCGACTGAAGGATCGTGTCCATGTCGAGCGGGGCCACCCAGCGCAGGTCTACCACCTCGACATCGACATCGGGGCTGAGCTCGTGCGCCGCTCGCAGCACCTCATGGGTGATCGCGCCGTACGTGACCACGGTCAGGTCCGTGCCCCGTCGCGCGATGCGGGCCGCGGTCGCGGACTTCGCCGGCGCCGGATCGCGGGGCGGGCCGGCTTTGCGCCAGTACAGGCGGATCGGCTCGTACATCACCACGGGCGCGCCGAGCGTCACGGCGTACCGCAGGATCTGGTCCGCGTCCTCACCAGTGGAAGGGCACGCCACCGAGATGCCCGGGACGCGCGCGAAGAGCGCTTCGTTGGACTCGCTGTGGTGCTCGACGCCCCGGAATCCGCCGCCGGTCGGGACCCGCACCACCAGGCTCGGGCTGAGCTGCCCGTTCCACCGGGCGCCGACACGGGCGGCCTGGGTCACCAATTGGTTCACGCCGGGGTAGGTGAACCCGTCGAACTGGATCTCGCAGACCGGGACCAGGCCGCTCATCGCCATGCCCACGGCCTGGCCGATGATGCTGGATTCGGCGAGGAGCGTGTCGCGGACCCGCTCCTTGCCGAAGCGCTCCTGCAGGCCGCGGGTCACACGGAACACGCCGCCCAGGCGTCCGATGTCCTCACCGAGCAGCAGCAGCCCGGGCTCCTGCTCCAGCAGATCGGCAAGGGTCGCGTTGATCGACGCCGCGAGGCCGTCCGACCGGGCCGTAGTCATCACGCGTACTCCTTCATCAACAGCTCGCGCGCCTCCCGCACTTCCGCGTCGACGGCGTCCCGCCACGCGTGGTCCACCACACCCAGGTCGTGCAGCCGGGCCGCATACGCCGCCACCGGATCAGCGGCCCTCGCCCGGGCGATGTCCTCGCTGCTGCGGTACAGCTCCTGGGCGTCGGAGGTCGAGTGTCCGTGGATGCGGCTGACCTCGATCTCGACGAGGCAGGGTGCTCGCCGGTGGCGTATGTGGGCGGCCGCACGGGAGCAGGCCGTGAAGACCGCTTCCGGGTCGTGGCCCGACAGCCTGACGGACTCGATCCCGAAACCCCGGGCGCGCTCGGCCAGCGAGGTGCGCATCTGCTCCTCGGCCGGTGTCGACAGCGCCCAGCCGTTGTTCTGGCAGATGAACAGCACGGACGCCGACTCCACGGCGGCGAGGTTCATGGCCTCCGCCATGTCGCCCTCGCTGGTGGCACCGTCGCCGACGTAGACGACGACGAAATCCTCGCGTTCCTGGAGGCGTTGCCCGATCGAATAGCCGACGGCGTGCAGTGTCTGCGCGGCCAGCACCAGGGTGTAGGGGAAGAAACCCAGTCGGCGCGGATCCCATCCGCAGAACGTGCGGCCGGCCCACTGCCTCAGCAACTGGTCCGGTGTGATGCCCCGCACAAGTGCCACCGCGTGCTCGCGATAGCTGGGGAAGACGGTCGCCGAAGGCGGTACGGCCAGCGCGGAGCCCACCTGCGCGGCCTCCTGCCCCTGGCAGGAGGCCCAGAGGTCGAGAGCGCCCTGCTTCTGGAGCTGACAGGCCTCTTCGTCGACACCTCTTGCCACCAGCATGTGACGCAGCAGCGAACGTCGAGTGCCGTCATCTGGAGCTGTTCCGTGCTCGGATTCTGACTTCAGAGTCATGGATCACCAGTCGTCGGTTCGTCGATGGGCTTTCCGTCGCCGTGCCGCACGCGCTCGCGATCGCCTCGGCGGTGGTGGATTGGGGGAACCCGAATGTGAGCGGACCCATTTAGGGGCTACATCTCGGTCATGGTGGCACATGAGGCCGGGGGGAAACAGGCCCGGCGGATCGGGCGGGAGTGCACCGAATCCGCCGTCCTTGCGGCCCTGGCAGGCGCGTCCTAGCGTCCCCCACCGTGGCATCGGCACTGTCCGGTGCCCGCTGATGCGGGATGTCCCGTCGACAGGACAATGCCGGACCGGAAACCACCCGTCCGGCCATTTCTCTCCCGCGCCGTTCCGCATTTCATCCGGATTCATGCCGTGACCGCTAAGGACGGTGGCAGTGAGCACGAACCCATTCGACGACGAGAACGGAACCTTCCACGTCTTGGTGAATGACGAGGGCCAGCACTCCCTGTGGCCGGTGTTCGCCGATGTACCCGACGGCTGGCGTGTGGTCCTCGGCGACGCAGCACGGGACGAATGCCTGCAGTACGTCGAGGAGAACTGGACGGATCTGCGGCCCAGGAGCCTGCGAGAGGCCATGGCCGCGGACTGAAAAGGCGAGGCGCCCCGGCCGGTGGCGGCTCCGCAGTGCGCGGGCCGGCGCCGCCGGGCAGCGGCGGACGCCGCCGTGCCACCGCAGGGCCGCCGAGTCCGCGCCCGCACCCGCCCGTCGGCCGGGACGCACGTACCACTCGCCCCCGGCCGAACCACCGTCACGACGGAGTTGGTTGATGATCCTCCAGGGAACACGGGTTCCCCTGCCACCCCTGCCCCTCGTGCACAAGCGGTTCGAGGCGCACGCCCGCACCACTCCTGAAGCCGTCGCCCTCCGCTGCGCCGGACAGCAGATCACCTACGCGCAACTGGACGCGCGCGCCAACCAGTTCGCGCACTTTCTGGCAGCGCGCGGCTATGGGCGGGGCGACAAGATCGGTCTCTGCCTCGACTACTCGGTCGACCTGGTCGTCGCCGTCCTCGGCACGCTGAAGGCGGGTGCGGCCTATGTGCCGCTCGATCCCACCTATCCGCCGGCCAGACTGCGGCTGCTGCTCGGGCAGATTCCCGGCCTCGCCCTGGTGGTGGCCTCACCGCCGACCGCCGACCTGGTGGAGTCGACGACCGCCGAGGTCGTCGCTCCCGAGCGGTGGACGGACCGGCTCGACGGCCTGCCGGTGACATCGCCGGAGATCCTGGTCAGCGGGGACGACCTGTGCTACGCGGTCTTCACGTCCGGGTCGACCGGCGCGCCGAAGCTCGCCGGTGTGCGCCACGAGGGCTGGTTCAACCTGCTGAACTGGCTGACCCTCGAATACGGCCTGCACCACGGGTCGGACAACCTGGTCGTCAGCGCGTTCGGATTCGACCTCTCCCAACGCAGCCTGATGATCCCGCTGTTCTGCGGTGCCACCCAGCACCTGATGGCAAGCCGCCACTTCGACACCGCGATGGCCTACCGCATGCTGTCGCAGCACCAGATACGCACCGTGCACTGTGCCTCCAGCACCCTCTACCTGCTGGTGGACTGGGAAACGGAACGTCGGGGCACGGCACTCGCCGGGCTGGACTACGTGCTGTTCGGCGGTGAGCCGCTGCATTTCGACCGGATAGCGGACTGGGCCCGCGTGGACGGGAACACGTGCACGCTCCTTCACCAGTACGGCGTCGCCGAGTGCACGGACATCGCCTCCTCGTACGACCTCGTCGGCTACCGGCCCGCCGAACACGGGGCGGCGCCGGTCGGCCGGCCCGTCCACAACACCGAGATCCACATACTCGACGAAAAGTCACAGCCGGTCGGGGCGGGGGAGTACGGCGAGATCTGCCTCTCGGGAAAGGGGGTCGGCGCCGGCTATCTCAACCCCACGGGACCCGAGAGCGAACGCTTCACCACCGTGGTACTCGACGGCACCCCGCGCCGGCTGTACCGCACGGGCGACCGCGGCCGCGTGACCCCGGCCGGCGACCTCGTCGTCGCCGGCCGCATGGACGACCAGGTGAAGGTGCGGGGCATGCGCATCGATCCCGCCGACGTCGAGCGCGCGCTCGACAGCCTCGACGGCATCCGGCAGGCCGCCGTCGTGGCCAGGGAAACCGGCTCCGGAGACCACGAGCTGATCGCCTTCGTCGTACCGGCGGCACAGGACCTCGCGGAAAGCGAGGTACGCGCCCGATTGCTGGAGACGCTGCCACGGAACATGGTTCCGACGCGATTCCTCAATATCCGTGAGCTTCCCCTGAGTCCGCACGGAAAAGTGGACCGCGCGGCCCTGGCCGAGGAGTCCCGAATCCAGCACGCCGACAGCGGTACGGCGGCCAACTCGCAAGGCCTTGATGGCGCAGAGGAGGGGTGTGATGATTACCGAAAAGGTGCGGGCCATTTGGTGCCGAGAACTCCAGCGCGATGACATAGCGGTCGACGACGACTTCTTCGCGCTGGGCGGCCACTCCATGATCATGGCCAAAATCCAAGCGGGATACATCGACGAACTCGATGTCGAAGTCCCTATGGATCAGATGTACCTCAACCCGACGGTGGCCTTGATTTCCACATACATCGAAGCCACGGGTGCCGTGACTCGATCCTAAGCGAGGGCCATGTACGACGTAGTTGTCATAGGTGCCCGGTGCGCGGGCTCGCCGGCGGCCATGCTGCTCGCCCGGCAGGGTTACCGCGTCCTGCTCCTTGAGAAGGCACGGTTCCCGCAGGACACCCTGTCCTCGCACTACATCCATCAGCCGGGGGTGGCGCTGCTCGCCCGCTGGGGCCTGCTCGACCGGCTCCGTGCCGCGGGCTGCCCGCCGATCGACCACCAGAGCTACCAGGCCCCGGGGGTCCGGCTGGACGGCTTCTCGCTGCCGGTCGATGATCAGCGCACCACGTACGCGCCGAGGCGTTTCGTGCTCGACCCGATCCTCGCCGAGGGCGCCGCGGCAGCCGGCGTGGATGTCCGTGAGGGGTGCACCGTGGGCGACCTCCTCCTCGACGGCCACCGGGTCGCGGGGGTGCGCTACACCACGCCCGGGGGCTCCGAGGAGACGCAGCGGGCGCGGCTGGTCATCGGCGCCGACGGCATGCGGTCGCTGGTGGCCCGCAAGGTCGGCGCGCCCTGCGTCATCGAGCACCCGCGGATGACCTGCACCTACTACAGCTACTGGTCCGGGGTGCCCGGGCACTTCGAGCTGTACGAGCGGCCGGGACGGTGGCTCGGCGTCATCCCCACGAACGACGACCTCAAGCTGATCATGGCCTACTTCCCGCAGAGCGAGTTCGCCGAGGTCCGTACCGCCGTCGAGCCCTCCTTCCTGGAGGCCGTCCGCTCCACGGCGCCCGAACTGTACGAGCGGATGTCGGCGGGACAGCGCGAGGAGGTGTTCTACGGCACGGGACGTCAGGAGAACTTCTTCCGCAAGGCCTACGGCCCCGGGTGGGTCCTGCTCGGCGACGCGGTGCACCACAAGGACTCCATCACCGCCCGCGGCATCACCGACGCCTTCCTCCAGGCGCAGTCGCTCACCGACCACATCGGCGACCGGCTGCACGACGACACGGCGCTCGACATGGCGCTGAGGCGTTATGAGAGCGGTCTGACCGACAGCTTTCTCGATCTCTACCAGGGCGCTCTCAACGTGGCCGAACTCAAGCCCGGCAGGCAGTCGGAGATGCTGCGGAAACTGGTCGGTCACCAGCACCTGATCGACCGCTACTTCTCGACGGGCTCCGGCGCGTGCTCCATCGACGACTTTTACAACGACGAGCTCTTGGCAGTGCTCGACCAGGGTTGAGCAGCGCATCGCTCCCGGCTCGTCCCGCGGATTTGGAGACACATTGATCCCGTTGTCCTTCGCGCAGCGCCGACTGTGGTTCGTGGACTGTTTCGAGGGTCCATCGCCGACGTACAACGGCGCTTTCGCACTGCGACTGACCGGCGAGCTGAGCGTCGGTGCGCTGGAGTCGGCCTTCCTCGACCTCATCGGCCGGCACGAGGTCCTGCGCACCGTGATCGTCGAGGACGGCGACGGCGTTCCGCACCAGCGGGTACTGGCCACGGAATCGGCGCCCTTCACCCTGGACCTCGTCGAGGCCGCGGACGAGACGGAGCTGTCCGCGGCCGTCGCGGAGACCGCCACCGCCTCCTTCGACCTCGCCTCCGACGTGCCGATCCGCGCCCGCCTGGTGCGCAGCGCGCCGCGGGAGCACACACTGGTCCTGGTGGTGCACCACATCGCCCTGGACGGGGAGTCCATGGGGCCGCTGCTGCGGGACCTGACGGTGGCCTACGCCGCCCGGGGCGCGGGCCGCGCGCCGGCCTGGGAGCCGCTGCCGGTGCAGTACGCCGACTACACCCTGTGGCAGCAGGACGTGCTCGGTGACGAGTCCGACCCGGACAGCCTGGCGGCCCGGCAACTGGACTACTGGCAGCGGACGCTGGCCGGTCTGGCCCAGCCGCTGGCCCTGCCCACCGATCGCCCGCGCCCGCGGACGACGAGCCGCCGCGGCGACGTGGTCCGGTTCCGGCTGGACGCGGAACTGCTGCACGCCGTGGAGAGGCTGGCCGCGCAGGAGGACAGCACCGTCTCGATGGTGATGCACTCCGCGCTGGCCGTCCTCCTGCACCATCTCGGCTGCGGGGACGACGTCCCCATCGGCGCCCCGATCGCGGGACGCACCGACGAGGAACTGCGCGACCTCGTCGGCTTCTTCGTCAACACCTGGGTCCTGCGCGTCGATCTCACGGGCAACCCCACCTTCGCCCAGTTGCTCCGGCGGGTGCGGGAGCGGTCCCTCGCCGCCTACGACAGCCAGGACATTCCGTTCGAGCGCCTCGTGGAGGTCCTCAACCCGGACCGCTCCACCGCCTACCACCCCCTGTTCCAGGTGATGCTCTCCTGGCAGCCTCCGGTGCCGGACCTGGACATCGCGGGCCTTGAGGTCAGGGCCGAGCGGATCGAGACCTCGACGGCCAAGTTCGATCTGTTCTTCGACATGATCCCGGTGGACTCCGGCGGGGCGCAGTGCCGTCTGGAGTACGCCACCGACCTGTTCGACCGGGCCACGGTCGAGGCCATGGCGAACCGGTTCGTCCGCGTGCTCGGCCGGCTGGTCGCCGACTGCGGGCGGCACATCGGCTGCATCGACGTGCTGGACGCGACGGAGCGGGACCGGCTGCTCCACCGGCTGGGCGGCCGTACCGAAGCCGTGTCCGACCTGACGGTGCCGGAGCTGTTCGAAGCACAGGTGGCCAGGACTCCGCACGCTCCCGCCGTGGTGTGCGAGGGCCGGACCCTGACCTACCGCGACCTCGACGACCGGGCCGACCGTGTCGCGCGGGAGCTGATACGACGCGGAGCGAGGCCCGAAGACCTGGTGGTCCTCGCGCTGCCGCGTACCGAGGACCTCGTCGTCGGTCTGCTCGGCATCCTCAAATCCGGCGCCGGCTACCTGCCGATGGACCCCCGGCATCTGGGCGGACGGGCGGCCACGGTGCTGTCCGAGGCCGGGCCGCGGTTCGCCGTGACGGACACCCGGACATGGCAGGCCATGCCGGAGAACGACATCCCGGCTCTTCGCCTCGACGACGCGGCCGAGTGGGCCGAGCGGGACGCAGCCGGCCAGAAGGTCCCGGAGGACGCGGACCGGACCGGCCCGTCGAGCCCGGACAACCTGGCCTACGTGATGTACACCTCCGGCTCCACGGGCACGCCCAAGGGCGCGGTGATCACCCACCGCAACCTCGTCAACGGGGTACGGGAGCTGGCGCGGGTACTGGACGCGCCGCGCGGCTGGCGGATGCTGGTCGGCACATCGGTGAACTTCGACGTGTCGGTCTTCGAGCTGCTGACCACGCTGTCCACCGGCGGGACGGCCGAGGTGGTGGAGGACGCACTGGCGCTCGCCGAGCGCGACATCTGGGACGGCCATGTGATCAGCGCGGTCCCCTCGGTGCTCGCCGAACTCGTGGACCACCTGGGGCGGAGCACCGCTGTGCGCACGGTCGTCCTCGCGGGCGACGTGCTGCCAGCCCGGCTGGTGCGGCAGGTCCGCGAGGCCCTGCCCGGGGCGCAGGTCGTGAACGGCTACGGGCAGAGCGAGAGCTTCTATGCCACCACGTTCTCCCTCGCCGCCGACGAGGAGTGGACGGACGGCGATATCGCGCCCATCGGCACCCCGCTGGCCAACATGCGCGCGTACGTACTGGGCCCAGGACTGGCTCCGGTGCCGCCGGGGGTGGTCGGGGAGCTGTACGTGGCCGGCACCTGCCTGGGCCGCGGTTACCAGGGCCGCCCGGCGATGACCGCCGAGCGTTTTGTGGCCAGCCCCTTCGGCCCGCCGGGGACACGGATGTACCGCACCGGCGACCTGGCCCGCTGGAACACGCGGGGCCTGCTGGAGTGCGTGGGCCGCAGCGACGGCCAGGTGAAGGTGCGCGGCTTCCGGATCGAGACCGCCGAGGTCGAGGCCGTCTGCGCGAGGCACCCCGGGATCAGCGAAGCGGTGGTGGTCAGCCGCGAGGCGCCCTCGGGCGGACGGCGACTCGTCGCGTACGTGATCCACAACTCGGGGCCGGTGGCGGGCGACGACGGCCGGGGCGGCATCGCCGACGTCGACATGCAGGCCGGGGTGTCGGCCGCCGAGCTGCGCGCGTTCGTCGCGGGGCACCTGCCCGACTACATGGTGCCGTCGGCCTTCGTGGTCCTCGGCCGCATGCCCCTGGGGCCGACCGGCAAGCTCGACCGGTCGGCGCTGCCCGAACCGGAGTTCCTGGGCGAGAGCTCCCGGGCGCCGCGCACCGAGGCCGAAGCGATCATCACCGCGGCGTACGCGGACGTCCTCGGCGTGGAACGCGTCGGTGTCGACGACGACTTCTTCGCGGTGGGCGGGGACAGCCTGCGATCGATCCAGGTGGTGGCGCGTACCCGGGCCCGGGGCCTGGAGCTGACCACGCGGGAGATCTTCGAGTGCCGTACGGCGTCGCGGCTCGCGGAAGTGGCCGCTGCCCGCCAGAACCCGCTTCCCGCACTTGCGGAGGACGAGGACGACGGCGACGGCGCGATGCCGCTGCTGCCGGTGGCGCGGCAGGTGTTCGAACACGGTGGCGGAACGAAGCGTTTCTCGATGGGGATGGCTCTGGAGCTGCCCGCAGGCATCGACCGGCCCGGCCTCGCCGCGACGCTGGACGCCGTGCTCGACCGGCACGACCTGCTGCGCGCACGGCTGACGCACGACGAGGAGCCCGCCCTCGTCGGCCGTCCCGAGGGCAGCGTGCGAGCGGACGACCTGATCCGCCGGGTCCCGTGCGACGGCCGGTGGGACGAGCCGTCCACCCTGGCCGTGGCGAAGGCGGAGGCCGACGCTGCGGCGGGGCGCCTGGACCCGGAAACCGGAGTCATGGCGGACTTCGTATGGTTCGATGCCGCGTCGGGCCCGGGCCGACTGCTCGTGGTGCTGCACCACCTGGTGGTGGACGGGGTCTCCTGGCGCATCCTCATGTCGGACTTCGCCGAGGCCTGGCAGCAGGTCCGGTCCGGCCGTACGCCCGAGCTGCCCCGGGTCGGTACCTCGGCCCGCCGCTGGGCATCGGTCCTCCAGGAGGAGGCCCGCACCCCCGAGCGGGAAGCGGAACTGGCGTACTGGCAGGACCTGTTGAGCGCTCCTGACTCCCCGCTGGGCGAACGGCGGTTCGACCCGGCGGTGGACGTCATGGCGACGGTCGACACCGTACGGGTGGACCTGCCCGCCGATGTCACCGACGCCGTGCTGACCAGGCTGCCCGCCGCCTACCGGGGCACGGGCACCGATGTGCTGCTCACCGCGCTCGCCCTGGCGGTGAACCGATGGTGCGGTGCGGACGACTCCACCCTCGTCCGCCTGGAGGGACACGGCCGCGAGGAGCACGTCGTGCCCGGGGCCGACCTGTCCCGCACGGTTGGCTGGTTCACCAGCATGTACCCGGCCCGGGTGGACGTGCGGGGAGTGGACCTGACCGACGTGCTGGGGGGAGGACCGGCGGCCGGAAGAGCCATCAAGCTGGTCAAGGAGCAGTTGCGCGGTGTCCCCGACAAGGGTGTGGGGTACGGCCTGCTGCGCTACCTCAACCCGGACACCGCGCGACAGCTCGCCGCGTGCCCGGTGCCGCAGCTCGGGTTCAACTACCTCGGCCGGATCTCCGACGCCGACGTGCCGGAGCACCTGCGCGCCGACGGCTGGGGACCCGCGTCCTGGGCCGCGGAACTGTCGCCGATGCCCGACCCGGATCTGCTGGCGCTCTCCGCGCTGGAGGTCAACGCGATGGCCACGGACGGCTCCGGCGGCGCCCGGTTGCAGGCGGCCTTCATGTTCCCCACCGGCGTGCTGTCCCGCGAGGCGGTGACCGAAGTCGCTGCCCTGTGGGTCGAGGTGCTGCACGGCATGGCCGCGCACGCCGCGGACCCGGGGGCCGGCGGACTGACGCCCTCGGACGCCACGCTGGTGCCGGTACGGCAGGACGAGATCGAGGACTGGGAAGCCAGCTACGGCCGGCTCGTCGAGATATGGCCGCAGGCCCCGGGACAGTCAGGCATCCAGTTCCAGGCCGCGCTCGCCGACGGCTCCTTCGACGTCTACCACATGCAGTTCGTGCTGCACCTGAGCGGCCGGGTGGACCCGTCACGGATGCGGTCCGCGGGGCAAGCGCTCCTGGACCGCCATCCGAACCTGCGCTGCGCGTTCGTCACCGGGGCCGACGGCGACCCGGTGCAGGTGGTACCGGAGCATGTCGACCTGCCCTGGCGCCACGTCGACCTGGCCGGCCGGCGCGCGGCCGAGGACACGGCGCTCGACCAGGCCCTTGCCGACGACCGCGCCGACCGGCTCGACCCCTCGCGGCCCCCACTCATCCGCCTGTCGCTGCTCACCTACGGCCCACAGCGGGCGAAGCTCATCATCACGGCCCACCACACCCTGTTCGACGGCTGGTCGTCCACGTCCGTCATCAGGGACCTGATCCTGCTGTACGCCGGCGGCCACGAGCTTCCTCCGGTCCGCAGCTACGGCGACTACCTGGCCTGGCTGTCTACGAAGGACCGCGAGACGTCGGCAGCCCGATGGCGAGCCGAACTCGCCGGATTCGACCAGCCGGCCCTCGTGGCCGCCGGCCGGACGGCCGGGGGAGAGGCGACCGCCCATGGGCGCATCGAGGTCCCGCTGTCGATTGACAAGGGAAAGGAGCTGGCCCGGCGCGCGGCGGGGCTCGGCGTCACGCTGAACACCCTGCTGCAGGGCGCCTGGGCGATCCTGCTCTCCAAGCTGACCGGACAGCAGGACGTGGTGTTCGGGGCCGCGGTCAACGGCCGCCCGGCGGACCTGCCCGGCTCCGACGAGATGGTGGGCCTGTTCGTCAACACCCTCCCGATCAGGGTGCCCTGCCCGCCGGACCGCAGCCTCGCCGACGTCATCGTCGAGCTCCAGGAGCGGCAGACCGCGCTGCTCGACCATCACCACCACGGGCTGGCCGACATCCAGCGGGACGTCGGGATGGCCGCCCTGTTCGACTCGATCATCGCCTTCGAGAACTACCCCCTCGACCGGCAGGGCATCATCGACGCGAACGTCTCCGCAGGCTTCACGATCGACGGCATCCGGCCGATCGCCGGATCGCACTACCCGCTCACCCTCAACGCGTCCGACCCGTACCTGCGGCTGACGCTCGACTACCAGAACCACCTCTACGACCGCGACTCGGCGGAAACCATCGCCGCCCGACTGGTCCGTGTCATGGAGCAGTTGGCGGTGGATCCGTCGTTGGCGGTGAGTGGTGTCGATGTGCTGGGGGCCGAGGAGCGGGAGCGTTTGGTGGGGGAGGCCAATGAC